>NZ_JAUOEQ010000002.1:0-309010 GCF_031931965.1 Shewanella sp. SP2S2-6 | reverse complement strand
AAGTTGCCTTAGACAGAATATCGACACTTGATGAAGTGCGAACTCAAACAAAGCAAATCAGCTTTCCGAATTATTATTAGCGTGAGCCAGAGATGGACACGGTAATAAACAGAATTTGCTTGGTGACAATAGCCTTGTGGAACCACCTGATCCCATCCCGAACTCAGAAGTGAAACGCAAACGCGCCGATGGTAGTGTGGGGTCTCCCCATGTGAGAGTAGGTCATCGCCAAGCGCCTAATTTAGCTTAATGTGCAAACGTTAAGTTAAAGGAGCGGTAGTTCAGTTGGTTAGAATACCGGCCTGTCACGCCGGGGGTCGCGGGTTCGAGTCCCGTCCGCTCCGCCAACATAAAGATGAAAGCCTCTACAGCAATGTAGAGGCTTTTTTCGTATTCGCATGTTAGAAAATATTACTTTTGCCAAAATAGCTGTGGGTCTGCTTTATCTTTACGTATATTTAATACCATTCCGCATTAAAGTTCAGTCACCTTTGCCCATTCCCGAGAGCACATCTTTACCACGCGTTTTGTACAACTGATAAAGCTGTTCCATGCCTGGCTGCAGGCATCCACTATGTCCTCATATCCTTTAAAACAGCGATTGGCGAGATAATGTTGGCGCAGCCAACTCCATACCTGTTCGATGGGGTTTAGTTCTGGGGAATATGGCGGCAGTTTGAGTATAGACAGGTTGGGGATATCAGCAGCAATGTCATTGGTATGCCAACCTGCACCGTCCATTACCACGACTGCATGGCGGCCAGATTTGGTGCGTTTTGCAATGAGCTCCAAGTGCTGGTGCATGATGTCCTTATTAACGAATGGCGTGATGATGGCTTCAGTTTCTCCTGTTGCAGGACAGACTGCGCCGAAGAGGTGCACATATTCAAACTGCTGCTGTCTTAGCGCTCTTGGTCTACTGCCTTTGGGGGCCCAAAGTCGTGTCGTTGTATTTTGCTGGCCGAATCTGGCTTCGTCCTGAAACCAAATATCAATCTGGTGTGGTTGTATATGAATGGGAGTGTGAAGGATCGTTTCCAGAGGAAACTTTTTTAAAAGCGTCCTGTAAGCTCTGAGTTTGTTTTGGATGCCTGGAGCGGCTGGTTATCCAACAGAATCCCATGCTCTTTAGTAGCTTGTAGATGTGATTGGGATGGTACTCGACATTAAACTCACTCGAGATGTATTGCTGGATGTCGGCCCCAGTGAGTCTGCCGCCCTCATCTGATTGTGCTTTGAACTCAATGTATCTGGCGAGTCTCCTTTTTTGCTCATTTGACAATGACGGCTTCTTCCCTAGGCGTGGTTTATCTTCAAGTCCTGCCAGTCCTTGCCCAAGATAGCTGGAGACCCATAAGTTGGCGCTAGATCTGGCCACCTTCAACTGGCTTGCCACCTGAGTGCGGTTATGGCATTGCAAAAATAGCGATACAGCGAGCAATCGCATGCGCTTATGCGGATTTTTTTCTCTTTTGGAGAGGCTAAGCAGACTTTCAGCAGTTTCAGGTTTCATAATCCAATTTTAAGCTGTTGGGTTGCTTGCTAGTAGATCAGACTCCAATGCGGAATGGTATAAGCTATTGATATTATTGTTGATTAATCGTTTCCTGTTAGACTCGCCAAATTTGAAAGTTCTAATCTGAATATCTGAAATAAGTGATACTTTGCCTCAATCATTATTTACTTCAATGTTAGCCATCCTAACTCAAGGGCTTTTATACCAGTCTACACATCCATTATTGTGTCGCGTTGACACATATTCTGGCGTTTTGAGCCGACTATAGATAAGGAACTGCTTCGCACTCATCGTGATGGGAATTGGTATTATGCGGTTTTCACGTATACACTTTTTTACATTACCCATCGAGCATCTGCTTTTAGGTTGAAACTATCAATGGAATTGCGTGGCTTATTGAGGTTATTGCCGCTATTGATGTGTATGCCATTACTGGCTTATGCCGACCGTTTAGCGATGGCGAATGTTAAGCCTGCTGGCCAAGACGTTAGTGTTACTCAGATAGTAAGATATTGCGTCGACCCTGACTGGTTGCCTTATGAAGGAATCCGAGAGGGTAAGCATCTGGGTATTTCGTCAGACTATATTGATTATATTGAATCGCATTCTTCGCTCAAGTTTCAGCTGGTGCCGACTTCCTCTTGGACCGAGACCTTATCTTTTTTGCAAAGCGGACAGTGTGATTTAACTCCTATGCTGAATAAAACCCTGATACGAGAGACTTATCTGCACTTCAGTGATGTTTATTTTCGCTCTCCTAATGTATTGGTGTCACTTAAAGAGCAGCCTTTTCTACAAGGATTTGAGAATATTGGCGCACGTACTTTAGCCGTGCCTAAAGGTTACCGTTTAGCCGAATATATTCAGCATTATTATCCTCAAATTGAGACGCTTACCGTGGCCAGTGAGCCCGCAGGATTGCAGTCGGTGCTGGATAAACGTGCCGATCTGTTTGTGGGATCGATGTTTTCGGTTAACTCCTACATCCAACAAACGGGATTTAATCATTTGAAAATAGCCGGTTGGGGCGGACCAGAAGATGAGTTGCGGATGGGGGTTGCCTATGGTCAAGAGTCCTTGTTACCTGTGATAAATAAGGCCTTAAATGCTGTGAGTGAGCAGGAGCGGATCTTGATTTATCAGAAGTGGAATAATGTGACTGTCATAGATGAGACTAACTATTCGCTTGTTTATCAAGTTATCTGCGCGACGTGTTTGTTATTGCTAATGTTGGGGGCAAGAACTTACTTTATCAGCCAGTATAACCGTAGACTCACCGATAAGAATCAGCAGCTCGAAACCTTACGACAGCAGCTTGAGGCTTCAAATGCCGAACTCGAGTTTTTATCTACCCATGATCCCCTGACCAAGTTGTATAACCGACATTACTTTAATCGCCTTTTTATTAATAATGAGCAGCATGATAAATCTGCTAAGGCAGGCATGTGCCTTGTGATGATTGATATCGATTACTTTAAAGAGATTAATGACACGCTAGGGCATAACGTCGGGGATCGGATCCTTGAGCAAGTGTCGCAGGTACTACAGCACTGCGTGCGTGAATCTGATGTGGTTGCCCGTTGGGGCGGCGAAGAGTTTGTGATCCTCTGCCAGCAGTCATCCTTACCCTTAGTTGAAAGCTTGTGTGTGCGGATAGCTGAGAGGATCAAACATTATCAATTTACTGACAATGTTCAGTTAACTTGCAGTTTTGGCGTCGCTAAGCTTGCCGATAACGAACCTATGATGTTGTGCTTTGAACGTGCCGACCGCGCGCTTTATCGTGCTAAAGCACAAGGGCGTAATCAAATGTGCACCGACAGGTAAACATTTGCGCAAGTATGATTTACTGTTATTTAAGTAAATGGTTGCTACTGAGATGAGTTTACTAAGCCATCTTTATTTTAGAGGAAGGATTAGCATTATTGCACCAGCCGTAATGCTCATGGGTTAATGTTAGTGGTTTGTACCTAACAATATGATAGAAATTCATTAGAAATGACCTTATCCCATTAGAATGTAGTTTTTTTAACGTTTTTTATTGATTGACTGAAAAATAAGCTAAAGAGTTTTACTAAGTTGTTTTAGTTCGTGTTTATGGCCATTTTATTAAATTATTACGCGACTTTATCGTGAAAAAGTAGTCTAGCCATTTGCGCCGAGAAGGGTTCCAATTTACAATATGCGCCTAAAATAATCTGATGTGCGGTGTGTCGGTGTTTGTCGCATACTCCGTCTACTTCTTAAACTACTCATTAAAGTTGAATCATGACCGAATTATCCAAATACAGAAACATTGGTATCTTCGCTCACGTTGACGCGGGTAAAACCACGACCACCGAGCGTATCCTTAAGCTAACCGGTAAAATCCATAAAATCGGTGAAGTTCACGATGGTGAATCTACCACTGACTTCATGGTACAGGAAGCTGAGCGCGGTATTACTATTCAGTCTGCTGCAGTTAGTTGCTTCTGGAAAGATCACCGTTTCAACGTTATCGACACCCCAGGACACGTTGACTTCACAGTTGAAGTTTATCGTTCTCTGAAAGTGCTTGATGGCGGTATCGGTGTATTCTGTGGTTCAGGCGGTGTTGAGCCTCAATCAGAAACTAACTGGCGCTATGCGAACGAATCTGAAGTTGCGCGTATTATCTTCGTAAACAAGTTAGACCGTATGGGTGCTGACTTCTTACGTGTTGTTAAGCAAACTAAAGACGTATTAGCTGCTAATCCACTGGTTATGGTTTTACCAATCGGTGTTGAAGACGAATTCACAGGTGTTGTTGACCTGTTAACTCGTAAAGCTTATGTATGGGATGATTCAGGTTTACCAGAGAACTTCGAAGTTCAAGACGTTCCTGCTGACATGGTTGATCTTGTTGAAGAATACCGTGAAATGCTGATCGAAACAGCCGTTGAGCAAGACGATGCTGTGATGGAAGCTTACATGGAAGGTGAAGAGCCATCTATGGAAGACATCAAGCGTTGTATCCGTGCGGGTACTCGTACTATGGCATTCTTCCCAACATACTGTGGTTCTGCATTCAAGAACAAAGGTATGCAACTGGTTCTTGATGCTGTTGTTGACTACTTACCATCACCAGATGAAGTTGATCCACAACCATTAACTGACGAAGAAGGCAACGAAACTGGCGAATTCGCTATCGTTTCTGCTGATTTACCGTTAAAAGCATTAGCGTTCAAAATCATGGATGACCGTTTCGGCGCCCTGACTTTCGTACGTATCTACTCTGGTCAACTGAAGAAGGGTGACACCATCCTGAACAGCGCTACAGGTAAAACTGAGCGTATCGGCCGTATGTGTGAAATGTATGCTGATGACCGTATTGAAATTGAATCTGCTCAAGCTGGCGACATTATCGCTATCGTGGGTATGAAAAACGTTCAAACTGGTCACACTTTATGTGACGTGAAACACCCATGTACTCTTGAAGCCATGGTGTTCCCAGAGCCAGTAATCTCTATCGCAGTTGCGCCAAAAGATAAAGGTGGATCTGAGAAAATGGGTATCGCTATCGGTAAGATGATCGCTGAAGATCCATCATTCCGCGTAGAAACTGACGAAGATTCAGGTGAAACCATCCTTAAAGGTATGGGCGAACTTCACTTAGATATCAAAGTAGACATTCTGAAGCGTACTTATGGCGTTGAATTGATCGTAGGTGAGCCACAAGTTGCTTACCGTGAAACCATTACTCAAATGGTTGAAGATCAATACACTCACAAGAAACAATCAGGTGGTTCTGGTCAATTCGGTAAGATCGAATATATCATCCGCCCAGGTGAGCCAAACACTGGTTTCGTGTTCAAATCTTCAGTAGTTGGTGGTAGCGTTCCGAAGGAATTCTGGCCAGCAGTTGAGAAAGGTTTCGCGAGCATGATGAACACAGGTACTATCGCTGGCTTCCCAGTGTTAGACGTTGAGTTCGAATTAACTGACGGTGCATTCCACGCAGTTGACTCATCAGCAATCGCGTTCGAAATCGCTGCTAAAGGCGCTTTCCGTCAGTCTATTGCCAAAGCTAAACCACAACTTCTTGAGCCAATCATGAAAGTTGACGTGTTCAGCCCAGATGACAACGTGGGTGACGTGATCGGTGACTTAAACCGTCGTCGCGGCATGATCAAAGACCAAGTTGCTGGTGTAACAGGTGTTCGCGTTAAAGCTGACGTACCGTTATCAGAAATGTTCGGCTATATCGGTACTTTACGTACAATGACTTCTGGTCGTGGTCAGTTCTCTATGGAGTTCTCACACTACAGCCAATGTCCAGCTAGCGTAGCTGAGAAAGTTGTTGCTCAAGTTAAAGAACGTAAAGCTGCTGAAGCTAAGAAGTAATTCTTAACTTACATTAGCTAATATTTAGTTAGCTAATAAAAACCGCTGTAGGCCCCTAGGCTCACAGCGGTTTTTTTATGGGTGAGATCCAACTGTCATCACTAGTTACGGTTGACGAAGCTTCGTATCTCTTTGTTTAAAGTCCGTATCCTTTTGTTTTACAGAATGTCATTTCTCGCTTTATCTTCTCAGTATTTCAGCGCTCAGTTTTTTGTTTACTCAATTCAAGCAAGGCCTTGGCCGCGGGTGTTAAAGGTAAACTTTGACGCCAAATAAGCGCCAGATCCCATGTCATTGCGGGCTGCATAGGTTTAAAGATCAGTTTGCTGGTGCTTAGCCTATTGCAGATAGGCTCAGGTAAAATGGCGACACCCATATCGGCCTCAACCATGGCGGCGAGAAAATCCCATTGGCCGCTGCGAAAGGCAATATTGAGCTGAACACCTGCTTTTCGACTGAGGCGATTAATCAGCTTAGCGAGGGAGAAGTCTTCGTTATAGAGGATAAAAGGGTAGGGTTGGAAGTCCTGCCAGTTTAAGTGGTCTTTCTCGGCTAAGGGATGCCCCTCTGGCAGGCATGCGAGTAAAGGGTACTTAGTCAGGGGTTGATTGACGAGTTCGGTCTCATGGGTCGTGGGGAGCGCAGTAAAGGCGATATCGAGACTGTTATTGAGTAGGGCTTGCTCGCAGCCAAATCCGCCGTACTCATACATGTGTAGCTCAACTCCTGGGTAGCGCTTACGATAGCTAGTGAGCAAACCTATAATTAGGCTGCTCATCATGGGACACACCCCTAGCCGTAATCGCCCCGACTTGAGACCGCTGAGGTTACTCATGTCCTCCTGCAATCTATGCCATTGACCGAGGATTTCCCGCGCACTGTGCTCAAATAGCTGCCCTGCCTGAGTTAGCTCAACCTTTTGGTTATTTCGGATCAGCAAGGTTTCCCCTAGGCTTTCTTCGAGTCTTTGGATGATTTTGCTCAGTGTCGGCTGAGTGATAAAACATTTCTGTGCGGCGCGGGTAAAGTTTTCGGTTTCCACTAGGGTCAGAAAACATTGTAAGGTCTTGATTGGGATGTTCATGCCTAAATGGAATCCATATTATGGAATTTATTCATTTTACTAATGATGGCTTAAATATTACTTTGACCTTGTTAACAAAACAGGGGAATACCGATGAAATCAAGTTCAAGTCTGTGGGTAGGGGCTTTGTGGCAGGCGGCTATGCCTGTGGCAAAAGAGGTGCAAAACGCTAAAGCGGCGCAAGTCACTAAAACGGCTCCAGCGGGTGATTTGCATAAAGCAAAACAACAAGTAAACCCAGCCTAGGCTGGTTTTTTACTTTTCTGCGTTTTAGGTTCTGCTCTTATCTTTATTTCCCTGTATTCTCACTTTGCCTTTTTAACTTCTGCTCAATCCTTCCTCGGTGAAAGTACTGTTCAGCAACGGACGCTGAGCCAGCGATAGACGTTTAGTCTTATATTTACTTGAATACTCATCACCGACAGTAAGCCAACTCATTACGATGGGATGCTTAAATAGCAAAAAGCCACCCTTATAAATTCGGGTGGCTTTGCTTTGCAGGGGAAGGTGATTTACTTGTCTGAGAACTGATTCTCCACGAGTGGTTGTTTGTTTTCGGCTTGAGCGACGTGGCATTGAGTACAGAAATAGTTATGCCCGTTCACTGTGCCTTTATCATCAATCACATGGGACTTAGCAACAGGCGTGGCTTTCATGCGTTTTGCTTTGTCCCAACTATGGCAGCTTAGACAGCCATTTTTATCTAAGGTGATCTTGTAATCGTCCTTATGTGGGATGAGCGGGGGTTGCTCGCTAAAACTGCGCTCAATGGCGGTGCCGCGGCTGGGATAAGTCGCCATGGCATCGGCTGGGCGAATGTCGGTGATCGCCATGTTTCCCGCGAGGGATTGAATGTTAACCAGCGCTGCATTAGTGTCGGCTTGCTGACCGGAACAGCCCGCTATGCCGATAAGTAATGCAGTTAAGGTGAGTATTTTTTTCATTGGTTATTCTCCGCCTTGGTGACTTTGACTGGGCACTTTTTAAAGTCAGTTTCTTTTGATAGGGGATCGGTCGCATCCAAAATCAGTTTATTGACTAACTGGCGCGCATCGAAGAAGGGCATAAATACCACGCCGCGTGGCGGTTTGTTACGGCCTTTAGTTTCAACTCGGGTTTTCACTTCACCGCGCGGTGAGGCTACTATGACCTCATCGCCGCGTTGTACACCGCGGGCTTTGGCATCCTCTGGATGCATAAAAATCTGCGCATCGGGAAAAGCGCGGTAAAGCTCGGGGACGCGGGCGGTCATCGAGCCTGTGTGCCAATGCTCTAACACGCGGCCAGTCGACATCCACAGATCGTATTCTGCATTCGGCTCTTCCGCCGCAGGCTCGTAAGGTAGGGCGAAGATCACCGCTTTACCATCTGGCTTACCATAGAATTTAAAGCCTTCACCCGCTTTGACATAAGGGTCGCTCCCCTCAACGAAACGGCGAAGGGTTTCTTTGCCATTAACGACTGGCCAGCGTAGGCCGCGAGTTTCGTGGTAACGGTCAAAGTCGGCTAGATCATGACCATGGCCACGACCGAAAGTGGCGTATTCTTCAAAAATGCCTTTTTGTAGATAGAAACCAAAGTGTTCGCTCTCATCGTTGAGCGCTGCTTTGCAATCGGAAGTTGGGAATTTGTCGATCACACCGTTAGCGAATAGCACTTCATACAAGGTTTTATCCGCATATTCTGGTTGCTTAGCGATTAACTCAACTGGCCAGACTTCGGACACTTTAAAGCGTTTTGAAAACTCGACGAGTTGCCACAGATCTGAGGTCGCGCCTTCTGGCGCTTTTACTTGCTGATGCCATAGGTGAGTACGGCGCTCGGCGTTGCCGTAAGCCCCTTCTTTCTCGACCCACATTGCCGTTGGCAAAATCAAATCCGCCGCCATGGCTGTGATAGTTGGATAGGGATCTGAAACCACGATAAAGTTTTCTGGATTACGGAAACCAGGATAGATTTCATCGTTGATGTTAGGGCCAGCCTGCATGTTGTTGGTGCACATGGTCCAGTAGCAGTTGAGCTTGCCATCTTTGAGCATTCGGCTCTGGAGTACGGCATGGTAGCCAGGTTTGGCGGGAATCGTCCCTGCAGGTACTTGCCATAGTTTTTCGGTAATGGCGCGGTGTTTGTCGTTCGTCACTTCCATATCGGCGGGTAAACGATGGGCGAAAGTACCGACTTCACGTGCTGTACCGCAAGCCGAAGGTTGACCCGTTAATGAGAAAGGACTGTTACCCGGTGTGGCAATTTTGCCCGTGAGCAAATGGATGTTGTAGAGCATGTTGTTCGCCCACACGCCGCGAACGTGTTGGTTAATGCCCATGGTCCACAGACTCATGACTTTAACCTTAGGATCGGCATAGGCCTTGGCTAAGGTTTCTAACTTTTCGGGCTCAACACCACTCATCTTAGCTGCGTATTCCAGCGTATATGTGCTGACAAACTTGGCGTACTCGTCAAAGCTAATGGGGGTGGATTTACCATTGCCTGGATTTTTAGCTTTTTTCTCTAACGGATGGTCTGGACGCAGGCCATAGCCGATATCGTCAACGCCTAAGGCAAACTTAGTGTGTTTAGTGACAAAGTCGGTATTTATGGCTTTGTTTTGAATAATGTAATTGGCAATAAAGTTGAGGATCACTAAGTCCGATTGTGGGCGGAACACCATAGGGTTATCGGCTAAATCGAAGCTGCGGTTCTCAAAGGTCGACAGCACATGTACGCGGCAGTCTTTGTGGCTTAAGCGGCGGTCGGATAATCGTGCCCACAGAATTGGGTGCATCTCGGCCATGTTGGCGCCCCAGAGCACAAAGTGATCGGCGGCTTCTAAATCGTCATAGCAGCCCATGGGCTCATCAATACCGAAGGTACGCATAAAGCCACCCACGGCCGATGCCATACAGTGGCGGGCGTTAGGGTCGATATTGTTGGTGAGGAAACCGGCTTTATGCAATTTAGAGGCGGCGTAGCCTTCCCAAATAGTCCATTGGCCTGAGCCGAACATACCCACAGACGTCGGGCCTTTAGTGGCGAGGCTGTGTTTCCACTTAGCGGCCATTGTATCGAAGGCCATATCCCAACTGACTGGGGTAAACTCACCTTCTTTATGGTATTTGCCGTCTTTCATCCGCAGCAATGGCGTAGTTAATCTATCTTTGCCGTACATGATTTTCGATAAAAAATAGCCCTTGATACAGTTAAGACCACGGTTGACTGGACTCTCAGGATCGCCCTTAGTGGCGACTACTTTGCCCGCTTGGGTGCCGACTAATACGCTACAACCCACACCGCAGAAGCGGCATGGGGCTTTATCCCATTTGATATTGTCTGGCTGCTCGGCGGCTTCAACCATTTTAATGGGAAGCGTGACGCCAACGGCTGTTGCGGCGGCAACCGCAGCGTTGGCCTTGAGAAACTCGCGGCGGCTTATGCTCATAATCTTTCCTCATTTTCTTGTTCTAAAGGTGCGACTTGGTGGTAGATCAAACTGGCGGATAACACGCCGGACAGGGCATTGATGGCTTCAACATTGTCGAGAATTGCTCTTTGGCTACTCCCTTCGAGGGTGACAACCAATTTCCCTTCTGGCGTAACCGCATGAATATCAGCGCCCATTAATGCGCAAATATTGGCTTCAACCTGTTGTAAGGCTTTAGGAGCGGCATGCACCACAAGGCTAGTGACGTGGTATTCCTGACTCATTGGGGTGACCTGTAGTGGCGTAAACTCGGTTGCTTGATTTGGAAAAGCAGAGCAAACGAGTGCTGATACAGGCGAGTCTAGACCTGATAAAAAATGTGGGTATACCTCTCAAGAGGTATTGAAAGCGATAGTCGATCCGGATCAAAGTTTTGCGAGTGATCTAACTCTCAGTTTGAAATTTAAGCGGTGAATTTATAGTGGATGAGGTGTGTTGTACTTGGCCGTATATGGGATACGGCCAATAATTCAAGATTATAAATATTGCCAACCTTTAAGTACTATCGCGGGGGGAATTGCATTGTCACTGCCTAAATCGGCTTCGCCTAAAGCATTGTCATAATGGATCTTGCCATCGCCCGTAGCGGTAATGGATTTGCCTCTTACCGAGCCGAAGATTTCGGGACCACCGGGCAGATTGACTTTGGATTTAGGCGCATAAAGCGCGGCGTAAATCGGCACGCTTCCACTGACAGTTATATCTTTATTTGAACCCGAATAAATCGCTAACGGCGGTTTATTGCTGCTGGTTAAGGTTTGGCTTTTAATGCTATTGCCGTTATTGGTGCCTGCCGTAAAGGAAATTTCACCATTCACAAATAACGTTAAACTTGAACCTGGGGCGATATTAAGTTGGTTTGCGCCACTCATTTTAAAATCACCATTGATGATCAGCGTTACATCTCCACCACTGATGTTTAATACACCATCACTACTCATGACTAAACTGTCGAGGTTAAATACTGGGGTTTCAGAACCGAAGATGTTTTCTGAGCTTGAGGACAGGGCAGGAAACGCATTACTGTTACCTGAACTCGCTGTCGAGCCCGTTGGCGAAATGGTGACATTTTGGGTTGATGCTATTGTTCTCGCGCCATTGTTGGGCATTTTAAACCCTCCCATCACGGCGCCAATATCTAAGGGATCGCAGGACTTAGTGGGAACGGGAGGGACATTGGGTGCTAGATTCACTGCTTGGCCAATGTTGCTATTTTGATGGAAGTTGCCATCACCACCATATTGAAGTGTCCCATTCACTTTGGCACCAGGGGCCGTTGATGCGTTGTTATTGGCTTGCACTGAGCCTTCAACAGTGCCACTGTTTTTTAGCTCGAAATTATGACCCGCAGCGATATTCCCACCGACCGTACCTGTGCCTACGATGACATCTTTATTGCTTTGAATATTGCCCATTAGGGAAGATGAGCCAGTTAATGTGACATTTCCCGTTGCACTGACATCGCCGTAAATCGGCGAATTGCCCGACAAGGTTACATCGGCATTCGGTTCAACCGTCGTCACATTGCCTTTGCCGTGCTTATTGAGTTGGCTGTTGCCTTGATCATTATTGAAGCTATCGCCGTAGGGGCCTTTTCGTGAGTCATAACCATCGATTGTGCTACTACCAGTCAGATTGAGGCTCTCGCAGGAAACGATGGCATCGTTAAAAATGTTATTGCCCTTTGCGCCTTTTAGGGCGAAGAGTGCATTGAGTTTGGCCTGACCTTCTAAGTGTTGCCCAGTGCTGTTGACGCTGAGTTCGGCGCTCGGGGTCACGGTTTTTGTCAATGTATAGGCGCTGCTGTCGATACTGCCTGAGGCACTCTTTGGCAGACTGTCATGTAAGGAGGCCGCGGTGCTTTGAGGCGCTTTAATTAAAGTCGCTTTGAGGGTGTTATAGCTTTCATACATGCCTTGTTCGGCGGTGAGTTGCGCATTGACTTGCTTCTGGAAGTTCCCGCTCAGCCGCTCTTGTACTAAGTTATCTCGCAGTGATGTCACGACCAATAAACTGGCTAATATACTGAAGACTAAGACGATAAGTAACACTGCACCCTTTTGCTTATTAATATTGCCGCGAAGTGGCGAAGCGTGAGCAAATGAACGTTCCGTGTGCATGTCTGTGCTTCCTCGTGCCTATGGCACTTGTTGTGAATTAATGGCTTGTTGCCAAAGAGGTTTACGCAGTGCGATCTGTAAGCTAATACCCTGATCATATTGGGTCGGTAAAGCTAAGGGTTTCAAATTAATACTGACGAGTTCACCAGTTTGAGAGAAGTGAGCCGCTTCTAGCCCAGTGAGAAGCGTTTGTGCGCCATCACCATCGTCGCAGGATAAGTTAGGTGCTAAAAAGCTAAAGGTTTCGGTGTAATCAGCGGTTTTACTTTGGCCTAAACAGCTAATACTCGGTTGGTTTGCGGAGGCACGCGTGCTTAGGACGAGTTCGTTAGCCGATACAAGGGCGACATTATCCGCCTGTTTGATGCTTTTACTGAGCGTTAGCGTGGCGTACCTTAAGGCGTCGGCGGCATTTTCTAGACGTTTACTTTCCTCAACAGTAGTCTTAAGTGGTGCAAAGAAATTGATCACAGCGATCATGATGATTAGCCCTAATACCATGGCAATCATCAGTTCGGATAAGCTAAACCCCGTTTGTCTTGAGGTGAGTTTAATGTGTCTCCGTTGAGTGCGATGAGCTGAAATCACAGTTAAACCTTACACAGATGCGGAAAGCTGGCGTTAAGACTGACGCTATTATTGGTATCGACTCGACCATCTTGCCAAGTTACAGTAATTGCCATGTTGTCTTGATAAGTGGCGGGTAATACTAAGTCAAAGCCTGCGGGGAAATCTTGGCTTAAACTGGCTCTAAAATTGATATCTTCGAAGCGGGCGGGTTGCTTTTGCACTTCGCATAATCTTGGCCAAATCTGCTCAATGACATTTTGCGCTTGCACTGTGGCAACTGTGTATTGAAAGCTATTGCTGGCATGTTGTAGCGATGATAGCTGCGCTTTTGCCAGTGCAAGCAATGAAGTGACTGATACCACGAGTGAAACTAAAACTTCTGTCATGGTAAAGCCAAGGTGCTTTTTACCTATGTGATTGAAGGCTTTCATGCACAATCCTCACTTTGAAGTTGACTTTGGCCGCTCGGTAAAATGCATAAATTCATGTTTTCACCTTGACTGTTCGTCAATGAAATACTGGTTTTGGCGGTGTTGCCCGTGGCACTGATGCTGATGCTAGTCAGTCCTGTTACATCAATTCCATGCGTCGGAGGCGTAAAAATCTTCAATTCGTTATCGTCGCTATCTTTAATGACCCAAAGTCCTGCTTCTGTTGCCGTGAGAGTAATTAAAGTACTGCGTTTTATCGCTTCACTGCGGGCAAATTTATAGCTAGAGACCAATTCATTCGCAGCGGCTGTTAGCTGTTCACGTGCCATAACATCGCGGTACGAAGGGAGTGCTAAGCTGCCTAAAATACCGATAATCGCGACGGTAACCATAAGCTCAACTAAGGTAAATCCTTGATTCCACGTGTTCGACATTTAATTTGTCCAACAATTGGCAGCAGGAGTTCGCACGCCTTTCTGATTAATGCTTAAGGTGCCACAGCTATCCGATTGGCGGCTGGTTGGGATTGCCGAGAGGGAGAAACTTAACTTGTCGTCCGCCGGTGTGTAGCTAAAGGTGTAATAAGGACTATTGGTTAAGGTTTGCGCTGCAGGGTACTTACCATGACGGGAATAATTGCGTTCTAATGCTTGCACGCTCGTCATCAGATATTGCTGGGCATCGAAACGACGACCTTGCTTTAGGTATTCGGAAAAAGAAGGGATAGCGATAGCGGCGAGAATGCCGATGATGGCTACGACGATCATGAGTTCAATTAAGGTAAAACCTTTCTCTATGCGGATGATAGAACTCATTCACAACTCCATTTGTGTTGGTTGATGCGTATTGCAGTCACTCATAAACGTGAGAGTTAAACTGTTATTTTTACGTTATGACAACGTTGTCATTTAAATTTATGATACTGTATTTGGGTTGACTTTAAAATGCAACAATTGGTTGATTATTAGTCTTGAACTCGATCGCAAATAGGGTGTTATTGTGGGCTTGGTCACGTACGGCGTGTTGCTATATCTTTATATAACAGCAGTTTAAGATGATTCTCTGAATAACTGTCTTGTTATGTTACTTCGCGCTGACTTAACATTTCTGGTTATAAGAACTATGTTTGGGCTCAATAGCCCGTCAGTTCCATATAACCTGTACCAGTATGGCTGCCAGAGAGTTGCACAGGGCCTTCCCAGTAGGTTGTCGATAATGGCATGGCGCTATTGGGATTGAGCGGCGTGATAATGAGATCGATATTCTCGCTGGGGATTTTTACCTGCCAACTGACGGGATAGTCGCCATTGACTGTGTGTTGCCATTTAAGAGGCGTCATCTGAATGTCATTGGGATTGTCAGTGGAATTGATGTTGCGCCCTGTACCATCGGCAAACATTCTTCTGGCGCTATAAAATGCCGAGATAGGCGTATTCTTTGTGGACTCTGCTGGCGACTGATCCCGTAGCTGAAATAACATCAGCGTCGAGCCATCGTTTAACCTGAGGGCGAACCAATCCCACCCCTGTTGCGTTTTAGTGAGAAATTGCGAACTCCATTCCCTGTCGAGCCAGCCTTGACCTGTGACTCGCTCCACTTTGCCATTACGGTTGATTTCACCTGAGATTTCAATAAAGGGTTGACTGTAATAGTAAGAGGCCACTTGGCCATCGCGACTTTTAAGGCTATAGCCGTTAGCGCCTTGGAATTGCAGTGGCGCTTGGCTGTTAAGCTTAAGTCGGTAGCTAAAATCAGGATTCTCCACCGTTAATGTGGCGGGAAAGAGTGCATTGGTTTCGCTCTGCCAGCGCCAGCTATCGAGGCGGATTTGATAGGGTTCTAATTTCACCTCGGCAAACTCGCTATGGCGGCGCGACCACTTTTCTTGAGCCAGATGAGTTTGACTCGAGGTTAATGCGCTGTGGGCCAAGTAAAGCTGCTGAGTCGCCCAAGTGGATTCACTTTTGGGTTTTGTATCAGTTGCTTGCGGAGTTGCTGTTTGTGGATCTGTTGTTTGTGGAAAGGTTGCTTGCAAATCTGTGGGGTTAAGGGCAACTCTAAACTGCGTCCACTGGGCGCCGAGTTGCTCACCTGTTTCTGTGGTTAAATTGGCGGTCAGATACCACCATTCTTGGCGAAAGTGATTGTGCGCTAAGTGATCCCGCGGAAACTCAAATTTATAGCCGGGAATAACAGGGGCAAAGGCTAAATCATCTTGGTTAGTCGAGGTTTTCCCCACCACATTGGCCATGGATTTGGACTGAGTATTTGGGGGCGATGGTGTTTTATCACAGCCGCCGATAAGCATTAACCCAACGACTGCCCATACAATACTGTTCAGATTGAGTGTTTTCATCACAGTGTCTCCTGCTGCAGACTGGCGACCAGTGGTTTGCGTGTTTGCCAATATAGCGGCAAGAGCACAGCTAAGGTGCAGGTGGCTAAGGCAATCAGTATTGCTTCGCCATAGGCTTGCCAATCCCAAATCATTTTTATCGTCCAGCCAAAGGCTTGCAAGGTGATCTTGTTGATGAGCAGGTAACCTAACAGCGCGCCCGTTGGCATAGCGAGCAGGCAAGTGATCAGCACCACAATCAGCATCTGCATAAACACCATGCCGCGCAGCGCATTACGACTCACACCTAAGGAGTACAGCCGTGCCAGTGGCGCTTGCCGTGCCTGAGTTAACATTAAACAGGCACTAAAAAGGCCAATCGCGGCGACAATCAGCGTCAAACTATTTAGCACTAAGGTAATTGAAAAAGTCCGCTTAAACATGGCGATAGCTTGGGTTTTAATCTTAGTTTGACTGTAGATTTGCGCTTGCGATAAGCCTAACTCGGCAGCCAGTTGGATTTGCAGTTCATCGAGCTGTGCTTCACTTATCCTTCTGCCCTGCGCGTCACCATGAAAACTCGCCGCCAAGCTGACTGGCAGCACAGGTAACTGTGCCTTTTGCCAAAGCGGCTGACTGATAATCACCTCGTTGCGGGTATTGCCGTGGTCATAATAAATGCCGCCGATAATGGCTTGGCTGTTACCCGTTTTCTCTAGCACATCCAAGGACACGCTATCGCCAAGCTGCAATTGATATTTAATGGCTAAGGGCTCGCTCACTAAGATCACGGGAGCATTAAAGTAGGATTGCCACAACGTGGGTAGGCTTTCTTTTAGGGCGCTGGTGTGGCGAATCGAATATTCATCACGGCTAAGTAGGCTAACTGGAATTGTTTGTGCGTGCGAATTATCCGTCGAGACAGGGAGTGAAAGCTGGGCTTCAATTTGCCACTGCTGATAAAGACCGCTGACTCTAGGATCGTGCATCAATTGGGTTTGAATCGTGTCGATGCGCTGGCTCGGTGGACGGATGTAGAGATCGGCATGCAAGCGGGTTTCTAGCCAAGTCCGCAGGGTTTGCTCGAAGCTTCGAACGAGCGTGTTCATCGACACATTGGCACTGAGCGCCAGCAAGATTGCCATCATAGCCAAGGAGAGCGGTGCGATAAGCTCGCGGGTTTCGGCGAGCAAATATTGCCATAATCCAGGGCGTGCCAAGGGCATTAACGCACTGACGCCCCAATGCAATAATTGCGGTAACAACAAGGGGATAGCGATGGCGACGATACCGAGTAACACTAAGCTGATGTTATAGCTTTGACTGAAGGGAAATAGCAGCGCCGCTACGGTCAGTAAACCACAGGCTAAGACAAATTGAATACTATGGGTTTTGCGGTGTGCCTGCATCTGCTGATAACGATTCGCTCCTTGTGCAAGTGCTTGGCGCGTAAGATCTAAATACAAGGGCAAGCAAGCGGCAAATGCTGCGCCTAAGGTGAGGGCTATCGCCTCGATAAGCCAAGTCCATTGCCAAATACCGGGGAGTAAGTGGGCGCCATACATTTGCTCTAAGGTCATGGCGACCATAGGTTGCAGCCAGTGGCTGAGTTGCAAACCACTGATAAAGCCCAAACTTGAGCCTAAGACAACCAACAAAATTAATTCTAACATCAGCGCCGTCATCAAGGCGCGGCGCTCGATTCCCTGTTGTAATAACTGCACTAATAGTTTTTGCCGTTTCATTAGGCTGTAGCGCACACCATTGTAGGCGATAAAGAGGCCGACAACGAAGGCTAACATGCTCATGGCATTGAGATTAAGGTGAAAACTGCGCGTCAGCGCTATCAGCGCTTGGCCTTGATCTTGCTGGCTAAAACTGGCCTTTTGCGGCGTGATGCCCAAAGCGTCGAGTTGGGATTTTAGTTGAGGTAAGTTTTCTCGCTCGCTGAACATGGCGATATAGCTTAATCGGCCTTGCATGTTCAGTAATTGCTGGGCGAGGGAAATATCGGCCAAGATGGCGCTGCCGAGGCCAAAACTATCATCAATTGCAATGACATCTAAGGTGCTATTTTCTAAAACAAGTTTACCCTCTGGCGCTACTTTGGTGGCTAGGCTGCGGCTCATTATCACAGTGGGGGCGCCGTTGAGGAGATCGGCAAGCGGCAAGTCATTCATCTGTGGCGAGGTCGTTGACTGCGTTTCACTCGAGGCGTGACTTCTCGATTTTTGTAGCGTTAATGCGGCAATCAGATCGCTGCCTTCCAGTTGCCAAAACTGACCATTCTTACCGGAGATTTTGCCATTCACGACGGCGAGACTCTGACTTAATCCGGCTCGTCTTAAGTCGAAATAAACAGATTCATCTAAGGTATTTTGTCCTAGGGGCGGTGTGAGTAACACATCGGCGCGTTGACTCAAAAGCTCAGTCGCATCGCTATAGCTGCGCACGGCATTATCGTTGGTCGCTTTAACCCCAATCAGTAGCGTCACGGCCAAGGCGATACCGAGCAGAATGGCTCCTGCTTGTATGGGCGCATGGCGATAATGGGCGATAAACACCTTTAGGCTGAGCCATGTCAGTCTCAGCCCAGTCTGCTGAAGTCCAGTAGATGTTGCTTTCGTGAGCCGTTTATTGTTCATAGATAGCGACTGCACCTTGGGATAAGTGCCAACGTTTTTGCATAAAGGCGGCGCACTCTTCGCTATGGGTCACCATTAAGATACTGGTTTGGCTTTCTCGCGCCAGTTCACACAGTAATGCCATGACTTGCTTACCCGATACATCATCTAAGTTACCTGTGGGTTCGTCGGCTAGCAGCAAGGTCGGTTTATGGGCTAAGGCGCGGGCGATGGCGACCCGCTGTTGTTGACCGCCGGACAGGGCTTCAACTGGGCGATGAAGTAATGGTAAGAGCCCGAGTTTTTCAACCAGATAGTCACACCAAGCTGACCATGGCTGCGTGGTTAAACTTAAGGAGAAGGCGATATTGTCTTTCACGTTTAGGGGCGTGAGTAGGTTAAATTGCTGAAACACAACGCCCAAGGAATCGCGCCTGAAACGGCTCCACTCTTTATCTTGCCAAGTGGAGGTGGATGCTTGTTCTAGCAGGATTTCGCCCGAGTCTGGTGTTTCAAAACCGGCAATGAGATTGAGCAAGGTGCTCTTACCACTGCCGCTGGGGCCTGTGAGTGCGACGGTTTCACCCCTGTGGATCTGTAGATTGACCGCTTGCAGCACTTGATGATATTGCTCACCATCGCGAAAGCCTTTGGTTACTTGATTAAGCTTAGCGACGTCGACCATTGAGCAACTCCTTTATATCCATTGGCGGCGGGTGTAGTCAGTAGTGTTTTCAACTGTGGCTGCAACATATCCTGGCTGCAATTTAGTGTTGCAATCCAGTGTTCAAGATAAAGCATTTTCTATTCAGATAGATACTGATTTTTCCTGTAATGAGATCATAAACGGGATCACAAAACATAAATCGTCACTTGCCGTAAAAATAGTCAATTGAATTAAATCCTCGACGAACTGTGAGCAAACGGCTTGAGCTGACGCCGCGTTTGTTGCATTCTGTGCGTCCTGTTAGCTTGGGAGTAAATCTCAATCTAGCAATCCGTTCGGATGAAGGTAGCAGGAGAGTGGGGAATTGACCCCACACCGACGAGGCAACTTTGGTTTTACAGAAGCGAGTCTTCTTATGAAAACAAAGCACTCTTTCAGGTGCCGATAGGCGTGGACTGTTACTGGACGAGCCTCTGGAGAGACTACCAGTTGCACTCATTGTGCAATCAGGTGGCGCCGAAGGCGAAAGTGTCGTGGTGTTATTGTATAACCTGCGACGCGAAACGCTCAGGCAAAAGGACAGAGGAGAGGATGACTGCACAGTCCCTGTCGTTTGTCGTCGTGGGCTATTTTTACTCTTTTGCTTGAGATGGAGCACTTTTGCTCTTATTGAAAGCACTCGTGTAGAGCTCTCGCTTGCTACGCTTTTAGCGTTCAGCTTAGGCGATTCTCGGCCGAGATTAGGTCAAAATAGCTCGCTATAGCGTCCGACTGCGGCGCGTCACAGCCATTTCTTTTCCTCCTCCGTTTATTAATTTTGTTGTTTAATATTCGAGGAATATCATGAGTTTTCAAGCTTTACTTGCCAGTATTAATGGCATCGTCTGGGGCCCAATTACCCTTTGTTTGCTAGTGGGTACAGGGGTTTACCTCACTGTACGTCTCAAGCTTATCCAAGTATTTCGTCTGCCGATGGCGATGGGATTGTTGTTTAAACCCGCCAAAGGTCATGGGGATTTATCTTCCTTTGCCGCGCTTTGTACTGCGCTGTCCGCCACTATCGGTACCGGTAATATTGTCGGCGTGGCGACGGCAATAAAAATGGGCGGGCCAGGGGCGTTATTTTGGATGTGGCTGGCGGCATTTTTTGGCATGGCGACAAAATATGCTGAATGTATGTTGGCGGTAAAGTACCGTACCACCGATGCTCGTGGGCAGATTGCGGGTGGCCCTATGTATTATATCGAGCGCGGCCTTGGTCTACCTTGGATGGCGAAATTGTTCGCTCTCTTTGGGGTTGGTGTGGCCTTTTTCGGTATCGGTACTTTTGCACAGGTTAACGCCATCAGCGATGCGCTGACGATTGCCTTTGAGGTGCCGACTTGGTTGACTGCGACTGTGTTGACTGTGTTAGTTGCCGCAGTCACTTTGGGTGGCGTAAAGCGCATTTCAAATGTGGCGCAAAAACTTGTGCCTGCGATGTCGATTGGTTATGTGTTGGCCTGCGTGTGGATCTTAGTCGGTTTCTCCGAGCAGATTTTACCCGCCTTAGCTTTAGTGATTGAATCTGCCTTTACGCCACTCTCAGCTGCGGGGGGATTTTTAGGGGCGACAGTCGCGCAGGCGATTCAAATCGGTATTGCCCGCGGTGTGTTCTCGAACGAATCTGGATTAGGTAGTGCACCCATTGCCGCCGCTGCCGCTAAGACCAATGAACCCGTTGAGCAAGGTCTCGTCAGCATGACGGGTACTTTCTTCGATACCATTATCATTTGCACTATGACGGGGTTAGTGCTGATCATCACTGGGGTATGGAGTGGTGAGACGGCAGGTGCCGCGATGACGAGTGCTGCTTTTGCTCTGGGAGGTTCAGCGCTTGTGGGTCAGTATTTGGTGACGATTGCGCTAGTGTGTTTTGCGTTTACCACGATTTTGGGCTGGCATTATTATGGTGAACGCTGTTGGTATTACTTAGTCGGTGAGCGCGGGTTACGCATGTATCAAGTGGTGTTTTTGGTACTGATTGCGGGTGGTGCTTTTATCAAACTTGATGTGATTTGGTTGTTGGCCGATACGGTTAATGGTTTGATGGCTATCCCTAACTTGATCGCCATTGTGGGCTTGAGGCATATCATTATCGCCGAAACCCAAAGCTATTTTGCTCGTATCTTACCTAATCAAACCTTAGAGACGGCTTATTAGTGTTTTTAAAACAATAAATTACTTCACATTATTTTAACTTTGACATTGTCGCCACTAAATTCTTCGTTTACTTTATAAGTGCTATTTTTAAATGCAGTGCTTATAAAATCGAGGGCTTTAGGGCGACACCATGGAAAAAAGTAAACTTCGTACTTTTCGCAGTAGGATTTTATCCCACATAGCCTTGCCTCTCATTTTAATTATGGCGAGTGTCTATGGTGTAAACGCTTGGTTTAGTTATATCTCCTCAGAGAATCGGCTTTACCATAGCCTGACACAAGAGGCGAGTCATTCGGCTTCTCGTCTGCAGTTTCTGCTCGAACATGCGCAGGCCAACACCCAAGGCCTTGCTGATTTTATTGGTTTTTTGTCAAGTAAAGAAGACATGAATGACACTGAGAGTGTTAAAAGTGTCTTGATGAATCGAGTCAAACGTAACCCTGATTTTTTTGGCTCCGCAGTCGCATTTAAACCTAATACCTTCCCCAATCGAAAGCTCTTTTCCCCCTATGTTTACCGCGATACAAGTGGTGGTAACGATTTACACTACCTCGATATTGGCGCCGAAGGCTACGACTATACCGATGGCACTTGGGATTGGTGGAGCAAGGCTATCAATCAAGCAAGCGGTTATTGGTCAAAGGCATACTTTGATGAGGGGGCGGGAAATATTCTGATGGTGACCTATTCGGCTCCTTTTGGTGAGGTAGGCAATTATTTTGGGGTCGCCACGGTTGATTTAGCTTTAGATGGATTGCCAAAACAATTGGGGATTGCACCAAATCGTCTGGTGGTTTTAGACGATCAAGGGCGGCTTATTTATCATATAGATAAAGAAAAAGTACTGGCAACGACTTCAGCCCAGTGGCTCGATAAGAATAAAGATAAAAATGCCGATTTTTGGACGCTACAGGATAAAAGGCTTGATGGTCAAGCAAGGTTTGTCGATAACCAAGATGTTGTTTATCTTGCGAGTATTGCGACTGTACCGCATTTAAAGTGGCGTGTGATTGTATTAGCGCCAGAACAAGATTTATTCAACTCTCTGCTTGATGATCTGGCATCTATCATCCTCAATTTAAGCTTATTAACCCTCTTATTATTGCTGACTTGTTATCTGGCGGCGAAACGGTTAACTCGGCCGTTAGAGCTACTCGAGTCGGGTATCTTGTCCTTTGGACAGGGTAAAACTCAGCAGCTTATTGTACCTAAAGGTGCTGTGAGTGAAATTGTGACGCTGAGTACTACCTTCAATCAAATGGCGGAATTACTCGCAGAACGTGAACAAGCCATTCTTGATTCCCGCGGTAATCGCTTTGCGCGCCTAATTGATGGTATGAGTGATAAATCTTTCTATTGTTCCCTCGAACCTAATGGTCAACTCGCCCAGGTCAGTGAGGGGGTAACAAAGGTGTTGGGGATTACCCCTGATTTGCTCAAGCGCAAATATCAAAGGCTCTTCTCGGCTAATCCCCTCAATGAGAAAAACTGGCAATACACTGATTTAGCTTTAAAAGGCCAAAATGTTCCTTCGCATCAAGTGGAAATGCTGGATGATCAAGGGCATTTAAGAAGGCTCGATGTGTTTATGCAACCATTAATGTCTGACACAGGTGAGTTAATGTCGGTGGAGATGTTATTTACCGATGTCACAGAACAGTTCTCGGCGGCGGTCTGGTCAAATGCGGTACTGGAAGCCGCGCCCGAGGCCATGTTGATTGTCGATGAGCTAGGGCAAATCGTGTTCACTAACAGTCGCTGTCAGCAGCTCTTTGGATACGAAACGGGCGCAATGCTGGGTTTGCAGGTTGAGGCGTTATTGCCGCAAGAGTTAGGAAACGGGCATGTACTTGAGCGACAACAATTCCTTCGCGAAGGCCGCGATAGAGGCATGGCAAATGCGCGTCATGTTCGGGCTTTAAAAGCCGATGGTAATGAATTTATTGCAGAAATTGCGCTGAGTATGCTCCCTGCGGATGCGGATGGACAAAAGCAAGTTGCAGCTTCGATTCGCGATATGACGGATAAAATTGCGGTTGAACTTAAAATTCGGGAGAGTGAGGAGCGTTTTCGTGGATTGGTCTCCAATATCCCTAGCGCCGTATATCGTTTACGTATTGGCGATATTTGGGTAATGGAATATATCAGTGACAATATTGGTGAAATTACGGGATATGCCGCAAGCCAATTTATCAATAATCAGAATCGTACTTATATCTCTTTGATCATCGAGGAAGATCGGGGCTTCTGCCTGCAGGAAATGGATAAAGCACTCGCACTTCAAGCTACCTTTGAAGTGGAATATCGTATCCGCCATCGCGATGGCAGTGTGCGCTGGGTGCATGAGAAAGGTAAGGCAAGTTATACCGAAGAGGGCATTCCACTCTGGTTTGACGGCAGTATCGACGATATTACCGAGAGTAAACTCGCGCTGGTACAGTTAGAGCAATCGCGTCAACAGATGACCAATATTACTGAGTCGATTCCTTGCACTGTGTATCAATTGCAGTGGCAATCACCTACTGACCGAAGATTTACCTTCCTCTCTGGTGCGGCAATGAAGATGCTTGGGCTGCATCGCGATGATCTGATGAGTAATTTTGACATCATAGCCGAGCGGATTTTTGACGAAGAAAGGCCCGATGTTGTGCGGGCCTTGTCGGGTCAGAGTGAAGACAGATTGCAATGGATACGCGAGTTTCGCTATCGCCACCCCAATGGCGGCATACGTTGGATGGAAGCGGGCGCGAGCGGTCATTTGGGGGAAGAGGGTGCTATCACGTGGAATGGTTATGTGATGGACATTACCCAACGCAAAACCATAGAGCAAGAGTTAGCCCTCAGTGAGGCGCACTTTAAGGCGCTGTTCGATGGGGCGACCATTGGCATAGTCAATGTGGATATTAAAGGCGTTATTTTAGATTGTAATGACCAATTCTGTGCCGATATGGCGCTGTCACGTAACCATTTACGTAATACTGCTATTTTTGAGGTTCTCAGTGAGCAAGATCAACCCATAGCCAAGGCGCAATTTCAGGAGTTGGTTGAAGGTAAGATTGACCATTATCGCGGCGAGCGCAGTTTTATTCGTCCTTCCGGTGCGCCTTTGTGGATGACAGTCAATGTGTCGGCACTGCTAGATGCCCAAGGACAATTTGAATCGGCCGTGATCAGCATGGTCGATATGACAGAGCTTAAATTGCTCTCAGATGAACTGTTACTTGCCAAAGAGCAAGCCGATGCGGCCAGTAAAGCCAAAGGTGACTTCTTGGCGAATATGTCCCACGAAATCCGTACCCCAATGAATGCCATTATCGGCATGTCCCAGCTGTGCTTGCAGACCGAATTAGATAAAAAACAGAAGAATTATGTAGAGAAGATTGAGCGGGCATCGCAGTCTTTGCTGTCGATTATCAATGACATTCTGGATTTCTCTAAGATTGAAGCGGGTAAGTTAGATATAGATTCAATACCTTTTCAGCTCGATACTATGTTGGAAGATCTCAGTGATATGTTCTCTGAGAAAGCTGCCCACAAACAGATTGAATTATTGTTCGCCGTTGCGCCCAACGTGCCTCGTTATCTGTTAGGGGATTCGCTGCGATTAGGCCAAGTGTTGATTAACCTGATGAATAACGCCATTAAGTTCACCGAACGCGGTGAGGTTTTGCTGTCGCTAAGCTTAGTTGAGCAGCAAGATGATGATGTCGTGCTGCGTTTTAGCGTGCGTGACAGCGGCATCGGGTTAACTGAGCAGCAGCAAGCAAAATTGTTTAAATCTTTTACCCAAGCGGATACTTCAACCACCCGTAAATACGGTGGCACAGGTTTAGGTTTAGCTATCTGTAAGCAGCTAGTTGAACTCATGGGCGGAAAGATAGGGGTTGAAAGTCAGTTCGGTCATGGCAGCACTTTCTATTTTACGGTCAAGTTGCACATTTCCGATGGTCAGAAATTAGTACTCGAGCAAGAGCTTGAAGGCATGTCTGTGCTTGTGGTCGATGATAACGCGACCGCTAGAGATATTATGCGCACTACGCTCGAAAGTATGGGCTTTAGGGTCGATACGGTTCGCTCGGGTGAAGAAGCAATAAGCCGCTGCTTATTGCAAGCCTATGAAGTGGCCTTAATCGATTGGAAAATGCCCAACATGGATGGGCTGGAAACCGCGCGTCAAATCCAATTGCAGGCTCAGTCGCAATCTCAATCACAACCTCAGTCTCATCCTCAGCCCAGAATATTGATGGTCTCTGCCCATGCGGATCATGAGTTCCTCACTCAAATTGAGCAACTGGCTTTAGCGGGATACATCAGTAAACCCATCAGTGCCTCACGCTTACTCGATGGCATAATGAATGCGATTGGCCGCGAAGGCATATTGCCCGTGAGGCGCCGCACTGAAGAGTTGGCTCCGCAGTTGTTAGTGCCACTGCAAGGAAAACGTATCCTATTAGTGGAAGATAACGAGATGAATCTCGAAGTCGCCAGCGAGTTTTTAGAACAAGTGGGGATTATTCTATCCATAGCGACCAATGGCCAAATCGCCTTAGATAAACTGTCGCAGCAGCATTTCGATCTAGTATTAATGGACTGCCAAATGCCAGTGATGGATGGCTATCAAGCCACTCAGGCGATAAGAAAAAGACCCGAGCTGGCAAATTTGCCCGTCGTCGCCATGACAGCCAATGCGATGGCGGGCGATAGGGACATGTGTATCAGGGCGGGCATGAACGACCATATCGCCAAACCGATAGAAGTGAATGTTCTCTATCAAACCCTGTTGAAATACCTCGCTCCCGCATCTGACACGGTTGCAGTAGATACCTTTACTCAATCGATATTGAGTAACACCAAAGGTGAGGCAGGCAATAGTGCAGAACAAACCGTATTGCTTAAGTGGCCAGAGCACCCAGAGCTGGATATCTATAGAGGTTTGCAACTGGTGCAACACTCGACGCGGCTTTATCAACGCATACTTGATCGTTTTGTGAGCAGTCAGCGTAATGTGGTGGAACAGGTTCGCAAAGCTATCGCGGCGAATCAAGTCGAAGATGCGGTGCGTATCGCCCACACCCTTAAAGGCTTAGCGGGTAATTTAAGTTCGGCAAAATTGGTGGAATTAGCGCGTTTGCTTGAGTTGCATTTAACAGAGAAAGCGCCCTATGAAGATGAATTAGTTCAAATTCAACCGCTAGTGGCCTCTATCTGCGATGCGATTGAACAGGCTAAGCCTGCGATAGTGAATCAAGCCGAGCCCCGAGCGGTGGACTTGCTATCAGATGAGGACTTGAGAGCCGCATTACGGGTCTTACGTCAGAATCTAGATGAAGCCGATGCCAGCGCTGTGGCAAAAATTGATGCGTTAAAGCCGAAGGTGAGTAGTGCAATGTGGCAAACATTAAGCCCCGCTTTATCTATGATTAACCAGTATCAGTTTGATGAGGCAATCGACTTAATTGACGATGTGATTACACAGTTAGGATAGAAAGCGGTAGCGCGAATTTATAATGTGTGACATTGAGTGGAGTTGTTAATGGAAAAAGCAACAATATTAGTCGTCGATGACACACCTGAGAATATTGATATTTTGATCGGTATTCTAGGTGATGATTACAAAGTCAAAGTGGCGATCGATGGGCCAAGGGCATTAGCGTTAGTGACAAAATCGCGGCCTGACTTGATTCTGCTCGATGTCATGATGCCAGGTATGAATGGCTATGAAGTCTGCAAGCTGCTAAAGCAAGAGCCGCTGACCAGCCATATTCCGGTGATATTCGTGACCGCCTTATCTGAAATTGCTGATGAAGCCCAAGGTTTTGCATTGGGCGCGGTGGATTATATTACTAAGCCTGTCAGTGCGCCTGTCGTTAAAGCGCGGGTTAAAACGCATCTTGCGCTCTATGATCAAAAACGTCTACTCGAACAACAAGTTAAAGTTCGTACCCACGAATTAGAAGAAACCCGTTTCGAGATTATCCGTCGTCTTGGCCGCGCCGCCGAATATAAGGACAACGAGACAGGTCTACATGTGGTACGCATGAGCCACTACGCCCGAATATTGGCGATAAAGCTTGGTTTACCTAGCACTTTCTGCGACTTAATTTTTAACGCGGCGCCGATGCACGATATCGGTAAAATCGGCACCCCAGATGCTGTGCTGAAAAAGCCGGGTAAGCTTGATGCCGATGAGTGGCGCATCATGCAGCAACATGCCGCTATCGGCGCCGAAATTATCGGGGAACATAGTGATCCGTTATTGCAGATGGCCCGTCGTATCGCCTTAACTCACCATGAGAAGTGGGATGGTTCAGGTTACCCTAATGGCTTGGTGGGAGAGGATATTCCCCTTGAAGGGCGGATTACTGCAATTGCCGATGTGTTCGATGCCTTGACTTCGCAAAGGCCCTATAAACAGGCTTGGACGATCGAAGCGACGATGGAATTATTCGATAATCAAGCAGGAAAACATTTTGATCCTAAGCTGGTGGCAATGTTTAAAGAAATCCTGCCTGAGGCGATCGCCATTCGAGATACTTATTTGGAAAACTGATGCTGAATGTTCGAGGGCTTGAGTATAAGATAAGCTAAAGGCGCCATTGGCGCCTTTATTCTGTTTCAATCTCTACACCATTTTATTAAATCAAAGCCTTATGCTTCGTCTAATGAGTAGGGCAGGGCTTGAATGGTTAAGCTTGATTGCTCATCGTCAGCAAAACGCAGTTTAGTCTCGTTGCTGGTATCGTTGGCAAGCACTGCGGTTAACAACACTTGGTTGCCGCGTTGTACAAACTCAATAATATGGCCGCCACGGCGGAAGCCATCTTCCATCGCGATTTCAAGGCCAGACTCTAGGCTGATTTGCAGGTTAGTATGACCATGCAAAATATACAGGGCGCGTTTATTACCGCCACGATATTTCATCCGCGCTATGGTTTCTTGTCCCATGTAACAGCCCTTGTTGAAGCTGATACCGTTAACCGCTTGTAGATTGCACATCTGCGGTACGTACTGGCTGGCATGGCTGGCGGCAAGGTTGGGGTAACCTGCTGCAATCTCTAACGCTTGCCATGCACTGGCGTCAAATACACTCAGTTCCGATTGCGCAACTAAAGCTGCTGCGGCATCTGATGTTAATACTAAAATAAAACGTTCAGCGTCTTTTAAAATCGCACCCTTTTCAATGAGTGTGAGCTCTTGCTGAATGTCACCAAAATGTTTGTTCACGAATTGGCTTGCCTGTTCACCAGCAACGCCGAGCAGAGTCCACTCAGCGGATGCATTGCTTAAGGTGGCTTTACTAAACACGGCATATTTTTGTAACTGGGGTAAATCGACTTCGATGGCATCCTTTGGCATCAACATAAAGAGTGCATCTTGAATGGCAAAGGTTCTGAAACTGGCCAGCATTTTACCTTTAGGATCGCAATGGGCGCCCCAGCGCCATTGATCTGTGGCCAATGAGCTGATATCTGTGGTCACTTGGCCATGGATAAAACTGCGGCCTTGTTCTCCAACGACTTTGATGAGGCCCAAATGAGATAAGTTGGCAAGCATAAGTGGAGGCAAGGTAGCGTCCAGATCCCAATGGGGCGTAGAAACTGAAATAGTCATAGCGAGATCCTGAAAATAAAGACGATGTGAGAGGCTAGATTGTAACGGAATTCCAGTTGGCTCAAAAGCATAAGGCGCACATATCTGTGAATGATCTGTGCGCCTTATTATGTGTGCTTTAGTCGATAGGCTTAAAGCGAGTGGAGTTTAAAGTTTAAAACAGCACGCGGGTACGCAGTGTGCCTTCAATGGCCTTCAACTCTACTAAGGCTTCTTCGGCTTGGTGGGTATCAACTTCCATGACCACATAACCAATTTCTGCGGTGGTTTGCAGATATTGCGCGGCAATGTTGATGCCTTTTTCCGAGAAGGCTTGGTTGATCTTGATCAGCACGCCTGGACGGTTTTGGTGAATATGCAGTAAGCGTGAGGTGCCTTTATGCATAGGCAGCGAAACTTCAGGGAAGTTAACTGCAGATACGGTCGAGCCGTTGTCTGAGTATTTAGCGAGCTTGCCAGCGACTTCTATACCAATGTTTTCTTGGGCTTCAGCAGTACTACCACCCACATGCGGTGTCAGCAATACGTTATCAAGACCTCGAAGTGGGCTGATAAATTCATCGTCATTCGATTGCGGCTCAACTGGGAACACATCAATCGCCGCGCCCGCAAGGTGGCGCTCTTTGAGTGCGACTGTTAAGGCCTCGATATCGACTACAGTGCCGCGTGATGCGTTGATAAAGATGCTGCCCTTTTTCATCGCCGCAAATTCAGCTGCGCCTATCATGTCTTTGGTTTGTGGGGTTTCAGGTACGTGTAAGCTCACTACGTCAGCTTGCGCCAGCAATTGTTCCATTGAATGAATTTGTTGTGCATTGCCTAGCGGCAGTTTGTCTTCGATATCGAAGAACACCACGCGCATGCCCAGCGTCTCAGCCAGAATACCAAGCTGAGTACCGATATGACCGTAACCGATTACGCCTAAGGTTTTACCGCGCACTTCGTAGCTGCCAGCGGCGGTTTTCATCCAGCCACCACGGTGGGCGATGGCGTTACGCTCAGGGATACCGCGCATCAGCATAATGATTTCGCCAATCACGAGTTCGGCAACACTTCGCGTGTTGGAGAATGGTGCGTTAAATACTGGGATACCAAGGGATTCGGCGGTGGCAAGATCAACTTGGTTGGTTCCGATACAGAAGCAACCGATCGCGATCAACTTCTCGGCACGTTTCAGCACCTCGGCAGTTAATTGGGTACGTGAACGAAGTCCCACGAAATGTGCATCTTTGATGGATTCAATTAATGCTTCATCGCCTAATGAGGCTTTGTGGTATTCGATATTGGTGTATCCCGCACGCTCAAGTACATCGACCGCAGATTGGTGGACGCCTTCCAACAGCAGGATCTTGATCTTATCCTTGTCCAGCGAATGTTTCGCCATGATATGGGTACCCTCTAATTAATAGAAATGTTTCTTATGATATGCTGACAACCTTCACGCACCAAAATAGCACTTTTTTTACTCAGTGTGGAGGGCTAGATGGCTAAAGTTAATATTCTAAATTAAGAACAATATCGCATAAGAGGAAGAAACATTGAATAACAAAATCGCGTGGTGTGCTATTTACCTCTTAGTGCTCGTGTGGTCGGCGATAAATCCCGCAGATCCTTTCACTTGGTGGCTCGAAGCGGCTCCCGCATTAGTGGCTGTGCCACTGCTATTTTTTACCCGCAAACGCTTCCCATTAACGCCGCTGGTGTATGTTTTAGTGTTAGCCCATTGCTGTGTGCTGTTTGTCGGCGCGCATTACACCTATGCTGAAGTGCCATTATTCGACACGATTGCCCATTGGATGGGTTCAGAACGTAATAATTACGACAAGTTAGGTCACTTTGCGCAAGGTTTTATCCCTGCCATGTTAGCGCGTGAAATTATGCTGCGTAATCAAGCGGCCAAACCCGGTGCTTGGTGTGCGTTTTTGGTCACATGTTTTGTGCTCGCGTTTTCGGCGTTTTATGAACTCATTGAATGGTGGGTTGCAGTGGCAACAGGTGAAGGCGCTGAAGCCTTTTTGGGAACCCAAGGCTATGTGTGGGACACTCAATCAGATATGTTAATGGCATTAATTGGCGCAATTGTCGCACTCGTTTTATTGTCTCGTTTTCAAGATAAGCAAATAGCAGCACTTAAACTCAGACGCTAGTGGCCGTGAGTTGCTGATTGTTTTAGCTTGAGTCATAAGTTCATTCTTCCATAAAGCTTCTAACGTGAGTGTGATGGCATTTAGCTGTCACACTTTCTTATTGCCTGCATGTTATTTTTGTGTTGCAACTTTCGATGGGTGTCTTCATAGTTTGAAAGTACTAGATTTCGTGAGTCGGTTAAACCTAATGGAGTTTTATGCTGTTATTCCAATTATATTCCGTTAGTTAGTCGAACTTACTAGGATTTAAAAGGGAATAGTACATTTGGGTGATGTTTTTCAGTCTTTAACTAGTCAGAATCAACTAGGTTAATGGAATGTTTAAAAATCTAACTAAAGAGGCTGGTCAAACATACCATTTTGCTAATAGAAAATACTTTTCAGGGAGGAGAGTCATTGAGCACAATTAATGAATTAGTTTTTTTACATCAAATGGCGGCACCATGTCATTTAGCGTTACTCGCTGAATCCATAGGCTTGAAAACTCGTATCGTTAAGCATGCGGCGGAATTAGATTTAGATAAGAGTCGTCGAAGTTTTTATCTGATCACCCAAAAGGGCGCTGCACTCGATAACAAGGGGATCCCTTTGTTGGCTTCGCGCTTAGTGTCACATTTTCCCGTGGCGCTATACCAAGTTGAGCGTGACTCTTTAGATCAAGAGTCGGCTATGTTACTCGGTATTCGTGGTTTGTTGTTTGCCGATCAACGTTTGGATTTGATGTTGACGGGTTTGCGTAAAATGGTGGCAGAGGAGTTGTGGTACGACAGAACATTACTGAGTAAAGTGTTCCGTCGTGTAGTACAAAAGCTCGATGGCAATAATGAGATGCTCTCCGATACAGTGGCTATGCTACAGATGCTGACTTCCCGTGAGCGCACTATTATTCAATTTGTGTCGAGTGGCGCGAGGAATAAAGAAATCGCCCACAGATTGTGCATCAGCGAACATACGGTGAAGGCTCACATTTCCTCTATCTTCCGTAAAACCCAGTCCCGTAATCGTGTTGAGTTGTTGCGTTGGGCACAAACCTATCAGACTCACTTTGAGCTGTGCAGCTAGGTAGTTAAAGATATTGATCGTTAGCTTTTCGCTTTGAGTGGTTAATGTTAATAATTACTGGTTAATCAGAATAGAAAAGCGGGAATGTTTGATTAAACATTCCCGCTTTTTGTTCAACACCATTTTGATAAACCACCAAAGAGTGTAGCTGTGGTGGTTTTAACAGGATTGACTAGTATTGCACTACAGTAGCAACGTTCATATTGCCTGATTGATTAACGCTGATGCTGTTGTTATTGCCAGCTTGAGAACCTAGTACTAAGTTATCGTTACCTGTTTGAGTGATCAACAGGCTGTTATTATCACCGCTTACTTCAAATGAACTACTTGCGTCACCACCAATCCAGTTACCGTTACCTGATTGAGCAATTTGTGCAGTGTTTTCATCACCTTCGATAATCAAATCGATAAGGTTAAGGTCGCCATTTTGCAGTGCAGTGACATCGGCATTATTGTTGCCAGCAATGGAAATGACGGCTTCGTTTTGAGCACCATCTTGCTCAACATCCACTTCGTTATCGCTACCTACTGCATCGACATAGGCAAAGTTAGTATCACCTTCTTGGCTAACTTCAATACTGTTATCTTGACCATCTGCAAAGGCAACGATTTCGTTGTTATTGCCTTTAGAAGATAAATCGAAGTCGTTATCTGTGCCGTATGCACCAAAGGTTGCGAAGTTAGCATCGCCCTTTTGTTTCAAGTCAACGTCGTTGCTATCGCCCCATACTTGGAACTCTGCACCGTTGACGTCGCCTTTTTGGGTGATAGTTATATCGTTATCATTACCTTGGATATCGGCCACTAAAGTATCACCGATAGTGTTGCCGCTGCCATTTTGTGTAATATCGACAGTGTTGTCATCACCTGTAGTCATAGCAAGATAAGCCGTGTTGCCGTTACCTTTTTGATCCATTGAAATATCGTTGTCGCTGCCTGCAAGTGCGTAAACGAAGCCAACATGGTTATCACCCTTTTGGACCATTTCTATAGTGTTGTTGTCGCCTGCAATACCTTTAGCCGCGCCAAAGTTATTGTTACCCGCTTGATTAACTGAAAGGTCGTTGTTGTTACCCACGTTAGCGGTTAAGTCGAGGGCGATTAAGCCTGCTTGGTTGTTGTCACCGATTTGGGTAATTTTTCCGTCGTTATTGTTGCCTTCAACGCGGAATACTGCAAAGTTAGCATCGCCTTCTTGCTCAACAAATACGCTGTTTTCAACGCCAGTGATTTCAACTTGGCTTTCGTTGACTTCGCCTAATTGACTCACGATTGCAGTGTTATTGTTGCCAGTAACATCATTGCTGCTTTGGTTAAAGAAACCGTCTTGCGACACATTGACATTGTTGTTGTCACCGACAACATTTGCACTTGCCACATGCCAATCAGCTTGTTGTGTTATCTGGACTTTGTTTTCTGCACCCGTCGAATTAATTGCGGCTTCATGCCACACACCGTCTTGGATAACGGTTGCGGTTTGATCGTTACCTGTTTGCACAACTGCTGCAGCATTAAGGCCACCCGTTTGTGAGACTAAGGTGTCTTGGGCTTGGCCTGACTGTACTACGCTAATTTCGCTCACTGTACTGGCAGCAAAGGCTTGACCGCTTAAACCTGTTGCAATGGCCAAAGCAATAAGTGATTTTTTAGCTTGTGATTTCATGTGACGCTCCCTGTTTAATATTGAGTTATTGAGATTGCAGCACCGTCTGCAATCTGTTGAATCGAAAAATTGCCGCTTCCTAGCTGGTTCAGTTGCACGAGATTGTTATTGCCAATTTGTGTCACTGAAGCCGTATTTTGACCGCCCACTTGCAGTAGTTGCACTTTATTGTTTGAACCAATCTGCGTGATTAGCGCATCGTTATCATTGCCGACTTGTGTCACATCGGCTTTGTTATCGTTGCCTGATTGGAACAGTAATCCTTGGTTAGCATTGCCTTGTTGCACCAGTTCGATAAGGTTATCGCGACCGGAACGTTCCAGTAATGCCTGCAGGGTTATAGGTAACTCATTGACATTCAGCTCTTGTGCTGAGGTCATACAACTACAGAGCAGGAGCAGCGGTACCAAAAAGCGTATAGAGGTATTTGGCACGGGTGACTCCTTGCATCAAATATTTTGGGCTGCCTAAAACAACAGACACTCCAAATTCAGCCCTGAAGATACGAGTCCCGTTGATATGTCGCAATTGGCCAAAAGGGTATTTATTACGCAAAGGATTCACAGTAGATAAATGATGGATTTATCGTTATCCAATTGATTCAGTTATTTTTATCTGTTTTTTAGAGAGTGTTTTTTTAGGCCGAGTAGTCTAGTTGGTCTAGTAGTTAAGTCGTACTCGTTGCTAAGTTATCCTTCAGTTTTTAAACAATGCTGCAACCAAATCAAGCAATGCATCGATTATCACGTGATATTTTTCGGGGAAACAAGTTATAGGAAATATGGTGAGAATAGTGTTGTGGGATTGACTCAATTCAAGAGCTATTTAGCGGTATTAAAGCATGTTTAAAGGCGAACTATATGGTGTTTATCTTCGGTTGACTTTAAATCACAATGAAGATTTTAGTGAGCGGTTTTATGAGTTAAAAAATTCAACCATAGTGGTCGAATTCCTTGGTGAATGAGTGACAAGCTGAGCACTAACCTTTTATATGAGATCAGTGTTTCTCTGGCTCCTTCGATTCTTCAGGGGAGACCTCTGCACTGATCTGGCTTTTTCTATCCTTCAGTTGCTGCATTGCGCTGTTATTGTTCACAGTCAGCGCATTGAAGCGAGTATTGATATCGTCCATTTCGTTGATGTATTCAGGATCGCTTTTTTCTTTATTTTGCCAATAACGTTTACGCTCTAGTTTTTGTAATTCACTGGCGCGCAGAATTTCAAAATAGCTGTTCTCCTGTTTAAGTCGATAGATTTCGCCATCGAGTAATTGCAGCAATTTTTCTTTAGAAATGGTTTGGCGATTCAGTAGCGCTTGCAGGGGATCGACTGGAATGTCCCTTTTATCTGAGTCGACTTCCGTGGTGATCCCCAACTGATATTCGATTTTATGTTGACTAAACTCCTGCGGGCAAGCGGTTTGGCTAAAGACAATTTTGTCATCTTTACGGCATTTATAAATGGTATTTGCCTGTACTGCACTTGGCAAAATAACACAGATTAGGGTGAGTATCAGTCTTACCATTAGGCCACAAATCCTTTGTACACTTGCATAGCGATTATGATTTAGTTCTTTGATTACAATCGATAAATAGTCAGCTTAATGCTTGCGCCATTAAGTCTATTCAATCAGTGATTTATCCCTCGTCCCATGGGACGTTGGTTTTTTGGGCCATTAAACCTAAGGTATTAAAGTATTAGCTATATATCAGTAAAGGGGCAAATTTACTGTGTTTATTGTAGTGGCCAAGATTTTACTTATCGCTAACATCTGCATCATACTATGGCGTAAGTTAAGGGATAAAACCAGTTTTTTGACGATTCAATTTTTTGGCGCTAAGGTTGATTCTAAACGATAAATTTAATGGTGCGCGGCAGATTCAAAGCATAAAAAAGGGAGCGAGAGCTCCCTTTATTGATTGACGCTAACTATTAGCGATCGAACCTTAAGTTATCGATAAGCCGTGCTTTACCTATATAGGCGGCGGCTAAAATCACTAAGGCTTGATCCTGATGTTGGGCCTGTTCTAGCGTGTGAGCGTGGCGAATTTCGAGATAATCCGGCGTAAAACCGGCCGCGATTAACTTGGCTTTTGCTAGCTCGGTCACTTGTTCAAAACTTTCACCTTGCTTGATCCCAGTGGCCATGGCATCTATGGCTTGTTTTAGTGCAGGCGCTGCGGCTTTTTCTGCGGCAGTGAGGTAACCATTGCGCGAACTCATGGCTAAGCCTGAGTCTTCACGTATGGTATCAATACCGATAATTTCAATCGGTAATGACAAGTCTTCAACCATAGTTTTGATCACTAACAGCTGTTGATAGTCTTTATTACCGAATAGCGCAACATCGGGCTGTACTATGTTAAACAATTTACAAACGATAGTCGCAACACCACGAAAATGTCCCGGACGGCTCGCACCACAAAGCACGTCGGAAATCCCTGGGACTTCGACATAGGTTTGCTGCTCTAGACCCTTGGGATACATCACGGCTGGCGTCGGGGTGAATAACAGCTCAGCGCCAGCGGCGTTGAGGGCTTCGCTGTCGGCAGCCAGTGTGCGTGGGTAAGCATCTAAATCTTCGTTCTGACCAAATTGCATTGGATTAACGAAAATTGAGACCACCACATGGTCACACTTGCTCGCGGCTTCTTTGACTAAAGTAATGTGTCCCTGATGGAGATTGCCCATGGTGGGCACAAAGGCGACGGTTTCGCCCTTGGCACGCCATGCACGCACTTGGGTGCGAATATCATCAATATGGGCGCTAGTGATCATTGAGCCTTACCTTGCATAAATCGGTTATTAGTTAAAAGTGTGTTCTTCGCCAGGGAATGTTCCTTGAGCAACTTCGTCGATATAAGCACGCACGGCAGAACGAATTTCACCGGTTTGTTTTAGGTAGTTTTTCGAGAAACGTGGAATATAACCACTTGAAATACCTAACACATCATGCATCACCAAAATTTGGCCATCGGTCGATGCGCCCGCGCCAATCCCAATAACCGGAATTGTTAAGGCTTGAGTGATCGCCGCTGCGAGTGGCGCTGGAATGCATTCCACAACCAATAGTTGAGCACCAGCTGCTTCTAACGCTTTTGCTTCGTCGAGGATGCGCTGGGCATTTTCGGCATCGCGGCCTTGCACTTTAAAACCACCAAATACATGGACTGACTGAGGCGTTAAGCCTAAATGAGCACACACGGGAATACCGCGTTCGGTGAGCTTAGTGACCGTTTCGAGTAACCAGTGGCCACCTTCGACTTTGACCATGTTCGCGCCAGCCTGCATTAACTCAGTGGCATTAACCATAGCTTGTTCTGGGGTGGCGTAACTCATAAAGGGCATATCGGCGATCAGAAGGGCACGTTCGATACCGCGACGGACACAGCGAGTATGGTAAGCGATATCAGCCGTAGAGACGGGCAGGGTATCGTCATGGCCTTGGAGAACCATTCCTAGAGAATCGCCGACGAGCAGCACATCTACACCTTCGCTATCGAACGCGCTGGCAAAACTGGCATCATAGGCTGTCAGTGCCGTGAATTTTCTACCTTCCTGTTTGTATTTCAACAGGGTTGAGCTAGTAATTTTAGACATATGGATGATCTTCAAACCAAATAGAAGTGGTGTTATAAGCTAACTGGGGACGGACTTCAATGATCAATGCCCAGTTGTTGTAACTCGGCCAACATTTTTGTATCGATAAGACTGCCGATTGCAGTGTTGCATGGCAGAATAAGATTTGGTGCGATTGCGGCTAAAGGCACGAGCACAAAGCTGCGCTCTTTCATGCCGTAGTGGGGCACTTTGAGTCTAGGTATGTCAATGTTCTCATTGCCATACAGGAGTAAATCGAGATCTAAGGTTCTGGGTCCCCAACGCTCAAGGCGCACTCGCCCTTGGGTGTTTTCGATATGCTGCAACGCATCGAGTAAGGCTAATGGCTCAAGATCAGTATCGAAACTGGCCACCGCATTAACATAATCGGGTTGCACCACATCGCCCATGGGCGTCGAATGGTAATAGGGGGAAACCAGTAGACTATTGCCTAAGGCTAATGCGGACAATGCCGTGACGGCATTGTCCAATTGCGTCTTGGGATCTTCAAGATTTGCGCCTAATGCGACGTAGACGCGAGTCATTATTCAGCCGCTTTCGCTTTTGGCGTGCCACTTGTTTTAGGTGCGCTCGTCGCGGCTGAACCATCGGCATTCGGCGCGCGAGGACGGCGACGACGTTGAGTGGCATTACGGTTGCGATTGGGCGATTTAGTGCCGCTACGCGCAATGGCTAAGCGTTCCGTTTCATCGGCTTCAACAAACTGTTGCCACCAAGCGGCACTCTTAGCGACATTACCCGCCTCGACTTCGCCCCTGAGCAATAGCAAATCGTATGCAGCTCTAAACTTAGGGTGTTCCATTAGTTTAAAAGCACGAGTACCTTGGCTACGATCAAAGCGTAACTGCAACTGCCAAATGTCTTTTGCTGGTGTACTAAAACGGCGCGGAATGCTAATGGTTTGGCATTGCTGCTCCATCACATCGCCCATAGCGGCAAAGAAGGCATCGTATAACGTCAGGCCACTTTCAACGGCAATATCTTCGGCGCGTTGACGCAGTGGATACCAGAGAAGCGCAGCATAGAAGAATGAAGGCGTCACCGGCTTATCTTCGTTAACTCTTTGATCTGTGCTCTTCATGATGGCTTGCACCATTTTCATGGTCGTGCCTTTAGGATCATCTTTTAGCAGAGCGGCCACTTGCGGAAACAGCGGCGCGAATAGCTTGTACTCTTGCATCAGTTCGAAGTTGGCTAAGGCTTTGCCTGCAAAGAAGAGTTTCAGCACTTCTTCGTACATACGCGCTGCGGGAATATCTTTTAGCAGTGGCGCTAATTGTTTAATCGGCGCCGCAGTGACGGTTTCGATACCCATGTTGAGTTTAGTGGCGAAACGCACCGCCCTTAACATACGTACCGGATCTTCACGGTAACGGGTTTCTGGATCGCCAATTAATCTTAGGGTGCCAGCTTTAAGATCTGTCATACCGCCGCCGTAGCTGCGGATCGAGTAATCGCTGATATCGTAATAGAGGGCATTGACGGTAAAGTCGCGGCGCTCAGCATCTTCGTCGATTTCGCCATAGACGTTATCACGTAGCAAACGCCCTTCGGCATTGGCTTTGGAAACTTTCTCATTGCTTTCGCCATGGTGACCACGAAAGGTCGCCACTTCGATAACATCGCGGCCGAAAACGATATGGGCCAGACGGAAACGACGGCCAACGACTCGGCAGTTGCGGAACAGTTTTTTGATTTCTTCCGGTGTCGCATTGGTCACTACGTCGAAATCTTTCGGTTCAATCCCTAAGAGTAAATCGCGTACACCGCCGCCGACTAAATAGGCTTTAAAACCTGATTTATTCAGTCTGTATAACACCTTAAGGGCATTTTCGCTGATTTGTTTGCGCGAGATGGTATGGGCATCTCTTGGCACTAACTCTAAGCTTAACGCTCCAGAACTTTGTTCAGGCGTTGTTGGTTCAATCTGAGCTGGAGTCGGAGCGGTCGTTTTAGGCGCGTCTTCAAATAGCTGTTTGCAGAATTGGCTGATACGGCGAAAAATGGGACACCTCGAAATATGATCTGTTATTTGATTAAAAATCTGGCGGCTATCATATACCAAATGCGGCCTAATGAGTATATCAGGGCTCGATCAGTATCTCAGATTGTTGCGGTATAGTGGATAATTGAAATTGCCCCACGGCTTGAGCGAGCATTTGCGCCACAGAACCTTGGGTCTCAACGGGTTGTTGGCCTAAAAATGCCAGCGCCGCATTGAGGCTCGACTGCGGATTAAGCGTATCAATTGCCTGTGCATGATTTTGTTTTGAGAGCTTAAAACCTTTACTTAAACAGGCGAGTGGCAAGTGAAGCCATTGCGGTGCCGCCAAGCCAAAGTTTTGATACAAACTCAGTTGGCGACAACTGGCTTCGATTAAGTCACAGCCTCGAACCACTTCAGTGATCCCTTGATAAGCATCGTCGAGCACTACGGCCAGTTGATAGGCGTACAGGCCATCGCTGCGTTTGATAATAAAATCCTCGGCGGCAAAATGGCTATCGACGCAAATATGCCCCATGAGGTTATCGTCAAATTGTTGCACTTGCGCGGTATTAACTATCCGCACCGCCCCAGACTTAACCACATTTGCAGCTTGGGTTTGTGGCAAGCGGTGACAGCGGCCATCGTAGACACCGCCCATGGCTTGAATTTGCTTGCGACTACATTGGCAGAAATAGGCTTTATCTTGGGCGAGTAGTGAATCAATTTGTGCTTGATAGGCCTTAGTGCGCTGGCTCTGATAAAGCGGCACATCATCCCACTCAAATCCATAGGCTTCTAAGGTGTGTAAGATATCATCGGCAGCGCCTTTGACTTCCCGCGGAGGATCGATGTCTTCAATGCGAATCAACCATTTGCCCTGTTGCGAGCGCGCACGCAGATAACTGCCAAGGGCGGCGATAAGCGAGCCAAAGTGCAAGGCACCCGAAGGCGAAGGCGCAAAACGGCCGACATAGGGGCGATGAGTTGAAGTTGGAGAAGATAAAGTCGCCATAGTACTGAGTAAGCAGCTAGTGTCAGTCAAAGTGGGCGTATTTTAGAGGGATACAAGGATAAAAGCGAATCGGGGTAAATTGGAGTGAGCTTGGCTTAAGCTCGTCGAGCTTAGGAGTTGTTAGAAACAAATAGGCGGGGAAATCCCCGCCCAGTATGCTTGATTAACCAGCCATTTGTTTCTCTTTGATCTCTGCAAGCGTTTTACAGTCGATACATTGATCGGCTGTTGGACGCGCTTCGAGACGGCGGATGCCGATTTCGATACCGCAAGAATCACAGAAGCCGAAATCGTCTTCTTCAATTTTTTGCAGTGTTTTTTCGATTTTTTTGATCAGCTTACGTTCTCTATCGCGAGCACGAAGTTCGAGGCTGAACTCTTCTTCTTGTGCTGCACGGTCAACAGGATCGGGAAAGTTTGCGGCTTCGTCCTGCATGTGGCTAAGAGTACGGTCGACCTCTTCACGCAACTGATTGCGCCAAGCTTCAAGAATTGTCTTGAAGTGACCCAGTTGCTTAGCGTTCATATACTCCTCACCCGGCTTTTCCTGGTAAGGATTTACACCTGCGATAGCGAGTACGCCAAGTTTTTTGGTGCCTTCAGGCATAACGCATCTCCTGTAATCATTTGCGTTTGTAGGGCGTCCTTAAGAACGGCCGCTATCTATAGCAGAATCTTCACATCGAGGCAAACTTTTCATTCTGCTTTGATTGAATTTTTTGACTATGTTCGCTAATTCAACTGAAATCAAATTTAACTCAGCCTTAACATCATACTCGTACATCGCAGGCTTGGGCTAGGTGAATCTCAGTCGGGGACATTTCACAGCGATAGGCAAGGACTTCCACTCCAGCTAACACAGCTATTTTCAGTAACTTAGCATATTCAGGGTCGATATGTGCTGCGGGTGCAACACTGAATATGTCACTGTGCTGTACCACAAATAGCAATACGGCTCTGTGGCCTTGACTCACCATGTGCATCAATTCACGTAGATGTTTTTGACCGCGTTGGCTTACAGCATCAGGAAAATAACCTTGGCCATCCTCGAGCAAAGTACAACTTTTGACTTCTATATAACAGGCGGGTTTTTGAGCACCCTGTAGCAGGATATCGATGCGACTATTTTCATCACCATATTTAACTTCACGGCTTAGGCTGTCATAACCCGTGAGTTCAGTAATGATACCTTTATTGATGGCTTCTTCAGCTAAGGTGTTGGCCTGACCCGAGTGGATACCGATTAAGCCAGCATTGGGCGTGGTCATCAGTTCCCAGGTATGGGCATATTTACGTTTAGGGTTATCAGAGGTAGAAAACCATACGGTTTCACCGGGATACAGGCAATTACGCATAGAGCCGGTATTGGGGCAATGTAGGGTGATCTCACTGCCATCGCTTAGCTGCACATCGGCCAGAAAACGCTTATAGCGGCGCAATAAAATGCCCTGTTGTAGTGGCGGTGTAAATTCCATCGGTAGACCTATATCGGCTGTTCTAGGCCGCAAAGCCTAGCAAATTTCGCAAATGTTTACAGATTTTACCTGAGTAACTTCAGCCAATCGCTTTGCGTCATCGCCTGCTAGCAGTAAACTGCCGCCATAAAGTTTGTTCTGATTGTTCTAAAACGAATCGAAAAATAAGGATCCCTAATGAGTGAACTAAAAGTAACTGAATTAATGAAAGTGCAATTAACCAAAGAAGCACCAGCCGCCCACTGGGGCAAGGCTGATGTGACTTATACTGCCGACGGTGCGCAAATTCATTTAGCAGGTGGCGATGAGCTACGCCAAATTCAAATGGCGGCCCGTAAACTGCGCAGCCAAGGCATTAGCAGTGTGGAATTAGCTGGGCAGTTTTGGGATCTCAATAGCCAGTGGGTGTTTGCCCAAGGTTTCGCGACGGCAAAACCTGGTTATCAAATCCATTGGTGTGGTGAGGAAGCTGTACAAGCCGAATTGCAGCGCAGACTCGATGTGGCAACTTTTGCCCGTCAACTGATCAACGATACGCCTGAAAACCTATCGCCAGTGAAACTCGCCCAACAAGCGGCGAAATGGTTGGCTGAAATCGGTGGCGACAAAGTGAGCTATCGGATTATCGAAGGCGAAGCGCTGCTGGAAGAACAGTGGATTGGTATCCATGCAGTGGGCCGCGGCAGTGAGCGTCCACCAGCAATGTTAGAATTAGACTTCAACCCATTAGCCGCCGATGCACCCGTGTCTGTGGCGCTTGTGGGTAAAGGGATTACTTTTGATTCTGGCGGTTACAGCATTAAAGCCTCTGAAGGCATGTTAGGTATGAAATGCGACATGGGCGGCGCGGCGACAGTGACTGCAGCGCTCGGTTTAGCAATCAAATCTGGCCTAAACAAACGGGTTAAACTCTTCTTATGTTGTGCTGAAAACTTGATCAGCGGCCGTGCCTATAAGTTAGGTGATATTTTGACCTACAAAAATGGCGTGACAGTTGAAGTGGTGAACACAGATGCGGAAGGGCGCCTAGTGTTGGCCGATGGTCTGCAAGCCGCTTCTGCGACAGGCGCTCCTTTTATTATCGATGCAGCGACCCTTACAGGCGCCGCAGTGATGGCAGTGGGTTCTAACTACAACGCGATTTTCTCGCCACAGACTGATGTGTTGCAACTGGCCCAGCAAAAAGCCACGAGTGTTGCCGAGCGTGTATGGCCGCTGCCGCTGGATCCTTGGCACAAAGAAATGTGTCCATCAGCCTATGCTGACACAGCCAACAGCCGCGCAATGAAAGGCGGCGGTGCCGGTGGGGCTTCTAATGCCGCTGGTTTCCTATGGCGCTTTGTTTCACCAGAAGCTAAATGGTTACACGTTGATTTAGCGGGCGCTTTTGAAGATTCTGCTTCTGCTATGTGGGGCGCGGGTGCAACGACCCACGGCGTATTGACTATTAGTGAATTGATCAAAGGCTAAACCTAGCTCTACACTTAGCTCTAAGACTTAAGTCAGATAAGTTAGCTAAGATCCATTAAGGTTCTGCAGACTGGATTAAAACCGCCTACGGGCGGTTTTTAATTGGGTGAAATACTAGGCCAATAGTTTACTTGGCGTTTCAGCGGCTTCATGGCATGTTATGGCTGAGCGTTTTTAATCGGTAAACATGATGATAACTATACGAAAAGCAACGAAAGCGGATGCTCAGGCCTGCTGGGATATCCGCAATGCAGCCATCAATAAAGGCTGCGCCGGATTTTATGATGTGGGCGATCTGATTATTTGGACCGAAGGCGAATTGACCGAGCAATTTAGCCGTATCGTCGATGCACATTTTTATGTGGCAGAGTTATCCTCTGACGAGTTGGCGCTTAAGACTGTGGTTGGCACTGCTATGTTGGATGAACCCTATGCCCAGATAGAGGCGCTATTTGTTTCCCCCGATGCTATGGGGCTTGGGGTCGGTAAAGCGCTACTGCAATTTATTGAAACCATGGCTTTTAATCAAGGTATTGCCCAGCTGAGGTTGGAATCGACTTTGAATGCGGTGGATTTCTATCGCCACTGTGGTTTTGGTGGTGAAGGTTTAGAAGAGGAGTCGATCTACTGCTCGCCTAGAGGCATAGCCTTAGAGTGCAGGGTGATGTACAAGAATCTCGTGCGCAGAAAATCAGTTTAAAATACAGGCTGACTCAAACACAGGTATGGAGTTAACTGTTTATTAAGAGGTTGCTGACATACTCAAGGAAATCAACAGATCAAGATGGAGGAATTAACTTATATAGTTTCGTTAAAAAAGTTGCTGACATACCCGAGGGAATCAACAGATCAAGCATGGATGTGGAATTAACTCTGAAGATTTAAAAGTTGCTGACATACCCGAGGAAATCAACAGATCAAGCATGGATGCGGAATTAACTCTGAAGCTTTAGAGTTTAAGATAAGGTTGCTGACATACTCAAGGAAATCAACAGATCAAGATGGGGGAATTAACTCCCAAGAGTATGCCAACTATCGTTCTTTCGCCTGAAATCCCGATGCCGATAAGATTAGCGCTAATGGCTTAAATCAAACTTAATCTATTGCAAAAAAAGACTTATTTCCTTAGCCTTTCGTTAAATTCGCCCCCCCATTCGCAAAGTTTTAGTTTGCTTCGGGAGTATTGAGTTGCTGGCGTTTTTCCATCAAATCTTTAATCAAAGGCGTGAGGATAAGCTCCATCGCCAGCGACATTTTGCCGCCGGGGACGACGAGTGTGTTGACCCGTGACATAAATGAACCTTGGATCATATTGAGGTAATAGGGGAAGTCGACATTATTGATACCGCGGAAGCGGATCACCACAAAGCTCTCGTCTAAGCTCGGAATATCTTTGGCACTAAATGGGTTAGAGGTATCGACCGTCGGTACTCGTTGAAAGTTAATGTGAGTGCGGGAGAACTGTGGCGTCATGTGCTTAATATAGTCGTCCATACTGCGCACAATCGAGCCCATGACTTTTTCACGGCTGTGGCCACGCTCCGAAGTATCGCGGATAATTTTTTGGATCCACTCTAAGTTGACTATGGGCACCATGCCGATCAGCAAGTCCACATGCTGGGCGACATTGGCATCACCAGTAACTACGCCGCCATGTAAGCCTTCGTAGTAGAGCATGTCGGTATTCTCAGGTAGCGGGCGCCATTGGGTAAAAGTGCCGGGCATTTGGTTAAAAGGCACGGCCTCATCGAAGGTGTGTAAATAGCTGCGGGTTTCGCCTTGGCCTGTGGCGCTGTAATCGCGAAAGCATTGTTCCAAGCGGGCAAAGTTATTGGCCTCTGGGCCAAAATAGCTGAGGTTGCGGTTTTCAGCTTGGGATTTGCGGATCATCACTTCCATTTCAGCGCGGGTAAAATGATGAAAGCTGTCGCCTTCGACAAAGGCGGCGTTAATCCCTAGTTGGCGAAAAATATGGCTAAAGGCGGTGGTCGTCGTAGTGGTTCCCGCGCCTGATGAGCCTGTAACTGCAATAATGGGATGTTTTGCTGACATTTTTTCTACCTAGCTAGGAACCAAAAGAGCCGCTTATGGGGAAGCGATAAAAACGCGAGTACTATTTATACGGTACAGAGGTAGGACTGGTCAATCTTGCTGCTGTGCTATTTGATCCGCTGAGCGTATCGCGAAGGACTCATCGTCCTCACTGTACTCTAATTTCAGCTTACCTTGTTTAAGTGCTTGTTGACATTGGACTATCGCCTGCGCCAGTTCCTGCTCATCAAGACTGGCAAAGCTGCCATCCTCCACTTGACCGAAGAGATATTCGCGGATCAAATTGGCGAGCGTTTCCTTCGGGAGTTGTAACAGGGCTTCATAGGGAATGAGCATCGGTGCTTCCTTGGAGAATATTGTCGCCGTTGATGGGGTCTACGCTAAGTGGGTCAACACTTTGATCGCCGAGTAAAAAGTGTAAAATCCGTCGCTCAAGATAGAAGCGCGGTTTCCAAGGTGTACCGCCTTCGATAAAGCCAACATGACCGCCATAGGGATGCAGTTCGTATTCTACATAACCCGATAATTGGTTTGGCTGGGGGATCACTTCATCTGTCATAAAGGGATCGTCCTTGGCATGGATGATAAGCGTCGGTTTAGTAATGCGGCTGACAAAGGGTAAACCACTGGCACGCGTATAGTAATCGTCTACGCCGTCAAAGCCGTGCAATGGCGCTGTGACTTTATCGTCAAAACCATAGAAGGTATTTAAACGGTCGACCTGCAACTGGCTCAGCGGCATAGAGATGGCTAAGTCGGGATCGTTCAGCTTATGGCTGATTTTTTGCTGTAACTGTTTGATTAAATAGCTTTGATATACCTTCGAAAAACCATTTTCTAAACGTTTAGCGCAGGCGGACAATTGCAGCGGCGCCGAGACAACCACTGCGCGAGCTAATAAACTGTCATCCTGATATTCGCCCTGATACTTAGTCAGCACATTGCCGCCTAAACTGTAACCTACGGCTAATAAGGGCGATTGCGGATACGCGCTTTTCAGTGTTGATAGACTAAACTGTAAATCGTCCGTGTCACCACTGTGATAACTGCGCGCGAGGCGATTGGCCTCACCCGAGCAACTTCTGTGATGGTGCACGACTGCTGCGAGTTGCTGTTCTTTACAGGCTTGCAGTATCCGCCGCGCATAATGGGACTGAGCACTTCCTTCTAAGCCGTGGATGATCACCACGATAGGTTTGCCAGACTGCGGAAAATCCTGCCAATCTAAATCGACAAAATCGCCATCGGGCAACTCTAAGCGCTGCCGCTGTAATGCTGGTTTGGCCACTTTAGTGAATACGGGTAAAATCGTTTGTACATGGGGACTCTTGGCCCACCAAGGCGGCATAAAGGAATTTGGCATGGGTGTTTATCTTGGTATCGGCTATTGCTGAAAATTAAAACGTGTGTTTAATTTATATCCAAGCGACTTCAAAATGCTGAAATTCTTATTTTGAGGTCGCTTGGATATAAACGCGTGGGCAGTGTAGCACAATTGTTTTTTATGCTGATATTTAGGCCGACATTTAGATTGATATTTAGGAGATAGAGATGAAGCGACGAACCTTTTTGATGGGCGCGTTTGCCGGTACGGCGGCGTTAGCCTTAGGGGTCAATCTCTATTCTCCTGAGTTTAGTTTGCCCGAGGACAGCGAAGGCAAAGATTATCGTTTGTTGTTTAGCGTGCTTTTGCCTGTGATGCTCGACGGCGCCTTGCCTGATGTGGCCATCCATAAGTTGGCGGCGCAAAACCGCACTTTAGATGCCATCAAACAGTCGATTGCTGTGTTACCCGATGAGCAGCAAACCGAGTTATTTGAACTGCTCGATATGCTCGAAAATCGTCTTGGTTTACTGGTACTCACCTCGAGCATGACGCCGCTATTGATGCGCTCTCCCGCCGAGTTAACTGATATGTTAGAAACCTGGCGCCACAGTTATTTTGCGCTATTACAAACCGCTTATCTCGGGTTGCGGGAATTAGTGATGGCCAGTTACTACGCTTGCCCTGAACACTGGAGCCGCCTGCATTATGCCAAACCTGAACTGTTCAAATAGCTCGCCCGTTTGTAACCGAATAAAACGCCCAATAATAAGCATCTTACCCGCGACAGTGGAGTACTCAAGTTGGCAGTCATAGATCCTATAGTGAATGGTTTAAACTCAGGTTGGTTACATACCGACGCGAGCCAATTGCAAGAAAACCAACAGTTTGAAGCCGATGTGATTATTGTCGGCACAGGTGCTGGCGGTGGTGTGGCGGCTGAAATCCTCACCCAAGCAGGGCTGAGCGTGATCATGATTGAGGCTGGACCACTAAAATCCTCCAGTGATTTTAATATGGAAGAGCGGGTCGCTTATCCCAACTTGTATCAACAAGCCGCGGCGATGAAAACCGCCGATAAGGCGATTGGCATTTTTCAAGGCCGCGCAGTCGGTGGCTCAACCACAGTTAACTGGACTACCTCTATTCGCACGCCGACCGAAGCGTTAGCTTTTTGGGCGCAACATAAATCGGTTGCTGGGCTTAATCGCGAGAGTTTAGATCCTTGGTTTGAGCAAATGGAACAACGGCTCAACATTCATGAATGGAATTATGAGCCTAATCGCAATAATGCCGCCCTGAAGCAAGGTTGTATCAATCTTGGCTGGGAACACACAGTCATTAAACGCAATGTGGCGGGCTGTTGGAATACTGGCTATTGCGGCATGGGTTGTCCGGTCAATGCGAAGCAATCTATGTTAATCACCACCATTCCCTCGGCACTTGAGAAAGGCGCGCAGCTGATCAGTCGCGCTAAAGTGACTAAGATTGAGCACCATAATGGCCAAGTCTTTGCGTTAAAGGCGAAGGCGTTGGATGTGAATTTACGACCCACTGACGTTGAGCTGTTATTTAAGGCCAAACATTATATTTTGAGTGCGGGCGCTATCCATACGCCGACGATTTTGATGCGCTCGCAGGTGCCAGATCCCCACAAGCTTTTGGGTAAACGCACTTTTTTACATCCGACTTTGTTATCCGGTGGCGTGTTTGCCGATTCGATAAACGGCCATAGCGGCGCGCCGCAATCTATCTATTCCGATGAATTTGTGTGGAAGAATGATGCCGATGGTGAGCTGGGCTATAAACTCGAAGTGCCGCCAGTGCACCCGATTTTAATCGCCTCTAAAACTTTAGGATATGGCGCGAGTCATGCCGAGTTGATGGCGCAGTTCAATCAGTTGCAAGTGACTATTGCCTTAATCCGCGATGGTTATCATCCCGACAGTCAGGGCGGTGAAGTGCACTTAACGCCTAAGGGATTTACCTTAGATTATCCCTTGACCGATGCCTTTTGGCGGGCCGCGAGACGCGCTTTTGCCAGTATGGCGGAGTTACAATTCTCGGCGGGCGCCTTAAAAGTCTTACCGATCAGTGATGGTATGCCTTACTTATCTTCGTGGAAAGACGCCAAAGAGAGCATTGCGCAGATGTCACTCGCGCCACTGCGCACTATCGTCGCATCGGCGCACGTAATGGGTGGTTGTCCCTTCGGCGAAGATAAAAAGCTTTCTATGGTCAACAGTTATGGCCAGTCGCACTATTTAGAAAATTTATCTGTAATGGATGGTTCTATCTTCCCGACCAGCCTTGGCGCTAACCCGCAGCTATCGATTTATGGCATCACGGCACGTAATGCGACCGCACTCGCACAGAAGCTTACTGACGGTAAAGCCTGATGTTATCTTATCAAAATGCAGCTTAGCTTGATAAAGCTTGATGGGGTGTGAATGTCTGAAAACATATTACGGGAAGGTGGTTGCTTATGCAGGGCGATTCGTTATCAGGTTGAAGGTGAACCCTTTGATGCGGATTATTGCCACTGCCGTTCATGCCAAAAAAGCACGGGATCTGCATTTGGGGCTTGGATGGATTTTAAACTCAGCCAAGTGATTTGGCTTAAAGGTCAGGTGACTGAGTTCGCATCGTCCGAGCTTATCCGCCGTGGATTTTGTGACCAATGCGGTACATCGTTAACCTACCGACATATTCAATATCCCGATTACTCGACCTTGAGCATAGCGAGTCTGGACGATGCTAACCAAGTTCAGCCTAGGTACCATATTTACACTGAGAGCCAGCTGAACTGGTTGGTGATTGAGGATAACTGTCAACGCTATCCACAAGGCCGCAGCTGTTAGCGATTTGATGATCACTGGGTTGATTTGATCGATCTAACTTAGCTGTGCTTGATTTAACGTGATTTGTTTGGATTAGATCAGGGGGCGATTAAGCCGATTTCGTTGGCGTCCATGTCACTGAGTCCAAACAGGCTTAAGTAACTCACCAGATTCGTCGCTTGGCCGCTTGGGCAGAGTTCATTGAGTTTATTTAAGATGGTTCGTTGCGCTTTACGTTCCATCATTAGCTCAACGGCGAGCATCTGCTGATACTCTTGCTCATTCAAGCTGGACTTAGCGAGTTTACGTAATTTGCGGTAGGGCATGAGAAATCTTTCATCCCATTCACCCACGGCGCTCATCAGAGTTTGCCATTGGTCTGTACTGTATTGCTGCGGCCCAGACACATCCATAGTGATATCTAAATATTGTGCCAGTAGCAGTAGATTGACGTTCACCTGACAGCTATTTTGCAATTCGAGGCAGAGCGCTTTGTTTTGCGCATAGCTCATATCACACCATTGCCAGAGTTGACTGTCGAACTGGGTTAAAACCGCCATACTATTTCCTTGTATTGCCGCTGCTACTGACTTTTATTTAAAAGAATGCTGGAGTTATTGTTGCTCCATGACCTCAAGTTCCATTGCATCTATCTCTTCTTGCAACTCGAGCCATTGCATTTCACTGTCTTCTAGGGTTTGCGTCAAGCTCGTTCGCTCGGTTAATACCGAGGTTAGCTTGGCTTTGTTATCTTGATCATACAATTCGCTATCGGCCAGCAAGTGTTCTAGCTCGGCGAGGCGTTCGCTCAGCTTTTGCTGTTCGGTTTCTAACTTAGTTTGTTTGCGCTTGAGCGGCGATACCTTTTGGCGAATTTCGGCCTCGAGGCGTTTTTGCTGCTTTTTATCAGCGGCAGGTTTGATCTCGTCACTGGTGCTGTTTTGATTCGAGTTGGCTTTCGCCGCATCGAGCAACCATTGGTGATAATCGTCTAAGTCGCCGTCGAAGGCGCGCACTTCACCTTGATCGACCAGATAGTAATCACTACAGGTTAAACGCAGTAAATGCCTATCATGCGAGACGACAACCATAGCACCTTCAAAGGTTTGCAATGCCATTGTCAGGGCGTGGCGCATCTCTAAGTCTAAATGGTTGGTGGGTTCATCGAGCAGCAATAGGTTAGGGCGTTGCCAAACTAATAGCGCCAACACTAAACGGGCTTTCTCGCCGCCAGAAAAGGGGCGTACAGGTGAGAGCGCCATATCGCCGTTAAAACCAAAACCGCCTAAGAAGTTGCGTAGTTCTTGCTCTCTGGCATTGGGCGCCAGACGCACTAAATGCTGCATCGGCGTATCGTCGAGGCGCAAAAATTCGATTTGATGCTGGGCAAAGTAACCGATATTGACGCCAGGATTAGGTTCATACAAACCTGTCATTGGCGATAACTGACCCGATAACAGCTTGATTAATGTCGATTTACCTGCGCCGTTACGGCCAAGCAAACCAATACGCGCACCCGGTACTAAGTTTAAATGCACCTTGCTCAGGATTGGCTTATCGCTATAACCGATCGCGACTTGCTCCATTTTAATCAGTGGATTGGGTAGGGCTTCTGGAGCACGAAACTCCATATAAAAGGGGCTATCGGCTTGAGACGGCAACAACTCAGTCATGCGCTCTAGTGCCTTTAAGCGGCTCTGCGCTTGTTTGGCTTTACTCGCCTTATAACGGAAACGGTCAACGAAGGACTGCATGTGCGCACGTTCTTTTTGTTGGCGTTCGAAGGCGACCTGTTGCTGCGACATACGTTCGGCACGAATGCGCTCAAAGGCACTGTAATTGCCTTTGTAGAAATTGAGTTTTTGATTTTCAACGTGGACGATTTCATCAACGATTTCATCGATAAAGTCCCTATCATGGCTGATTAAAATCAGCGTGCCTTGATAGGACTTAATCCAACCTTCGAGCCAGTACATGGTATCTAAGTCTAAGTGGTTGGTGGGTTCGTCGAGGAGCAATAAGTCAGAGCGGCACAGCAGCGCTTGGGCTAAGTTGAGGCGCATACGCCAGCCGCCCGAAAAGCTTTTCACTGGATTGCTTTGATCGGCTTCACTAAAGCCCAGACCCGCTAACAATGAACCCGCGCGCGAATGAATAGCATAACCACCGATAGCGTCGATTTTGCCGTGTAAGAGTGCGATGGCATTGCCGTCGTTCTCTTCTTGGGCCTGGTGTAATAGGGCTTCTAATTGGCGATATTCGCTATCGCCATCGATCACATATTCCAGTGCCGAGACGTCGAGCGCAGGGGTTTCTTGGGCCACAGTGGCAATTTGCCAGCCAGAAGGCAGACTAAATTCACCTTTATCTAGGCTTAAGTTACCTAAAATTAATGCGAGCAGTGAAGATTTGCCTGTGCCGTTAGCACCGACTAAACCGACCTTATGGCCGGGATAAATCGTCAGAGAGGTCTCATCTAGCAGGGTTTTGCTGCCACGGATTAATTGCGCTTGGTTGATGCTGATCATTGACTACAACTTGGTTAGAACGTGAATTCGTCAGGGCACAGATAATAGCGTACAACCCCGTATCAAACCACAGACTTCCCCGATAACTCGGACAATTATTCGACTTTTCAGGACGATCTTCAGTGAATCGCATCCCATCGGCTTAAGGCCTCATACTTTCAGGTAACACTGGTATTCAATCATCAGTGTGGCAAAATAGCGGCAATTTTTTCGGCCGAGTCCCTTGGCCCTGCTATCTGGTCCTTTATCTATTATGACAAACACTAAAATCAAAAAGCGTTTCGTAGCCGGTGCTAAGTGCCCCAAATGCAGCGCCAAAGACAGCATTTTACTCTACAAGGAAAACGGCATCGAAACCATTGAATGCACTGAGTGTGATTACCGTGAACAGCAAACCGATGAAAAGGTGACAGAAAAAGCTACCGGCGCTGTAATCGGCGTGTTTAAACCGGATTAGGTTGAAGATTCAATTCAAGTGAGAATCTGAATGTGACCACTTTTAAGGTCACATTCTAAAGCTTGGCTAACCATTCAAGATAACGGTCTCGTCAGTTGTGCAGCATGAATTGTTATTGTTTCCCAGTGACTCGCCGCCTATTTCTTTTAAAAGAAGCATCCCTGAGGACTCAACTAGAGCATTCCTGTTTTAGAAGGTCACTGGTGCAACAATACCAATCTACACTAACCCTTTGGTTGTTCGTTCAGCTAAAAAGCTATTGCCCCAAAGTTTGCTAGCACTTGTTTAGTGAATCGAAAACTGACGAACGAGTTGCCCTACAAAATCTCATTAATTAGCTAATGTTTGGCCCTACTGTACAGCGACTAGCAATGTATCGGTATACAGTCGTATTTAAATTTAGGTATTTTGGGGGTATTTGAAGACAAGAACAGTGCGCACTAACTCCATCAGCAACAAATAAAAATCTATAAAATCAGTTGACTATAGTAGCTGACTTTAAGTTAATAGGTTTGGAAAACGCACATGCGCGTTTCTCCTGATGGTGTATTTGGCAGAAAGCTGATAAGTTCTTTGCATACAGATAGTTAACCGTGCGAATTTTCACAGGTCCAACGAGGTGAACGCGCATGCGCACGAATAAAATGTTAAATGGCAATCATGAAAGCGAAGTTACTTTCTACAAACGGAACATATCTTGAGGCTCTTCTAGAAATTGAGGGTCATGAATACTGTGTTATGGATGAATTGACTCTTGATATCGACAATATGCCAAAGGCAGGAGAGCCTTTTGAATTTGAATTCTCAAACATGCTAGATGAAGTAGAATCTTGGGAGTCCATTTTTCAAGGAAACCCAGAAAAGAAGAAGTGCCTTGAACAAATTGATGGTTGGAAATACAAAGCTTATGGACAAATAACCTCTATCAATCCAGTTAAGGTAGATTGTGGAGTGCTTGTTGAGGAGGATGTTATACATACCCATGATCCAGCTGTCATTGGCGAGTATATTGCGTTTACCATCAGTAGGCTCGGTGGCTATGCCATTTAACAAACGCCACCACACCGCGCCTTCGGCGCTCGACTCGCAACAAGTTGCTCGCGTGTGTGGCGGGCGTTAAATTCCAAAGGAGTTCATCATCACTTCAATAATTTGTTGGAGAAATCAAGAAGAGTCCGATGTGATTTGGGCTGTAAGTGATTCTCGAGTTACAGGCAGTAATGGCAGCGTCATGACGGACAACTGCCCTAAGTTATTTAAAATCGATGTAAATGCATTTAGAGAGGATGATTATTTAAAAGTCAGACCAATCAGGTTGTTAAGCTTAGGTTTTGGATTTTCTGGTAGCACACTGATCGGTACTAATGTCAAAGAAATGTTGAGTACGTTTCTTGGTAATCTCAATGAAGTTTCTTTCACAGATGCACCTGACTACCCTTTTGAGCAGCGTATACCAACCTTGTTCCAGGTTGCTGAATTAGCAAAAAGGATTGGAGAGCGTTACATCATGAGCTTGGGGCAATCATACCCAGCAAATGCCAGGTGTGAATTTTCATTATTTGGATATTGCAAACAATCATCATCACTTAAGGCATACAAACTATCAAACTCACCAACAAACCCTACTGAGCTAAATATAGAAGGAGTAAATATATCAAATGGTTCGTTCTTGATCATTGGTGATAGGAAAAAAGAAATATCTGATCTAATCGGAGAGAAGAGATCTCAGTTTGAAGTAAACAGTTTAAACTGGTGGAGAGCACCTTTTATCACGCTCACAAACATTCTTCGCGATGAGCGTGCAGCTACTATTGGTGGCTATCTACAATTTTGTATTTCTTCTTCCATTGACACAAGGATGTATTTTATATCGCCTTCTGAGGGGGCCGGAGCAAGTATCGTTGGGTTTGACCTATTTACAGAAGTTGGATTGATTGGCGGTTTTCTTCCGGGCATAAATGTAGGTATGTCAATGCCTGGTCCAGATGGCTGGAATTTTACAAGTGGTTCCAAGTGAAGCCTGCGGCTCACCTGAACCAAGCGTTAGCCCATAGAAATTTTAATCCGAACTCCACGGATTAGAATAGAAAACCTAGCTCGCTTTTGTCCCAAAAGTGTGTTGCGTATGTCTTTAAATCTACAGGTTACGCTAAAGCCAAAACGGTTAGCTAGGGTGATTAGCCAGACGACCGTCCACCCCATGAACGGACTGTCTGTGAGTTGACGAGTAAATGCTATGGCCAACCTGTGTGAGTGGGTATCAGCAATTTACCATTCTATTTTTTCGAATGTTTAGGCCGTGATTTCGCGTTATTCTTTTGTAAACTTCCTTGTTATTCTGCCTCCATCAGCAAAGCGTTTGCGTCTTGTGTTAGCCGCAGTATTTTGGCGTTTCACGCACCGCTTTGCTCAACTGATAGGAGAGCAGCAATGAAAGTATTAAGTCAGTTTTCCGCCAAAGCCGCGATGGATGGCGATGGTGTCAATATTCGCCGTGTCGCCGATTTTGTGACGACTAAATTTGATCCTTTCTTGATGATCGACGAAATAAAATCCGATGATGAACAAGACTTTATTGGCGGTTTCCCTGCACATCCCCATCGCGGAATGGAGACGTTCACTTATATTCGTAAGGGCGGTTTTGAGCATCGTGACCAAATGGGCAATGTGAAGGCGATTCGTGCCGGCGATGTGCAGTGGATGAGTACCGGGTTCGGGGTAGTGCATTCTGAAATGCCACTTGCCGATGCTGTCGATGGTCTGCATGGATTCCAAATTTGGGTCAACATGCCCGCCAAAGACAAGCTGCGTCCAGCGAAGTATCAAGATACTGCGGGTAGCGCTAGCGTTGAAGCGACCAATAACACTGGCGCTAGCTTAAAAGCCTTAGCGGGTGATTGGGGCTTTAAAGATCAACCACTGATTAGTGCAGCCATCCAAGGATTAGCGGGCGAAGCTGCCATTGCTGATTTGAGCCTAGCGCCAAACGCTGAGGCCACGCTTGATTTGTCTCAACACGAGTTTGTCGCCTTGTACTTGTACCAAGGTGACTTAAGCAAGGGTGAAGATTCACAGTGGTCATATCATCAGGGCGAGTTTTTAGTGCTTGATAGCCAAAGTGTGCTTAAGCTTAAAGCCGATGAGCGCGGCGCTGGGATGCTACTGTTTGCCGGTAAACCTATCCGTGAAAAAATCGTCCAGATGGGTCCATTTGTAATGAACACCCAAGCGGAAATTCAGCAGGCGATTCGCGATTATCAAGAAGGGCGTTTCGGACAAATCGCGTAATCTGTTAAATCTGCCGCGCTGAGCTAATTCTAAATCTAAGCCTAAGCCTAAGCCCTGTATTCCTACAGGGCTTTTTTGTTGCTGTTCACGCCTGCTATGCCTATTGCTTAAGGACTTGAGGCAAAAGCCGCGCTTTGTTGCTACAATAGCCGTGCTTTTGGGTTGAGCGAGCCTAGCGCTTTATTCTTAACTCAAGCTAGCCTGAATCTTGATAGACCAGTTTAATCGATAAGTAACGCAATTTCAGTAACCTAGCAGCCGCTTCGTTACCCACCACAGGATATTCACCTTGAGCAACTCTGATACTAAGCCTAATCCATCAATGGCTTTTTCGACTCTTAAGCTAAAACCCGAACTGCTTGAGAACCTTTCTTCTATGGGCTACAACGAGATGACGCCAATTCAGGCGCAAAGTTTGCCACCCATTTTAGCGGGGCTGGATGTGATAGGTCAGGGTAAAACTGGCTCGGGTAAAACGGCCGCCTTCGGCTTAGGATTACTGAACAAGTTAGACGTTAAACGCTTTCGCATTCAAACCTTAGTGTTATGCCCAACCCGCGAGTTGGCCGACCAAGTGGCGCAGGAAATTCGTACCCTTGCCCGTGGTATTCATAACGTTAAAGTACTGACACTTTGCGGCGGTGTGCCTATGGGGCCACAGGTTGGCTCGCTGGAACACGGCGCGCACATTATTGTGGGTACGCCGGGTCGTATCGTCGATCACTTAGATCGCAATCGCTTAGATTTAAGCAATCTCAACATGTTAGTACTCGATGAAGCTGATCGCATGTTAGAAATGGGCTTCCAACCCGCCCTCGATGCGATTATCGAACAAGCGCCACGTGAGCGTCAGACGCTGCTATTCAGCGCGACGTTCCCTGAACAAATTCAATCGATTGCTAAGCAAATCATGTATGACCCAAGCATGGTTAAAGTTGAAGGTAATCACGACAGCTTAAGCATCGCCCAACATTTTTATCACTTAGACGATGACAAGGCGCGCATGCAAGCGCTGCAATTATTGTTGTTAGAACATAAGCCTGAAAGCGCAGTGGTGTTTTGTAACACTAAACGCGAAACCCAAAAAGTGGCCGATGAGCTTGAAGGTTTAGGCTTTAGCGTATTGGCTTTGCACGGTGATTTAGAGCAAAGAGACAGGGACGAAACCCTGCTGCAATTTGCTAATAAGAGTGCCTGCGTCTTAGTGGCGACCGACGTTGCCGCCCGTGGTTTAGATATCGATGCGCTGGATGCCGTGTTTAACTATCACGTCGCCTACGACACCGAAGTCCACATTCACCGTATCGGTCGTACTGGCCGTGCGGGCAGTAAAGGCGCCGCTTATACCTTCTATAACGACCAAGACGGTTACAAGATTGCCTTGTTAGAAGAGTATTTAGAGCGCGAAATTACCAGCGAATCACTGCCATCTGAAAGCCTGCTCGGCAACACGCCTGCAGCGCCAACCATGATCACTTTGCAGATCGATGGCGGTAAGAAAGAAAAACTGCGTCCAGGGGATATCTTAGGCGCGCTGACGGGCGAAAACGGTATCGAAGGCTCACAGGTGGGTAAAATCCAAGTGACCGATTACCGCGCCTATGTGGCCGTTAATCGTAAGGTTGCCAAGAAAGCGCTGAACAAAATTACTGGCGGCCGCATTAAAGGTAAATCTTACCGCGCTTGGCCAATGAAGTAAGCTTGGCTTAGCTTGAGTTGAATCGTACCTCGATTTAATTCACTTCACTTTTAAAGGGAATAAACTCAGGTTTATTCCCTTTTTTGTTGGGTGTGATTAATGCAATAACTGAGTCTTTTTGTTTTGTAAATGCTAATTAAGGTGGGCAGTTAAGTAACACTTTGTATTTGTCTGCTGAATTGATATGCCCCTCAGCTTGCCTGTGTTAGAAGTGATTCTGAGTAAAAAATAAATGAGCGGATTAACGGCTTTGTCAGGTGATAAGGCTGCATCGGTTTGGAGTATTTATGTTTCGATGGACTATTTTACTAAGCCTCTTTTTAAGCGCAGCGAGCGTTGCATCAATTCAGCCAGAGCCGCAACCGGAGTCTAAGTCAGAGTCGCAACCGTTACAGCACTTCATCTATATTAATCATCGTGAGGCCAACGGAGAAAACATTCGTGCCGACAAGGCGCTGCGCGATCCCCGTTTTGGCGGTGCGCAGATTGTTTATACTTGGCGCTGTTTAGAGCCTAAGCAGGGCGAATATGATTTCAGCGCGATTAGGGCCGATATTGCGTATCTCGATTCGATAGGCAAAAAATTGTGGATCCAGCTGCAAGATAAATCCTTTACGCCCAGAGTCAATGTGCCGCGTTATTTGCTCGATGATCCTATTTATCAAGGCGGCGTGTTGAAGCAAAGCATGTTGAGTGCACCAGAGCGTGATCCTAATAAACCTGTGACGGATGATGAGTATGGCTGGTCAGCCAAAATGTGGGAGCCCTCAGTACGTGCGCGTTATCAACAATTGGTGCGTCAGCTTGGCCAAGAGTTTGATGGGAAAATTGCGGGCATTAACTTTAGTGAAAGCTCAATTGATGTGGGGACTGAAAACGCCGATGGAACGACCACCTTCCCCAGTGATTTTAATCCTAAAGCCTATATCGATGCGATTGGCGAGAATATGCAGGTATTAGCTGAGTCATTTCAGCATTCAACCGCTATGGTGTATTTGAACTTTTTGCCAGACGAATGGCTGCCATGGAATGATAAAGGCTATATGCGAGGCTTATTTGCGCAAGCCAAATCGCTCAACATGGGTGTGGGTGGCCCAGATCTGATGCCTTACCGTAAAAGTCATATGGCACAAAGTTATGCCTTTATTAAAGAGTACCCAGTGACACTGGTGAAAGGTATGGCGGTGCAAGACGGTAATTTGCGGCAGATTAATCCTAAAACGGGTAAAAAGAATACTGTGCCTGATCTGCTGGATTTTGCACAAAACTACCTAGGGCTCGACTACATTTTTTGGGTTGAAGATGAACCCTATTTTACGGATGAAGTCCTGCAGCAGTTGCCAGATACAAAGGCGAATTAACTTAGGTTGCTGTTTAAAGTTTTTTTAAGGCAGTTGTTTAAAGTGGCGATTGTTCAAGCGAGTTATTGGTCAAAGTGTGGATAACGCGCTAAACGTATTGTGCAGCTTGTTGAATATATAAACAAAGACAAACAAAAACGCCCAATTCCATGCGGAGTTGGGCGTTTCTTTTTAGGGCTTAATGCGGCTAAATCGCCAAGCGAGTTCGCTCAGCGTGTGCATTAATCCTGTGAATTTCTTGGACGACTCGCACCGTTATTTGGGCGACGGGTATTTTTCTTTGGGCCATTGGCGTAAGGGTTCTCACCCGCTTGGCCACGATTTTCGCCAGAACCTGAACGGCTTTCACTTGGACGACTAGCGCCTGCGCTATTCGCACGGCCATCGTTTGAACGTGCTGGACGTGGTTTGGCTGAATCAGCACGAGGTGCGCTACTGGCTTCACCGCTGTGTCTTGGGTTCTTGTCGTTTGGCTTGTGACCGCGCGCGACGTCACCGCTGCGTTGACCATCTTTATGCTCGGCGCTTCTTGGGGCACCATCGCGTGAGCTAGGTTGGTTTGAGCTGCGGGTATTTCTACGGCTTGGCACTGATTTACCGCTGCTTTTTCCGCCGCCACCTAAACGTGACTCAGGCAATACATGGTTAAAGCCTTCAACCATTTCTCGGTCTAATACGCGATTGATCAAACGCTCGATATCGTTCAGCAGTTTGATTTCTTCGTTGCTCACCAGTGACACGGCTTGACCCGATGCGCCAGCGCGGCCAGTACGGCCGATACGATGCACATAATCTTCAGGCACGTTTGGTAAGTCGAAGTTAACCACTTGTGGCAATTGGTCAATGTCCAAACCACGGGCGGCGATATCGGTCGCAACCAGTACGCGAGCTTGACCATTTTTAAAGTCGGCCAAAGCTTTAGTACGGGCGGTTTGGCTCTTGTTACCGTGGATAGCGGCGGCTTTAATGCCTGCATCTTCAAGGCTTTTCGCCAGACGGTTAGCGCCATGTTTAGTGCGCGAGAATACCAGCACTTGTTGCCAATCGTTTTGCTTGATGAGTTGGATCAACAGTGCCGATTTTTGGCTCTTATCGACTGGGCAAACCCATTGTTTTACTGTGGTCGCCGCCGCGTTACGTGGCGTGACCGAAATTTCGACCGGATTGTTCACTAAGCCTTTTGCCAGCTCACGAATTTCATCGGAGAAGGTGGCTGAGAACATCAGGTTTTGGCGTTGCTTAGGTAAAATGGCCAGGATCTTACGGATGTCGCGGATAAAGCCCATGTCGAGCATGCGATCGGCTTCATCTAATACTAAGATTTCAAGCTGGCTGAATTTCACCGCTTTTTGATTGTACAAATCCATCAATCGACCTGGTGTGGCGACTAATACGTCGACACCGTGGCGTAATTTCGCGATTTGTGGATTGATAGGCACGCCACCAAATATCACCGCTGAGCGCAGTGGTAAATTCTTACCATAAGTTTCAACACTTTCTGCAACCTGAGCCGCCAATTCGCGTGTCGGAGTTAACACTAATGCGCGCACTTGGCCTGCTTGGGCACGGTTACCTTTACTCAGGAGTTCGAGCATAGGTAGGGTGAAACCTGCTGTTTTACCTGTTCCTGTTTGGGCGGCCGCCATCACATCTTTGCCTTGAAGCACAGCGGGAATTGCTTGAGCTTGGATTGGCGAAGGTGTGTCGTAGCCTTGTTCGGCAACGGCTTTAAGTATCGGGGCCGATAAGCCCAGGGAGGTAAAACTCATAGATTGGTCTCTTGTGGCAACGCTTTGCTGCATTTATGGTCAATAGCCAGGTCTGCTGGCGGGCGTGCAGCTTACAGGATCGGGGCCCTAAGTGCCATCGAATAAAGACTTTTGCATAGGGTTTCATTCATATTGGCACATAAATCGCTTGTCAGCGGCTTTCACTCGGTCTCGCTTATCTTTTAGGCGCAAGTTTCCTCAGCCGAATTTGAGCTTATTGAGGGCGAATCTGCGTCCTACGAAGTGCCGTTTTGTACTGGTAGAGGCTTTGTAGGCGCACTTTTACTGTTATTTTGGGGTGCGGTTGAGCCTAATGGACTCACCAAATGTACAGTATGGCTATCTGGCTGATTCAATCAGCGAAACAAGCCGGTTTAAAGTTAACTCGTCGACTTTTATATCTAAAAATTAGAGTGAGTTAGCGGTAGATCACGCTAGATTAATTTGAGTGGTATAAACTCAAGACGATAGGAGTAGAATTCATCAATATCTATTCTCTGCATGCTTGCGATTACTCTTGTGTTTATTTTAGGATGAGCCAACGCGGGAAACGGTTAAACGCCTCTCATTTATAGGTGGATTATGACAGCGATACAGCATATTGAACGCCTTGCTCGAGGTCGCAGTGAACAGGCCGTCGCTGTGATTAAAAATGTGCAGCAGATGTCGAACATCCCCATGCATGAGATGCAACTCGCCCTCAAACAATTACTTAACTGCGGCCGAATTGCGCTGCATTTTCACCCCGATAGAATCGACAGCCGTGGTATGACAGTGGCCGAAGGTTTGCTGCGCGATGGTCAATACCGCAGTCAGTTTGAGACGCATATTTCCAACGGTCAGTTATCCCCTGAATTAGGTGGCCCAAGGGATCACTGGGAAAATCAGCTGTTTGGTGATGTATACAAGGGCACTAAATCTCGGCCTAAATATGGCGCACTCGATCTAGGCATGTGGCAGGACGGCCCCGCGCCACGTTTTGGTAGCTGCTATTTGCTGACCCACGCCAGTGTGATGGCACGTTCGACCTTTTGTTATCTCGACTCGTACCGCAATCCGAAAGAGAAGGGCACGCTATCATGCTTTGATGATGTGTTAGCGGCGCTGCTGACCGAGAGTTTTGAGCGTCACTATGCCTTAGGCAAATCCGACTTTAAGCCACTGAATGTGATTCATTATTTGGGGCATCAGCTCAACGCTTCCTTGCTGTCACGTTTCGAGCGGCCGTTATCGAATAATCTCGATCATTATATCGAGGCGCAGATCCACGGTGATGTTTCCCTCGATGAAGATATCGCCATGCTGGTGGCCGATCCAAGTTTTAAAGGCACTGATATTGGCGCCAGCTTAAGCAAGACTTGCGACAGATATGATATCGAGCTGCAATATCATGATGGTTTTAGCCTACATACGGCGCAGATCCCAAGCGATTTTCGCGGGCCGACTATGCCATCGCTCGCTAATCGTATCGCCATAGAAGACAGAGTCGATGCGTATGCTATAGGTGTGGCCGCGCGGGATTTATATCATTCACCCCAGCATTGGCGCGAACGCGGTAATCGTGCGCAAGTCGCCCATGAACTTAAGTTACTCTGGCATGTGTTAGTGAAATACGGCGCAGTGCAGTAAGTCTTCAATATAAACAACGAGCTAACTTATGGTTAGCTCGTATTTTTTTTAATACTGACTACTGCGATTCACTGATCAGGGTTAAATACTTTAAGTTTCCCCAAACAGGCTAGTGCTAGGGAAAGTTCCGTTAACTCAGGGATTTGTTTATCTTTAGCTCGTTTTTGTGAGTCTGCTAGCAAAAGTCTGTAATAGGGTTTCATCTGCTTTAGATGCCTGCGATACTGCGTCCCTATCGGAACTTTTTAGCCGTTGCAAGCCCCGTAAACTGAGTCGTTATCGATAGCCGATCCCCGCTACGAGTCGCTTAATTGTTTTCTTGTTGGAGCACCATGGATAAGTCGTTAGAAAAATCCCTTCTTGTTTGGCTTAAAGCCCAGAAAAAAGCCTGTGGCTTGTTCCTTAAATTGTCGTTATGGCTTGGGATGATAAGTGCCGTCGCTATGGTGGCACAGGCTTATATTATCGCGACGATTCTGGATGGCGTGATCATGGGGCAGCAAGTCGTACCGCTAACTGACAATGCCCAAATGGTCAGTTCCAGCGTGAGTATTGATACTTATACTCCTCATTTGATTGCGTTAATCGCCTTGATGTTTCTGCGCGCCTTGCTTGCTTATGGTCGTGAACGCGCCAGTTTTGAGGCGGGTAAGCGTCTACGTGGTCATATTCGCGCGGCAGTGATGGATAAGTTGACTAAGCTAGGTCCGGCGTTTATTAAAGGTAAACCCGCAGGCAGTTGGGCCAGCATAGTGTTAGAGCAAGTCGAAGATTTACAAGACTTTTATGCCAGATACCTCCCACAAATCAGCCTTGCTGGTTTTATTCCCGTGCTCATCTTAGCGGCGGTTTTCCCGATTAACTGGGCGGCAGGATTAATTCTGTTACTCACAGCGCCGTTAATCCCTATGTTTATGATCTTAGTTGGCATGGGCGCTGCCGATGCCAATCGCAAGAATTTCAGTGCGCTTGCAAGATTAAGCGGCCATTTTATGGATAGATTAAAAGGCTTAAGCACGTTGAAACTCTTCCACCGTGGTGATGCTGAGCTAAAGGTGATCGCTACTGCTTCGGAAGAGTTCCGTAGTCGCACTATGTCGGTACTGCGCATGGCTTTTTTAAGCTCGGCGGTATTAGAGTTTTTTGCGGCGGTTTCGATTGCTGTGCTGGCGGTTTATTTTGGTTTCAGTTACTTAGGTCACTTAGATTTTGGCTACTATGGCGCCCATGCCAATATCAGCTCGAGTACAGTTCCTCAAATAGTCGGTATTCCATTTAGCCTGTTTACTGGGCTGTTTATTCTGATTTTAGCCCCTGAGTTTTATCAACCGCTGCGGGATATGGGCACTCATTACCACGCTAAGGCGCAGGCCGTCGGCGCCGCGGAAGCCTTGATTACCTTGCTCGAACATCCCGAACCTGAGTTTGTCGGCCAAGTGCGTATCAATAGCATAGAAACCCTGAGTGCTGATCATCTTGAAGTGTTCAGTTTTGATGGCACGCGTTTACTCGGCCCGCTGAGTTTTGAATTAAAAGACAATCAACGTTTAGCCTTAGTTGGCCCAAGCGGCGCGGGGAAAACCAGTTTACTCAATGCCTTATTGGGATTTTTACCCTATAAGGGCCATTTGCTGATCAATGGCCATGAGTTATCCGCATTAGATTTAGCCCATTGGCGACAGCATTTAGCTTGGCTGGGCCAAGAACCGCAGTTATTCCACGGCACAGTGCGGGATAACGTTGCCTTAGCCTACCCAACTTTGCCCGACGATACGCTGTGGCACTTGCTGGCAGAGGCCAATATCAGCGACTTCGTTAAGGCGCAGCCACTGGGTTTAGATGCGCCAGTCGGTGAGCAATCTTCCGGTTTATCCGTCGGCCAAGCCCAGCGTATTGCCTTGGCAAGGGCGCTTGGGCAAAAGGCGAGTTTGTTTGTCCTTGATGAGCCTACGGCCAGCTTAGATAGCCAGTGTGAGCAGGCGGTGAGTTCTGCGTTAAATCGCGCCATGGCGGGTAAGATGTGCATTATGGTGACCCATAGATTAGATCAGTTAGATCAAATGGATACTATTCTTGTGCTCGATAAAGGCTTGATAGTACAGCGGGGCGACTTTACCACTTTGTCTAACACGCACGGCTTATTCCAAACCTTGCTGCGTGAGAATATTGAGTCCGTGGCGGATATTGAACTTGTACCGTTATCGGTCAGCGCCAGCGCCACTCCGGTCGATATTGCCGCCGAGCCCACTAAAGGAGATGCCCGATGAAAGTGCTAATCCCCTTTATTCGATTGTTCTCGCGCCAGTGGCTGATGATGTCCGTGGGCTTGCTGCTGACCATCATTACCTTGATGGCTGGCATAGGTTTACTGTCACTGTCGGGCTGGTTTCTTTCTGCTACCGCGGTCGCGGGTTTGACGATAGTTACGGCCCAGTCCTTTAACTTTTTTACTCCTGCGGGCGGCGTGCGTTTCTTATCAATTGCCCGAACTGCCAGTCGTTATGGCGAGCGTTTAGCGACCCATGAGGCGACCTTTAAGTTGCTGACTGAGCTTCGCGTTTGGGCGTGGCGTAAACTCTTGCCGCTAAGCGCTAAAAATCTGCAGGGGCTACGCCGTGGCGACATGCTTAATCGCTTAGTTGCCGATATCGATACCCTAGATCATCTATATCTGCGACTGCTCACGCCTATGGCGGCATCACTGCTGATGACTGGGCTCTTGTATCTATTTCTCGCTTGGTTCGATGCCAAACTTGCCCTCAGTCTTTGCCTATTCTTAGTCGCCGTTTGGCTGGTGATGCCACTGCTATTTTATCGCCTTGGACACGCGCCGAGCCGAACTATGCTCGAAACCAAGCGCCATTATCGGGTGCAATTATTGGATATGTTGCAAGGCCAAGCCGAACTCAGCCTATTTGGCGCCAACGACAGATTCAGGCAAAAACTGAATGATGCGCAGACAGAGCTGTTTCGCAGTCAAAGTGCGATGGCCAATATCACAGCGCTCAGCCAAGCCATGTTGATCCTCTCCACTGGCTCAGCCTTGATCATGATGCTGTATTTAGCCGCTCAAGGTGTGGGTGATGCGGTGCCGCCGGGCCCCATGTTTGCGCTTATGGTGTTTGCCACTATGGCCTGCGTTGAGATGATGATGCCGATTGCGGGCGCGTTTCAGCATTTGTCTGGCTGCGTATTGGCGGCGACACGGATTAATGAAATCACTGAACAAGAGGCCGATATTCAATTTGTTGCCGATACTGGCCTGAGGGCAAAATCTGGCGCATTGCAGATTGAAGATATCCACTTTGGTTATCGAGACGATCAATACGTGCTGCAAGGTTTGTCCCTTGAGATAAAAGCGGGGCAAAAAGTCGCGTTACTTGGGCCAACGGGTTGCGGTAAGTCGAGTTTACTGGCGCTGATTACCCGCGAATGGCAAGCGCAGCAAGGGCACATCAAGCTCGATGGTCTTCCTCTTTCAGATTACAGCGAGCGCGGCCTTAGGGATGCGATAACTGTGATTAGCCAACGCATCTATCTGTTTGCGGGCACTTTGCGGGAAAATTTAGTATTAGCGCTACCTGTTATCGAAGACGAGAAACGCACGGCCCACGACGCGCGCTTGATTGATGTGTTACAGCGGGTTGGACTTGGCGCTTTACTCACGGGAGATAAACCGCTGGATATGTGGATTGGTGAAGGTGGACGTCAGCTTTCGGGTGGCGAGCAGCGCCGAATTGGTGTTGCAAGAGCGCTGCTGCGTGATGCGCCGCTGCTATTGCTCGATGAGCCAACCGAAGGGCTTGATAAGCGCACCGAACGAGAGATTTTAAGTTTACTGTTTGAATTTGCTCAGGATAAAACCTTGCTGATGATTAGCCATCGTTTAACTGCTATGGCGAAGATGGATCACATTCATCTACTCGGTCAGGGTAAGATTATTGCGTCTGGCACTCACCAGAGCTTAATTGAAGACAGTGCAGATTATCAGGCCTTATACCAAAGACTCGCTTAAGCCTCCTGTATTCAAGCCTTTAACGCTCAAACCTTTGACGTTCAATATGATGAATAGCGATATATTTTACCCATTAAAAGCGGATATAAATCGATGAACCCTGCGATGCCAGAAGCGTTAGCCCCACAAATCAATGCCCATTTTAATGGTAAATTTGAGGTCGAGCTTAAATATCGCTTATTGGATCGCCACGCTTTTTTCGCTGCCTTGCAGATGAGAAATCCTGAGATCATGCTCGAAGATAATCTTGAGCATGACTGTTACTTTGATCTGCCATCACAATCACTTAAAGTCGAGCACAAGAGTTTGTGTATCCGTGAGATGCAGCCATCGGGGATTATGTTGTGGATAGTGAAAGGACCGGAAAAAGACCGCTGTGAAGCCGTTAATATCACAGAAGCGACCAAGGCAAAGAGTATGTTGCATACCTTAGGTTATGAGTGCGTACTGGAAATTAAAAAGCGCCGCAGTATCTATTTTCTCGGTGAATTTCATCTAACAATCGATCATCTCGAAGGCTTAGGGGATTTTGCCGAGCTTGCGATTATGACTAACGATGAAACCTTGTTGCCTAAGTATGAAGTTCAATTGCAACAACTCGCTGCCGATTTGGGCTTAAGTGAAACGCAGCGGGAGTGGTTATCCTATCGGCAGTTGCAGCAGGCTTTAAATGCCCAGTGATGGTTGAATTTTGTTGGATTAAAAGCTTGAGGTTTAATGGCTTAACGTTTAATAGCTTAAAGATTAGCGGCGTAAGTTTAATGGCCGGATGCTAAATCTGGCTAAGCAATCTCTCGCAACAAACCGGAATGGCTTAGTTCAAATCCCTTTGAGTTGTACTGTCCATGTTGTATTCATAGGTTGTTTTCATTCGTTATAGACGGCTTAAACTTAAGCCTTGTATTTAAACTTAAGCACCGCATTTACATTCAAGCCACTTTCACAAACTCAAACTCAAGCGACTTAAGCTGCGGTTACCCCGCTTTACTTGCCATGACTTGCCTAATGCGTTTTAGCCTAATGCGTTTTAGCCTAAGCGTTGTGAAAAGGCGAGATAGCGTTTCACTTCCGCTTCAGGGAATTTTAATTCGTCACCTTCTTGAACACTCGAGAGTAAATTCTCCCGAGCAAAGCGTTTGATGGTCGCAGGTGTTTTATCTAACATTTTGCACACTTCATCTAAGGTTAATAAGTTATCGCTCATAGCACTCTCCCAGTATTTCAATAGAAACATAACCCAAAGAGTATAGAACAATAATTTCAATCCAGATGACGCCTGCAACCTAAACCGCTAAGGTTATGACTCTATTTTGTGGTTACGAGCCGCTTCCCGGACTTGATTCTCTATTTGCAGATGGCCTTTTGCCGCTGTAATAGCTTGAACCGCGCGGGACTTAAATTCGCGGCGATATAAGGTCGCGACCACAAATAAGCTCGCCGAAATAAACAGTATCGGGTGCACAAACCAGCACAATACCGCCATCGAAAAGTAATAGGCGCGTAAGCCATAGTTATAGGAGTGCGCCGCTTGATCTTGTACCGTCGCCATCTGCCTTGCGTAGGCTTTGAGATTGTCGTTCGAGCCATCGCTGTCTAAAGGACCCGCGCCTATCATCACGTTCACAAAACCGTATTGGCGCATCGACCAAGTAAACTGGAAGAAGGCCATCACAAAAATACCGACTAACAGTGCGAGTTTGACTTGCACCAACGCATGATTCGGTGGCGTGGCGAAGGGAATCGTCGCAATAACACTTTCTAGTCGCTCAACTTGTGCAAATAAGGTCAGCACACCCGCGAGCACAAACAGCGTAGTCGAGGCAAAAAAGGCAATATTGCGCTCAAGGTTGGCCAGCAGCGCCGCATCACCCACACGTACGCCGCGAGTCATTACCTCTAGCATCCAGTAAATTCTATGCTTATGCAGACCACGGGCAATACAGTCGGTATCTCTCGCCTTGCTACGGGCAAAGGCGGTATAGCCAGCCCAAGAAACGATAAACCACACCAATGCAGAAATATCTAACAACGAGAATGTCATAGCAACCTTGAGAAAGTGACCTTGATAAAGTGAAAATCAATCGATTGATTGAAGGCTGATTATGAAGGTTTTTATCTCTTAGGCGCAATCCCCTAGTATCACTTTGAAATCTATCCTATTCACAATTTGAAGCCGCTCACATTGGTTTGAAGCCTCTTGCTTGGTGAGACTCAGTTTTGAGGAAAATTCTTGTAAGGTAAGTGAGTTAGAAAAGTGCGTTGGGGTTATACCTCGGAGTGGGGGACTTGGGCATTAAGTGTCTTTATGCCATTGCTTTAGATGCTTGGCCCTGACCGTAGATGCCCCATCTTTAGCTTGCGGCCTTTCGGCCGAGATGAATCAAAGTCGCGGGGTTTCACCCCACACCCGACCAAGAGGGGAGCAACAGCAATTCCCTCTTGGATCTCCTTTGTCGCCCCCAACGGAGTTGAAAACCCCTTGGGCATTAAGCGTTCTAATGTTATCGCGTCAGACGCTCGTCCCTGATTCGACTGACGCTATCTCTGCATCCATGCCTCGCTCACGCAACGAACGCAAATGCCCTGCGGCAACTCCGAGGGGGAGGTGAACTTCTGTCGCAACTGTACGAGCTATTAATCCCCAAAGATCTGTACCTGTCCTGTCTTTTGGAGCTTACCGACCTCTGAACTTTCGTAGATTTTTTTTGAAGTCTAGTTTCAAATTCAGAATGTTACGCTCGACATGGCATAGAGCTTTATGCCTTACTTCCCCATCTTGTTCATATGCATTAGCTATATCACTAATAATTTCATGAACTTTTGTGTCAAAGTTACTATATGTGAATTCGAAATATTGAATTTCTTCTGTTAAAAGTAAAGATTGTACAAAATCAACACCTATGCGATATCGTTCTTCCGATTCCCAAAAGAGCTCAAGACTTTCACTTCTTGCAAGTTCATGATCCTTATAATGGCAAGGTGTTTTCGCAGGGAAATGTTCATCTTTGTAAACCCCCCAATACTTTTCTATAGCGCCTATACAATCGAATCCTATCACTTCAAGCTCTTTGAAAGCTTTGAAACGTTCAGCGTGGCTGAACTGATGCATCCAAGTGTGTAGCGCTGCGCTAGCAATAATTGCAGTTAGTAAAGTACCTATACCAGCGATAATACCAAAAACTTTGTAAAGAGCATCTAGAGTCATCGAGCCAGCATTAATGTTGATACCGACAATCATCCCTATGAAAAGCAATGCAAAACAACAAAACCAAATTACTCTATCATTCACGTATTAATTCCTACTTATTCCAGGTGACGTTGCTTGCTAGCGCCCGCATTTGCGGCAGGTTTGGAGCGCAGCGAAAAACTAGTCCGACAAAATGCGCTTGTGTACGCCCTGCATGGGCATGAACTAATGAGGTTAAAGTCCTCTGTAGGAAGGTCATCGTTCAATAACATGCTGTTATTAAATGTTAAATACTAGTGAATGGCAAGTGCTTATCCGCGAGGATTTAATGACGGGATAGGGACCACTCTCTTGTTATTAACAGTTAACTCCGAAGCAACAGAATACGCCTCCCCTCGGAGTTGCCGCAGGGCGAATAAACTTTATTGAGACATTCATTGTTAAATTTAGCGACAGGTATACTCGGGAATTAACGAGATTAAGTACTTGCATGAAAGTGACCGTTGGCGGCAAGGATGCCGTCATCGAGCCCTCAGGGATGAGTTTATGGCGTGTCACTGGAATGCAAGTACTTAATCTTTTTGCGAATCAGAAAAGAGAAAAATATGGAACATGCATAACTCTTTAAGGATTAACTGCCGACACAGAGACTACAGAAGTTCACCTTACCCTTCAAAACCAGTCTCTAATGCATGTAACTTCGCAAGGGGCGTCTTGGCTGCTAGTGAAAACAATAGCAAGGAAGATAGGACGAGCAGTCCTCCTTGGTCGACTTTTTATTAAAAATTAAGGGGTGAAGCCCCACGACTTTGATTTTAATTAACAAACTCAAATGGCAAATGCGAAGACTCCCACAATGCTCAGGTCTCTAAAAGCTCTCTCTAAAAAATGATGGGGAAGCCACTGATTCCTGTGTTCATTTCTCGAATTGAATTTGGGGATAAGCATTCGCTGCCCAATAAAAAAGCCAGACTCAGTCTGGCTTTTGTTTAATACTCACTGGTGAGCGATATTATTCTTCGCTATCACCCAGTGACAGCAACGTGGCGTTACCACCTATGGCGGTGATGTTGTTGGTGCGAGTCTTTTCAGTCACAAAACGGGTTAAGTAGTGTGGGCCACCGGCTTTAGGACCAGTGCCTGACAGGCCTTGACCGCCGAAAGGCTGTACACCCACCACAGCGCCGATTTGGTTGCGGTTAATGTAGACGTTACCCACGTTGACTTTATCTGCAACTTCAAGGGCATGGCCTTCGTTACGGCTGTGGATGCCTAATGTTAAGCCAAAGCCTGTGCTATTGATTTCGTTGATCACTTGGCTTAGCTCTGCAGCCTTGTAGCGAATAATGTGCAGGATTGGGCCAAAGTGTTCTTTCTCAAGCACTTTAATCGAATCGATTTCAACCGCCGTTGGCGAAACAAAGTGACCGTTTTCAGTGCCAGCAGGAAGCGGCATTTGCTTGATAAGCTTGCCGACTTGCTTGATGTGGTCGATGTGCGCATCTAAGTTGGCTTTGGCGGTGGCGTCAATCACTGGGCCTACGTCAGTTTTCACTGAGCTTGGGTTGCCAATCACTAACTCATCCATCGCGCCTTGCAGCACTTCGATCACGCGATCGGCGATGTCTTCTTGGAGGAAGAGTACGCGCAATGCTGAACAGCGTTGACCTGCGCTAGTGAATGACGATGAAACCACATCGTTAACCACTTGCTCAGGTTGTGAGGTTGAGTCCACTACCATGGCATTTTGACCGCCAGTTTCGGCGATTAAAGGAATAATCGCGCCATCACGGTTGGCTAGTGTACGGTTAATCAGTTTTGCTGTGCCAGTTGAACCGGTAAAGCATACGCCGCCGATACGTTCATCGGCCGTAATTGCGCTACCCACAGTCGCACCCGTACCCGGTAGGAATTGCAGAACCTCGACAGGAATACCCGCTTGGTGAGCGAGTTGTACTGCACGGTAACCAATAATTGAGGTTTGCTCCGCAGGTTTCGCGATAACTGTGTTACCCGCCGCTAATGCCGCAGACACTTGGCCGAGGAAGATGGCCAATGGGAAGTTCCACGGGCTAATACACACGAATACGCCGCGGCCTTGGAGGAACAGTTCGTTCAGCTCTCCCGTTGGGCCTGGAAGCAGTTCAGGCTTAGCCATCATTTTCTTGGCTTGTACTGCGTAGTAACGACAGAAATCAACGGCTTCACGGACTTCGTCGATACCGTCTTGAATGCTCTTACCCGCTTCACGGGTACACAAGGCGATCAATTCTTCGCGGTTTTCTTCTAATAAATCGGCGAGTTTTTGCAGCGCAGAGGCACGGGTTTCAACCGGCGTACGTGCCCATGAAGCAAACGCCGCTTCAGCAGACGCGAGTGCTTGTTCTATGGCCGCATCATCGGCAAAGGCGACTTGACCCACTGTTTGGGTGGTGTCGTATGGGCTGACGATGGTTTTGTGCTCACCGGTTAAGGTTTTGCCGTTAACCAGAGGGCCTGCTTGCCATTGAGTATTTTTAAACTGTTCTATTGCCGCGAAAAATGGCTCAGATTCGGAAATGATGTTCATATTGAGTCCCTTGGAATTTTTGCGATCACTACCGAAAATATCGGCAGGTAAAACGATTCTATTGTTAGCTAGGGTTTTATAGCCCGTCAGCGTTTTTAGCGGATGCACCACTAATGAGTCGATTGGGGTTTTAGGATCAACGAGCTTGTGGACGAACGAAGTGTTGGCCCCGTTTTCCAGCAGACGACGCACTAAGTAGGGCAGTAGATCCTTATGGGCACCGATGGGCGCATAAATACGTACCGATTTGGCGCCAGCTTCCGACAAAATCGTGTCGTACAGCTCTTGTCCCATGCCGTGTAAGCGTTGGAACTCATGGTGACGATCGCCCGCCATATCTGAAATCGCCGCAACGGTTTGCGCATTGTGGCTAGCAAATTGTGGGTAGATAGCGCCGCGAGTCGCATCCGATAACAAGTAGCGGGCGCAGGCGAGGTAAGAAACGTCAGTACCGGCTTTGCGAGTGTAAAGTGGGTAAGCGGCTTCGCCAGCTTGTTGGGCCCATTTCAGTTCGCTATCCCAATAGGCGCCTTTTACCAGACGTAAGGGGATTTCATCTCCTTGCTCTTTCGCAAGACGAGTTAACCAAACCAGTACGGGCAGGGCACGCTTAGAGTAAGCTTGAACCACAATACCGAGTAATCCCCAGCCTTTTGCTGCATCTGAATTAAACAGTTTTTGGAACAGTTTCAGTGACAACTCGAGGCGATCGACTTCTTCAGCATCGATAGAAATACCGATATTTAAGCCGCGAGCTAAGGTGATCAAACGAATGACAGTGTCATACAGTTCAGTTAGAACACGATCTTCATTGGCCACTTCGTAACGTGGGTGCAATGCCGATAGCTTGATTGAAATCGTTGGGCGCGGTGATTCATTTTCGTTATAGCTTTGAGCACCGAGCTCAGTGATCGCATTGGCGTAATCGGTATAGTATTTTTCAGCATCTTTACGAGTTAACGCCGCTTCACCCAGCATGTCGTAGGAATGGGTATAGCCTAACTTACGCTTGTCTTCGCTGTTCTTCAGGGCTTCTTTCATGTTGCGGCCCAGCACGAACTGCTTACCCATGATCTTCATCGCGGCCATCATGGCTTGGCGGATCACTGGCTCGCCGAGACGATTAACTAAGCGGCTCAGTAAGTTGCTTGGGGTGCCATCGATTTTTTTATCGAGTTTAACAATCTTACCTGTGAGCATAAGGCCCCAGGTCGATGCGTTAACGAGTACAGAGTCACTCTTACTCATGTGCTCATCCCACTTAGCGCCTGAAAGCTTATCTTCAATCAGTGCATCGGCAGTGGCCGCATCGGGAATACGCAGTAGCGCTTCGGCTAAACACATCAGGATAATGCCTTCCTGTGTTTCTAAGCTGTACTGTTGCAGGAAGGCATCTATGCCCACCATCAAACCTTTTTTATCGAATTGACGAACCTTGTTAACCAGTTCGTGGGCACGACGAGTGACGCGCTCTATGGCTTCATCACTGGAGGGAACTAGTTGGATCAACTCTGACAAGTATTGTTCTTCATCGACAATGTAGTTGTCGCTGATCGCTTTGAACAGTTCGTCGAGATTGGCAGAATCGTAGCGGCCTGCCAGCACTTCACTCGCTTTGAACATAGTTATCGCTTCCATCTTGGCCGTTATTGGGGCGCTATTGTTGAAACAAATTGGGAGGCGCCAAACGCATTTGATATTTTGTATACAATATGAAGGTTTGCGCGCGCAGATTATACAACCAAAATGTGACGGACAACACTATAGCGTGAAAGATTGTGAAGCTTGTTTGATTGGCTTGTTAATAATACCAATCGTATTAAATATCTGTTCATTCAGCGGGAGTTCAACGCGCTTTAGACAAGGCGAAGGCTTGAAGGCATAGTGGTGCTCTGTCGAAAGCCTTAAACGCAGTATAAAGCGCGTTGAAACCCGCCCTTCGGGAGCCTCACAGGCATCCCACTCCCGTGTTGCATTGACTTAAAAGGGAATGACCATTTCTGCGTCAATGCGCCTTGGATTGAGATGCCTGTGAGGCTCTGAACTGATTAGATATTTAAGGTGATTGGTATAAGTCGATGTAACGCTTGATTGACAAAAAAGCCAGTGTTTGAAAACACTGGCTTTTGGAAGGTAAATGAAGACTTTTTGTGTGTCAGACTTACATCCAACGTTTTTTACTGCGACGTTGTGGTCTAGGTAAATACACTAAAATAATGCCTAGGATTAACCCCATACCTGCAATTAATCCGCCTTGGCGCCATAGTTCAAAACGCTCATCTTGGGCTGAGCGATCAACCGCGACTTTAAGTTCATCACGTTCTTGAGTGGTTTTGGCTAGGTTTGTTTCTAACTCGCTTAGTTTAGCCTTCAGTTCGGTCACTTCGTCGGCGTGGTTATCTGTTGAACTTAATACTTCCGCTAGTTTAGCTTTAGCTTGTGCAAGCTCAGTGGTTAACGCTGGCACTTGTTCACGGAAACTTTGAGTCGAGCTGATTAGGTTAGTTTGCACCCAACCTTCGCGGCCTTTATGGTCGATGATCTTAGAGTAATCACCTTGGGTTTCGTTGAGCAGTGTCACAGGTTGACCGGCTTCAATTGATCCAAGAATTCGGAACTCAGTACCTGGGCCACCTAAAAGATAAAGGAACACGTTATCCGAGATGTAACGGGATTGGCCTTCGGCCAGCAGGTTGGAAGACAGTAACATCATTCCTACCAGAGTCAGGAGTCTAAACACTTTTGTATTCTCATCAACGAAATAGTCTGCACATGCTAGGGATTTGAGGCCTGTAATGCAAGAGGGAAGTCATAGACTTCCCTCAACTTTACTGCATCCATGCTATGACCATTCCCATTTCACTCTATCTTTCCTAAAACCTTCTAGTCCTAGGCGCTAATATTACTTAACTTCAGTAACTTATTTAGCGAAACCTCTTAATTAAAGATACCTTTAATCATAAAGAAGAAGATGATTGATAGGCCTGCGCCTGCAGGTAGGGTCACAACCCAAGATACGACGATATTACGCACCACACCAATGTTAATCGCTGCGATACCACGGGCCATACCCACACCTAATACCGCACCGACTAAGGTTTGAGTGGTAGAGATAGGTAAGCCTGTGCCCGATGCGATAACCACTGTCGAAGCCGCTGCTAATTCAGCTGCAAAACCACGACTTGGCGTCAGGTGAGTGATGTTTTTACCTATGGTTTGCATCACGCGCTGACCAAAAATAGCCAGACCCATCACGATACCTACGGCACCTAAAGGTAGAATCCACCAGACTAATGGTGATTTTGATGCAATTTCACCGCCGCTGTTAACGACAGAAACCACCGCCGCTAAAGGACCAATCGCGTTGGCAACGTCGTTTGAGCCATGGGCGAAAGCCATACAACAGGCCGTCAGTACCATTAAGATCGCAAACACTTTTTCAACGTTTTTGAACTGGGTTTGACGGTCGTTTTTATCGCTCATTTGTAAACGTGAAATGGCCACTTTACCAAATAAACCCACCACAACTGCGATAGCGCCAGCTAACAGGTAAGCTTCTGCGCCACTTAAGTGAATACCCACATGGGATAAGCCCTTAAGAATGGTCACTAACGACATGATAAAGCCAGCGAATGCCATATAGAAAGGCACATAACGCTTAGCATTGCTCAATGGGTCGTCAGTGTTGAAAATAAGCTTTTGTACGCTTTGGAATATGATAAAAGCCATAAAGCCTGAGATTGCAGGGGTAATCACCCAAGAACCTACGATACCGCCTACTTTACCCCATTCGACCGATTCAGTACCGACACCGACTGCCGCGAAACCTATGATGGCACCGACGATAGAGTGAGTTGTTGATACTGGCCAACCTAAAGCTGACGCAACCACTAGCCAAATACCTGCCGCTAAAAGCGAACCTATCATGCCGTAAACCAGCAATTCTGGGGTGTTTGTAAAGTAGCTTGAATCAATGATCCCATTACGGATCGTGCTGGTGACTTCGCCACCGGCTAAATAAGCGCCCGCAAACTCAAAGATCATCGCGATAATAATCGCTTGTTTGATCGTAATTGCGTTTGAACCTACAGAGGTTCCCATCGCATTGGCAACGTCATTCGCGCCAATACCCCATGCCATGAGAAAACCAAATGCAGCCGCAACGGCAATAAGCCACGGGCCATTGGTGACTAAGACGTTAGCCACCTCAATACCTGCATCAACCATATTGATACCTTGATAACCTTATTTGTTAAACGCGAGCCAGCATAAGCTCAAGACGTGAACCGACGCGTTCGGCGAGATCTGCAAGACCACCGACCCACTCAATCGTTTTGTATAGGAACATCACATCGACAGGATTCAATTCAGATTCCATGGCGAATAACTGACGGCGTAACTGAATTTGTAGATCGTCAGTATCTTCTTCGATGATATCGAGTTCGTTGATCATTTTTGCCACTAAGTCGACTTCACGACCACGGAAACCTGTTTCTAACAGATCTTCGAGTTCATTAATGACTTGTTTTGCTAGTGCTACCGCATCAATACAGCGTTGTAGATAAGCAATAAAAGGGACTTGCATGACCTGAGGGATTAACAGCTGACGGCCGATAACACGACCAGAAATATCTTTTGCTTTGTTGGCAATCTTGTCTTGTTGAGTTAAAAGTTCCAATAAATCTGTACGTTCTACTGGCATAAACAAACCGCTTGGCAGAGTCAGGCGGATTTCACGCTTCAGTGAATCTGCTTGCTTCTCGGCTAAACTAATTTGCTTACGTAATTGAACTGCACTGTCCCAGTTACCTGTGATAGTAGCTTCGAAAAAGGGGACGAGTAACGATGCGCAATCGTGTACTTTGTCCATGTGCTCTTGAAGAGGCTTAATTGGCGATTTTGCAAACACGCCCAAAATAGAGTTTACTGGCATTGCCGTTTACCTATTTAGATTGTTCCATTATTGGAAAAAGCGGGCGCATGTTAACCTATGCGTCCGCGTATTGAAACTGTGTTTTTTCAGAAAAAACGACAGCTTTATTCTAACGGGTTATATACCAACTGCAAAACCAAATCCTACGGGATTTTTATGACACATTTGTGACATTATGAACTAAAGATGACGCATCAATGAAAGTTTGATGACAAAATGAGCGGTAACGCAATGAATGCTGAGATTGAATTAAAACTGTTTTTCCTGCCGATATATCAAGAATCCCTGATAAATAAGTTAGATAGTCTCGATAATGCCGTACCTCAAGGTAAACGTCGTTTGGCGAATGGTTACTTCGACACACCTGACTTGCAGCTGCGTCAGTGGGACATGGGTTTGCGGGTGCGCGGTTACGATGGGCACAGAGAGCAGACCATAAAAACCGCTGGGCAAGTCGTGGGCGGGATTCATTCGCGGCCCGAATATAATGTGACTATCCAAGCCGATAGCCCAGATTTAAGTCTATTCCCAGCCAGTATTTGGCCCGCCGATGCGGATTTAGCCGCCACACAAGCCCAGTTGACCTGTATATTTCACACCGATTTTTATCGCCGTGCTTGGCATGTCCAAATTGATAATAGCTTGGTCGAAGTGGCGTTAGACATAGGTGAAATCACCGCCAATGGTCAGCAAGAAGCGCTGTGTGAGCTCGAGTTTGAACTCCTCAGTGGCGATACTGAGGCACTACTTAAGCTGGCTATGCAAGTGGCGAGCGTGGTGCCTGTGCGGTTAGGTAAAGCCAGTAAAGCACAGCGCGGCTATCGATTAGCGGGTAAAGCTAAGCCGCTCGATTTAAACGCATTGGAATTTTTGCCACTGACAGAGTCACATGATTCTTCTTCACAGGATTTAAGTGCAAACTGCCAAATCCTGCTTGAAACCGCGCTTGAGCGTTGGCAATTATTAGAAAGCATGATTGCAGAGGAAAGCGAACCCGAAGCCTGTGTGGCACTGTGGTGGCGAATGCGTGCCTGTATTCGTTTGCTGCGGATGACCTTAAGTCAGTTCAAGTTATTGAATGTGAAACTCTCTAGTCAATTCATGTCGATTGAAAAACAGCTCGATTTTATCGAGCAAGCACAAGCGCTGACTGCCTTGCTTGGAAGCCAAAGGGGCTTGTTCGCAAAGCTTGGTCAACATGCTCAAGTTAACGCGCGCCTTATGGTGCAACTGACAGAGATGAATCTGAAGGGACGTTTACTCTCCCTGTGGCAACAAACTGAATATGGTCAATTACAGCTGGCGATAGTTGAACTATTGCTTAAGATCAGTGCAGGTGAAGTGGACATCAGTAATCAGCCTAGCTTACGCCAGCATGCCGACCGCGCCCAGCAAGCCTCTTGGATGGCAATCGTGGAGGTAATGCCACTCAATAGTGTCATGACCAGTGCAAATTACCTGCAAGTGGCTGCAGTGCTTGATGAGAGCATCTTAGTCGGTCACGCCTATGGCAGTTTATATGAGGCGAAATCACGGGATGCATTTCGCGCACCTTGGCAAGATCTGGTGCTCGGGATTAAAACCTTAGCCTGCTACCGCGCGGTGCAGGATGCGAGCCGAGCGTTGGATATTGATTTAACTGAATGGCTGGAAGATAAACAGCAAAGTTTGTTATTTGCCATGGAGTCGACGCGTCGTAATGCGATGCAGCAACAGGCCTATTGGTAGGGTTATGTTTATAACGTTGAACTAATTCTAAGTCTATTGACTGGCGCAGCACTGATTCTAGCTCGGCACTGAAAAATACTAAGGGCTCAATCCACATTGGATTGAGCCCTTTCTTTTGCAGATTGTTAGCCCATTCTTCGCTAAATCAGTTATTTCTGGTTTCGATAACCTGTTTAAGCTCTGCAATTTTTGCGAGCATTTGCGCTTGGTTCTGTTCCATTTTCTGCTGGTTTTCTTCCATTCTAGCTAACGCTAGTTCAAGCTCTGATTTGATTTCGGCTTTATGGGCCTCTTGGCGTTCTTGACGCTCAGTTTCATCGGGCGCGACAAATACCGACGCCATATAACCTGAGATCACCCCAAAAAAGCTCACGCCGCTGACAATCACAATACCGCCTATGATATGGCCAGCTGTCGTCACCGGATAATAATCGCCGTAACCGACGGTCGAGATAGTGACTAACGCCCACCAAATCGCTTGTTCTGCGGTTTGGATATTAGCGCCTTCGGTGCCGCTCTCGACGATCAAAATGATCACTGAGGCTAAGGTTAGAATCGTCACCATGGCGACCAGCAAACTGGCTAAGGTGGCTTGTTTACGTTGTTTGATCAGTGGAAGCAGCAGTGAACGACTCATGCGGATCAGGCGTATTACCCGCAGGATTTGGAACAGCCGCGCCATCCGCAGGGCTTCAATTGCCGGAATGCTGGCAATAAAATCAATCCAATGGTGTTTAATGAAAAAGCGTTTATCGCGAGCACGGATCAACCCAATAAAGAAGTTGATCATGAAAATCATACAAATGCTGGTATCGACGAAAAAGAGTAAGCGATAGGTTTCGCTATCGAGGCGGCCGAAGGTCATGACGAGCACTATGATCACCGACAGCAAGGATAGCAACATCATCGCCATTTCGAATGGAGAAGGGCTGCCAAGGGTGCGAAGTGACCATGGGGTTTTATCTGTCATGCCAAACATGATCCCTGTTAAGTGCGGCGAATGTCTCAACTAAAGTAAAAGACTTTAGGCTATGAGTAAATTGTCTTAGTCAATAAAAGGGCTATTTGTCGATTAATCACGCCAGCCATTCACATAAAGGGCTGGCGCGTGAAGTGATTGCGGCGTTAGGTTTCATCCACAAAGTGAACTAAATCGTCGAGTACACGGCGTTTAATTTCTAGCTGTGAATCGGCGCTTAACCCATATTTTTCTGCCAGTTGTACATAGTCATCGGCATTGAGTGACACGGTAAGGCGCGGACGCGATGGCCGCTTCGATACGCTTAGGCCCAAAATCGTGCGAATTTGATCCGAAGGGCTCACACCTGCATCTAACGCGGCTTTACGAATTGAGTATTGAAATTTTTCATCGAGATCGAAAGCCACTTGCGTTGCTTTTGCGGCTTGTTGGTTCTTCAACCATTGCTCGGGGAGAGGGTGTTTGGTTTTACTCATGGCGTATTACCTATTGCTATCAACCGTTTCTAGCGCTTATCTGTGAGATTGTATTGGGATTATCGATAAAGTGCGAGCACGCACTTTATCTTATTTTTGGGTTATTTCGCTGGCCAGTAATCTCGAATATCCGTCAGTGGACGATATAGGGTCAAGACAACATCTGTGTCGCCACCTTCGTAGACTTCCACTTCGACGGCGCAGCTTTCGTCGTCATCGAGCAGTAAATAGTACTCGAAGGGCTCACCCGTGGCGCCATTGGCGTCTTGTGGTGGTTTTTGACCGCGGTAATCTTGACGATGGAAATAGCCAAAAGCGGCAAACGTCACTTGGTGATATTGCTTTCCAAGCCATTGTTCCAGTTGTTCCGCTAAGTCGGCCGGTAATATTTGAGTGGTTAACTCGGCATGACCCGGTTCATCGAACAGGGCGCTGAACTGCTCAAGATCGAATAACTGTTCCACTTGGGCGCGGGAAATCTTAATCGAAAAGGCGAGATAGGTTTCGTCGTCTTCTTCGATACTTAAAAAGAGTGTATCGCTGCCATGACCTTTGAGTAACCATTCGGTTTGCTGTTTACGTTCAGACTCGTAGGTATGTACGGCTTCGACCCTCAATTGCTGACCACGAAGTTGTGGCGGCAGGGCAAAACTGTCATCAATTGAGATCATGTCGCCCACATTGAGCTGGGATGGGTGATTGAGCTCACGCTGTGGCGCTGCTTTCTTACCAAAAATACTATTGAAAAATCCCATAGTGACTCCTGCTGACTATGCTCGCGTGCGGCTTCAAATCGATTGGCTGCGGATCGTAACGGGCAATAGTGGTCAATTATTTTATGCGGATGAAACAAAAAAATGCCGAGGTCAGTAGGGGGTGATGATCCCACTGATACTCGGCATTCGGTCAATCATTGCTTAGCTTTTACGTGCTTTGATTCGGTCTAGCACAGCATTTGCATTCGACTTTTGCTCACCAATACCGGCTTCGGCTAGCTTAGATTGCAGTGACTTGTCACTGTTTTCATCGGCTAAGGTTTCTGCCGCTTTGAGACGGTCGTCAAACTGTTGCTGACGAGCCTTGATGCGCTCGAGTGAATCTTTAGCGTTCAGCAGCTTAGAGTTGCTAGACGCGAACGAATCAGTAATGGTTGCCGTGGCTTTTTGCACGCTTTCAGTGGTTTTAACCATGCTCAGCTGACGTTGATAATCAGACAGTTGGCGCTCGGTTTTCTTCACTAAATCTTTCAAACGTGCAGCATGGGCGCTAAAGCTATCGTTAGCGCTTTGTTGCTCAGACAGCTCTTGATCTAACTCGGCAATTTTCTCTGCAATTTCAATTGCTAAGGCTTCATTACCTTTGTCCAACGCTTGAGTCGCATAACCTTCGTGTTCGGCAATCGAACGTTTCAGGCGGTCGATTTCACGGCTGGCTTGCATTTCTTTCGCCATGACATCGGTCAGTTCACGTTTAGCATTGGTTAAATGCTTTTCTGCGTCACGGATTTCCTGTTCGAAAATACGGGTTGAGTTTGCGTCAACGATGCCTTGACCCACTTCGGTAGCACCACCACGAAACGCTGTTAAAATTTTATTCAGAATGCCCATTTTGTGGCTCCTTATTTCAGATAGTCGACCATTTCATCGATAACTTCTAAACAGTTATCGGATAAAACTGATAATTCTTGCTCGATTTCGAGCATGCTAGATTGTAGTGATAGCGCACCGTAAACTACGTATTTGTCATCAATTTTGGCAAAGGATGACAGAGGCATTGGAATGTTGAGCTCTAGCATGGTTTCAAACATTTCGCTGCGACGTTCTTGGTTTACTTCGTTCTCGCCCCACAGGTAACTGATGCAAAGAATCTGGTTATCCGTCACCGATACGAATACTGGGATTTCTTCACGGCCAACCACATTCACTTGCAGTACTTCGACTTCGCCATCAATAGGATAACAATCGAATTGAAAGCCGGTTTGGCTATTATTGCCAAGACTGTTGAGGTGATTGGCAAGGGTATGGATATTCATATTTGTCCTTATTGACATATTATGTCTGTGTTCAAAGATAGCACTGAGACATAATATGTCAAGCACTATCTCATCCTATTAAAAAAGATTCAGTCCCTGATTCTCGGACCAATCTTGCAAATGGTAGTGATACAGCTGCAACGAACCCAATTCATTGGGTTTTATTTTGGCGGCATCTTGATAAAAATTGGCTGGAAACTCAAAGGCACCATCCACTAAACCTAAGGTGAGCCAGTCATCTTTGATGGGTAGCTCAGTTAACTTAGCTAATCTGTGTTGTGCATCGAGTCCGCCTGCGGTGGCGATACTCCAGCCCCATTCGCCAAAACTGGGCACATTATGGTGGTACTGTTTGACGTCAAATCCTGCCAATGACAAGGTTTTTGCTACCGAAATAAAGGCCTTAGGGGCATGGTAAGGCGATGTTGACTGTACTGTCAGAGCGCCATCACTGCTCATAAGTTCCTTTAATTTACGGTAGAAATAATCCGAATATAGCTTATTAAGATCGGGATGGCTCGGATCGGGCAAGTCCACAATAATCGCATCGTATTTCACGCCTGTGGCAATCAGCTTATCGACGCCATTAAATGCATCGTCGTTGATCACAGTAACACGGGGATCGTTCAGCGCATTGCCGTTGAGCGTCAACATAGCGCGGCTCAAACGCTCGGGCATATCCGTATCGGGCGACTTAAATAATTGCACTAGGCCGACATCGAGATCGAGCAGCGTCACTTGCTCAGGCTCCCAGCGCAGCACTTGCTTAAGACCGAGTCCATCGCCACCGCCAATGATCAACACCTTGTTATGGCGAGCACTGGCGGCGAGTGTAGGGTGCACGAGAAACGCATGGTAGATGTGTTCGTCTATGCTCGAAAACTGTAAGCGACCATTGATGTATAACGCATAAACGGGCGGCAGACCGTTACCGCGCAGTCGCTCGGTGAAGGTCAACTGCTGGAAACGTGTCGCCTTGGCGTAAACCACTTTGTCTTTATAGAGCAAATTATTGAATTCTTGCTCCCAGCGTGGGCCGTGGATGGCTAACACGAGTAAAATGCCTGTCACGATAAAGTGCCCAGTTAAAAGCAGTTTAGGGCGGCGGATTTTAGGCCAGAAGCGCCAGATAAACACAAAACCCGCCAATAAGTTGAAGCTGGCGGTTAAGGCGGCGGCAAGTTGGATATCAATGGCAAGCATAAAGCCCACCCAAATGGCGGCACCTATGCCTGCACCTATGTAATCGGCGCCGTAAATTGTTCCCGCATTGTGCAGCAAATGCTCGTCAGAGAGTGATTGGCGCACCCTGGCGATCAGTGGGATTTCCATACCTATCATCAGGCCCAGTAACACGCCCCACACATAGGGTAGGTATTCGCTGAGTTTTTGCAGCGAGCCTATCATGCCGCCTTCGGGCAGTTGATCTGGCGGTAAACCTAAGGTGTTGGCAATCATTAAGGGCAGTTGTTGGCCGAAACCAATCACCGCCGCTGTGATTAAAATGGCGAGTGAGCCACAGAGTGCGACTGTGAGTTCTAAGATCACAAAACCAGTAAAGGCATCACGGATCTTACGGGCGGCGAAGGCACCTAGCCCCATGGAGACTATCATCAAGCCAATCATGGTGTAGATGGCGGCTTCTAATGCGCCTAAAATGCGCCCCGCATAGTGGGATAAAAGATATTCGTAAATCAGGCCGCAGCCTGCTAATACGGCCATGATGCCCAATAATAGGACATCGTCGAACCAACCTAGGCGGCTAGGTTTAGCCGCCGAGGGGGTTAAGCTGGTTTCTTGCATTCGATTAGGCCATCAGTGCCGTAAGGATAAGTGCGATAGCGATACTGATCGCCATTTCAACGGCGGCGATGCCGATATTGTGTTGTCTTTCTACTTCATCGGCTAAATCGATACGGGCTAATACCAGTTTCTTCACGACGAACAGCAGTAAGGAAAGCGCGATCAGCATGATGACTGAGAACACTAACCAGCCGATCACGTTAGTCACATAAGCCGTTGGATTGAATATAATAAAGTGGCTGGCAGCGTTAAAGCTCAGCGCCATGGCTATCATATAACCCGCATGACGCAGTGCTAATGCTGTATGACCTTGTACTAAGGCTTGCTGCATTGACGAGTCTTGATTGCGGCTTGCAAAACGGTTTTCGCGCCAGCGTGTCAGTAGCACTAACATCAACTGCGAAATCGCAAAGGCGCTGAAGATAGCGATAAAGGTATCTAGGGTTAAGTCTTCTGCCCATAACAACACGGCGCGGATGATAATCGCAGTGGCGATGGCAGCACTGGCATCGACAATTGCGACAGACACATTGCCTTTGATGATTTGCTCGTTCTTATCGAACTCGTTTAACGCAATCTTATCGTGGAGGAAACGACCCAGTTTAATCAGCACTAAGCCGAATAAACCGTAGGCGCTCATGCCAATGGCTTCATTCAGATAAGAGTGTGCGGCAGCACCAGTGATAGCGCCCGTGAGCACTATACCCAATGCGGCAACGGCGCCCGCGGTACTGATACCGAAGGCAAAGTTATCACGCTCCGCCAGTTCTTTACTGCTGTTAACTTTAACGCTCCAACCTTGCAAATAACGCATCAGCGTTAGCAAAATTACGGCTATGGTGAGATCGATAGCCAGAATGATGGCTAGCTCTGGTGTGATACCGAAATCCTGAAATAGTGTCATTGGAAATCCTTAGTTACTTGCCCCGGCGCACACTGCGGGTAGTGCGATTACTGGAATTACGGAAACTGCTGTCTTTAGCATAGTTAGAGCGGAACTTACTACTCGAACTCTTGCTTGCGCTCGTGGTGTTGCTGGCCTTGGGCGTGCTGGTGCTTTCACGGGATAACGCCGTGCCACCGGTACGCGGTTTGGCATAAGGGCTGTCGAAGCGCTTACCTTGGGAATCGAAACGTTTTTTCGTTTGTTCGAAGGTCTTATTTTGCGCATCCGCTTGTTTGGGTGAGGTATAGCGATAACGACCTACGTCATTGTAATAGCTATAACCTCGGTTACCCGACCAACGATCGTAGGAAACTGGGCGATTGAAAACATTCGAAAACATCGAATACATGCCATACCAAGCCCAAAACGACGTGCCGCTCGAGTCGGTTTGCCAGTTACCGTAAGACGGATTACCAACTAGCTGACTGCCTGGACCAAAATCTTCGCCGCCATTGGCTAATGTTGCGGCCTCACGGCTAATCGCATTCACGCGGGCCAGTTTGCCGTCGGACATATCGGCGACCACGTTGACAGGATCTGACAACATATCGTTAAACAGACTGGGATCTGCGGCTTGATAAAGATTTTCCGCTTCGGCCAGCTGTTGATCGAGATCAGCAAAGTTACTCGCCACTTTCGACTCATCTAATCGACGTTTCAGCGAGGTATACATGGGACCTTGGGTGCCAGAATCCTTTGCTAATTCATCAAGTAATGGGGCTAAATCAGGTTTCTGCTGCTTTAACAGTGTGGTGTATTGTTTTAAGAGGTTAGCGTTACGCAACTGCCCGTCATCGATCATCGTCGTGAGCGTAGCGAGACGTTGCTGCGTGAGTTGTTGATACTTCGCGATTTTATCCGGTCTCTCATCGCCACAACCCGTCAGCGACAGCATAACGGCTAAAAAGAGGATCGATGTGAGAACACGGGTTAGCATTCCTGCCATGTTTTCTCCAAATGGTAATGAAATAAAACTCAAATACTTGCAGGCAATAATAATCTGCTTGCCCAATATGCCTGCTGCGCAGGTTATAGTACCCTTAAATGCCACAGATAAAAGGGGATACCTTTATTTGTGTGCTACATCAGGTAGCTGCAAGTCTCGTCGAACATAACATGATGTGGCGTCAATCTATATCATTTACGACATAATATGTCGATAGCTAAATTTGTTAGGGATTATTATGACCATGCAAAAAGACAGTAATAAGTCATTGTCTATTCTCGTTAATCAAACCGCTGAGCACAACTGGCTGCGGTTAGAGGAAGTATGGTCCGAAGGACTCGCGCAATTAATACCTGCCCAGCAGCAAGAACTCAAAACGGTTCTAGGGCTCAGTGATTACGTGGCGGCCCAGTTATGCCGACATCCCGAGTGGATTAACAGGCTGTTTGCCGGCGAGTTAAGCTTGATTGAGCGTAAAAACTTTGATCTTGAGTTACACGAAGTGCTGAGCAGCGCCACAACTGAAGAGATGGCAAAAGCCAGCCTGCGACGGTTTCGTAACTACCAAATGGTGCGCTTAGCTTGGCGTGACTTTTTAGACTACGCCAGTTTAGAAGCATCCCTGCTCGATCTGTCGGCGCTTGCCGAAGCGTTAGTGATTTGCGCCCGCGATTGGCTCTATAAAGATATGTGCGCCCAATACGGCACGCCGATGGACAAAGAAGGCAATGCACAGCCATTGCTGATTTTAGGCATGGGCAAGTTAGGCGGCCGCGAGCTCAATTTCTCCTCCGATATCGACTTGATTTTCACTTTCCCTGAACATGGTGAAACCGTCGGTGGGCGTCGCAGTTTAGACAATCAACAATTTTTTATCCGCATGGGACAAAGGTTAGTGAACTTGCTAGACCAAGTTACCGTCGATGGTTTCGTGTTCCGCGTGGATATGCGTTTGCGCCCCTACGGAGAAAGTGGGCCGCTGGTGGTGAGTTTTAGTGGCCTTGAGGATTATTACCAAGAACAGGGCCGAGATTGGGAACGCTATGCCATGGTCAAGGCGCGTGCGCTCGGACCTTGGAGCCATTTCTCCGATGAATTACACAGCCTGCTCAGACCCTTTGTGTATCGCCGCTATATCGACTTTTCAGCGATTGAATCCCTGCGAAAAATGAAGCAACTCATCGCCCAAGAAGTGCGACGTCGTCATTTGACCGACAATATTAAACTCGGCGCGGGCGGTATTCGTGAGGTCGAGTTCGTGGTGCAGAGTTTCCAATTAATTCGTGGTGGCCGCGAGCCTGCGCTGCGTCAGCAGAGTTTATTCGGCGCTATCGATACGCTCTACAGCTTAGGGCAGTTTGAATATTTGGCGGTCGATGAGCTTAAACACAGCTATTTACTGCTGCGCCGAGTGGAGAATTTACTGCAAGCCATAGACGATAAACAAACCCAAACCTTGCCGAATAATCCACTCGATTGGGCGCGATTGTGCCATGTGCTCGATATGGCCAACGAGGTCGATTTACGCACCCATATCGAAGCGGCAATGAGCAAAATCCATCGTCACTTTAAAGCCACCGTGGGCGGTGAAGAAGGCGAAGAAAAGGCCGAGCATTGGACAACGCAGCTGTGGCATGTGCAAGATATTGATGATGCCGTCGCGCTATTGGCCGAACAGCAAATCGACGATGACAAGCTGTGCCCTATGCTCAGCAGCTGGCGTGAGACTGTCACTAAGCGTTCCATTGGTCCACGCGGGCGGGAAACCTTAGATAAATTAATGCCAAGATTATTGGAAGAGTTGATTAATCAACAGAGTCCATCGGCTGCCTTTGAGCCCGTGTCTAAGGTGCTGGAGCAGATTTTAACTCGCACCACTTACCTTGAGCTTTTGTGTGAAAACCCTGGCGCGCGGCAACAGTTAGTGAGCCTGTGCTGCGCCAGTCCTTGGATTGCCGCGCAGTTAGCTAAGTTTCCCATGCTGCTCGATGAGCTTATCGATCCGTCGCAGCTTTATGACACAACCTCCATCGATGATTATCCGAGCGAGCTGCGCCAGTACATGTTGCGGGTGCCCGAGGATGATATGGAGCAGCAGATGGAAGCGCTGCGACAATTTAAGCTGTCACAACAACTTAAAATCGCCGCCGCCGATGTCACGGGTGTTTTACCTGTGATGCAAGTGAGCGATCACTTAACCTTTTTAGCCGAAGCCATCATAGAGCAAGTGGTGATGCAGGCGTGGCAACAGGTTTCAGTGCGCCACGGTGTGCCCGCTCACCTTGAGGGCAATGACACCGGCTTTGCCGTTGTCGGCTATGGCAAGCTCGGTGGGATCGAATTAGGTTACGGCTCCGATCTCGATTTAGTTTTCTTGTGTGAAAACAAAGCAGATAACAGCCAGACCAATGGTGAACGGCCGATTGAAGTCGGCCATTTCTACCTCAAACTCGCCCAGCGTATTCTGCATTTGTTCTCTACTCGTACCACTTCGGGTGAGTTGTACGAAGTGGATATGCGTTTGCGTCCTTCTGGCGCCTCGGGTTTGATGGTCAGTGAGATTGAACGCTTTGGCGAATACCAAGCTAACGAGGCATGGACGTGGGAACATCAAGCCTTAGTGCGCTCACGTTTTGTTTTCGGCGACAATAGTTTAGCGGTCAAATTTAGCCGAATTCGCGCCTCGATATTAGAAAAACCACGGGATAAAGTTGAGCTGCAAAAAGCAGTACGTGAGATGCGTCAGAAGATGCGTGATCACTTGCTCAAAGCCAGCGATGGCATGTTTGATCTAAAACAGAGTCCCGGCGGTATTGCTGATATCGAGTTTATTGCCCAGTACTTAGTGCTGGCTAATGCCCATGAGTATCCAGAACTAACGATTTGGTCTGACAATGTGCGGATTTTTGGGGTGTTAGCTGAGCTTGAACTTTTGCCTATAATGAGTGCCCAGCATTTAACCCAAACCTATTGCTTGCTCAGGGATGAAAATCATCGCCTGACTCTGCAACAAAAGGCGGGGCAGTTACCTGTGTTAGAGGTTGAGGAACATGCCGAGCGAGTGCTTAATATCTATCGCGCTGTGCTGGAATAGTACAGTCATCTAAAGGGAGTAAGGCTGGAACGAATATCGGCCTTAACTCCGCAAGAATAAGCAATTTAGGCTAGAGTTTAATGAGAGCAGTTAGCAGAGAGCACCATGCAATTACCTACTATCCCTGAAAACGAGCTGCAACGTTTGGCCACGTTACGCGCACTCAATGTGCTCGACACCGATGCCGAGGAACGTTTCGATCGTATCACTCGGCTCACGCGCAGAATTTTCTCCTTGCCGACTTGTGTTGTGACCTTAGTGGATGCCGAGCGGCAGTGGTTTAAATCTCGTCAAGGACTAGAGGTGACTGAAACACCAAGGGAAATTTCATTTTGTGGCCATGCGATCAATCAAGGCGATATTTTTATCGTGAACGACGCCCTCAAAGATCCGCGTTTTAGTGACAATCCACTGGTGACGGAGCAGCCGCGTATTCGCTTTTACGCTGGCTATCCCTTAACCATTCATAGGCAATATCGGGTCGGGACCTTGTGTTTAATCGGCACTGAACCGCGAGAGTTTACGGCTGAAGATATTGAAACCTTGACGGATTTAGGCGAAATGGTGGAGGCGGAATTACTCTCTATCGCGCAAAACACCTTAGATCCTTTGACCACGATTTCGAATCGGCGTGGATTTGAGTTACTGGCCCATCAGGCGCTGGCGAGTTGTCGACGTACCGAATCTGAGGCGGCCTTACTCTTCTTCGATCTCGATTTCTTTAAGGAAGTGAATGACAACTTTGGTCACCTCAAGGGCGACCAAGTGTTATACGATTTTGCTCATATCCTGATGACCGCTTTTAGGGAGTCGGATGTGATTGCAAGGCTTGGCGGCGATGAGTTTGTGGTGCTATTAAGTTTTGTGCATAGGGATACAGTCGATCGCGTGATTGAGCGTTTTAAGCAATTACTTGAGCAATATAATCAACAGCATCCTAAGCAACATAGCTTAGCGACCAGTATTGGTATCGCCCATTGGACGCCAGATTCTGAGATGAGTTTAGAGGATCTATTAGATTCCGCCGATAAGGCCATGTATCAGGATAAAGCCGCGCACCACAGTGATGCGCCTTAAATCATGTGTGCTTAAGCAAGATGAAAAGGGAGACAATTATGTCTCCCTTTTCATTGATTTTTATTCGACCAAGAAGTACTAAGCTACGCCATTAAGCCGTAATGAGCATGACCCAGTGTTGATATAAAGGTAAGCCAATTAACACATTAACCGGAAACGTAATGCCGAGTGAGGCCAGCATAGCCAGTCCAATATTGGCTTCGGGTATTGCGGCTCGAATGGCCGCAGGCGCTGCGATATAAGATGCACTGGCACTTAATGCCGCTAGCACTAAAATACTGCCAGAAGGTAAGTCCAGCCATAATCCTACGGCAATACCGCACCAAGCCAATACAAAGGGCGTTACGGCGGCGAACACCAATAAGCGCCATTGTTTCAGTGGTAACGGCAAACACACTTTAGCCGTCACTAAGCCCATTTCCAGTAAAAATAATGCCAGTAAAGTTTTGAACCCACCGAGTAACACAGGTGTGAGCGGCGCAAGCCCCGTTGGGCCGTAAAGCCAACCTATCACCACACCACCAACGAGTAGTACAACGCCGCGGCTGGTTAACGCTTCGTGCAATACGCTCGATTGAGTTTCATTCTTGGGTGATGATTCAATTGCTTTTTTGGCGCTTAAGTACCTGTGTAGCCAGAGCATTACGACGATCGCAGGCAGCTCCAGCAGCACGAGATACAGGGTGGTTTCGGGCCTTAAGATCAGTCCAGATTTTTCCACCATAGCCATCACCACCGCAAAGGTTCCCGCGCTGACGGAGCCGTAATGGGCGGCAATGCTAATGGCATCTGTGTGACCAATGCGAACCAGCCGAGTTAACACTGGGTATAGGGCCAAGGGGATAATGAAGCCTAAAGCAACAACCGCTAACAGCTCAGTGAGCACTAAGTTTTGGGTGTGACCGTGGAGCGCCATTCCGCCCTTTAAGCCCAAAGTGAGCATTAACAGTATGGATAGGGTTTCGTAGATCGCGGGAGGGACTTTAAGATCTGACTTCACTAGGCCAGCTAACAAGCCTAAGGCAAAAAAGGCAATGACAATATCGGGCATAAGTATCTCATTAAGTTTGATTTTTAAGCCGTGCAGAACAGGCTTAAATGTCGGGTGGTCCTGATGGCTGGTGATTTTGGACCTAATTGGTTATATTGAAAAATAAATTGTTTACCACTTAGGTATAGATAATTGTCTATGGATAAGCGTTCGTCATCGACTCAGCTTAAATTGCGGCACTTGAGTTTCCGTTTGCTGCAGGTTTATGTGCAAGTGGTGCGGTTAGGCAATATTTCCGCAGCGGCGAGGGCCTTGCATTTAACCCAACCCACAGTTTCATTACAGCTTAAAAAGCTGGCCGATGTATTGGGTGAGCCGTTACTCGAGAGTCGTGATGGCCGCATGTTACCGACCTTGATTGGCAATGAACTCTACCGCGCCGCCTGCGATACCTTGAGTCGTTTTGAGGATTTCGATGCCTTTATGCAGCAGGCCAAAGGTGGCAGCGTCGGGCATATTAATATCGGTATCGTCACTACCGCCAAATACGTGTTACCACGGATTTTAGGGGCTTTTTATCGGCAGTTTCCGCAGGTTAAAGTGACCTTAAACATAGGTAACCGTGCCCATGTTTTGGGCCGATTTGAGCGCCAAGAAGATGATTTATATCTGTTTAGTCATCCACCTAGTGGCGATAACGTGCTATCTGCGCGGATCATTAAAAACCCGCTGCAACTGATTGCGCCAAAGGATCATTGGGCGGTGGGCCGTGAGCAAGTGAATTTTAACGATCTCAAAAATGAGCGTTTTATCGTGCGCGAGCCAGGTTCTGCCACCCGTTTAATGTTTGAGTCTTGGTGCAGCGGTCAAGGCATCACGCTTAGTGACACTATGCAAATTGAGAGCAATGAGGCGATACGCCTAAGCGTCGCGTCGGGCTTAGGCTTGTCGGTGATTTCGGCGCACACGCTGCAAGAAGGGCGCGAAAAACCGGCTATTTTGCCAGTGATGGGTTTTCCGCTCGAAAGTAACTGGTATCTGGTTGGCCGCAAAGATCGCCGCTTGCCCTATGCTGCCATGCAGCTGGTGGACTTTATGGCGGCGCATTTGGCCGAGTGTATCGAGCCAGAATGGGTTGCTGCCGATATCAGTGAACTGGCTATGCACTTTAATCAGGCGCCGCAAACTCGGTCTTAACTGAGTGCATGTTTTTGATACTGAATAATTTTATTAAGTTAGAGATGTGGTTATAGATTGAGGGTAACGTCTTTTCGCACACCTTGTGCAGTTACCCTCAGGTCCCATTGTAAAACGAGATTTGGCCTTAAATCTGACGACTGTACGAGGCGACTTTACACCTTAAAGCGCGTCAGTAGGTTGTTCAGTTCTACTGCTAACCTTGATAGTTCATGTGCCGATGCACTGGTTTGCTGCGCTCCCGCGGCGCTTTGGCTGGCGAGATCGCTAATGTTCACAATGTTTTTATCGACCTCACGGGCGACTTTCGCTTGTTCTTCTGCGGCGCTTGCGATGACCATATTGCTGTTATTCATCGTACTGATTTGAGCGTTAATCGTGTTTAATGCATCCCCAGCGAGCCTTGCGACAGCGAGTGCTTGCTCTGCCTTTTGGCCACTGTGCTGCATCGATAGCACAGCGGTTTCGGTGCCGTGCTGGATCTTGTTGATCATGTCTTCAATTTCACGGGTCGAAGACTGAGTACGGTGGGCTAGCGCGCGCACTTCATCGGCAACCACCGCAAAACCACGGCCAGTATCGCCCGCTCGTGCCGCTTCAATGGCTGCGTTGAGGGCCAGTAAATTCGTTTGTTCTGCAATCGCGCGGATCACATCTAAAACTTTGCCAATATCGACAGCTTGCATGGCTAAGGTTTGGACGATCTGCGAACTTTGCGTCACATCCTGATTCATGTCGATAATGGCGGCGACGGTTTGATCTACTTGTTTTTTACCTAATTCAGTATTGCGGGCGGTTTCTTCTGAGGCTTCTGAAGCGAGGACTGCGGTATTGGCGACTTCATCCACCGCCGAACTCATCTCGGTAATTGCGGTTGCAGCCTGTTGTATTTCATCATTTTGTTGTTGTATACCGCGGGATGCATCTTCAGTCACAGAATTGAGTTCCTCGGCGGCGGAGGCGAGCTGGTTAGAGGAGTTTGCGATGTGGGATAAGGTATCGCGCAGGTTCTGCTGCATTTTTGCTAGTGCTTGCATCAGTTGACTGGTTTCATCTTCGCCATCGGCACTAATTTTCTGTGTTAAATCACCGCTTGCGACTGTCACTGAAATGTCTACCGCTTCTTTCATTGGCTGCACAATGCTACGGGTTAATAATGTGGCCACGATAAATGCGGCAATCAAGGAGGCTATTATCACTACGCTGTTGAGTAGCTTACTTTCTTCGTAGGCTTGTGCGGTGAGTTCGCCTTGTTTGCCTGCATATTCGGTATTTAAGTCGCCAATGCTGATAAGCGTTTTAGTTATTTTATCAGCTTGTAACGTCATCACTTCATCCATGATCCGTTTAGCTTCAGTCGTGTCATTGGCCTGCAGCTTACTGATCATTTGATCTTGATTCTGTAAATACAGCTCTAAATTATGACTAAAATCCTGATAGAGGGCTTGCTCACCAGGCAAACTAATTAAAGGCTCGTAGGCCTTTTGATCCGTTTCAATGTTCTCGCGAATTTGCCTTAAGGTTTCGAGCCCTTTGTCACGCTCAGCAGCTGAATCGGCGAGTAACAGACGAAATGTAAATACCCTAGCGCGCATCACGTTAAGATTGATGCTAGAAAGGGTGACGAGTGTCGGTAGGGTATTTTTTTCAATTTCTTCAGAGGAGGCGCGCATAGATGACATAGTTTGCAGCGACATGAGCCCCTGAAGTAACAAGACTAGGCCGAGTAAGCCAAAGGCAGTAATGAGTCGTGAGCCAATCTTAATTTGTCGTAACCACATAAGCGAGTCGTCCCTGTATTTAAATGAGTTCCGTCTAAGGTCGTTCTTACTGCTTTTGAGCTAATACTTTTTAATCACTGCTGTCGAGCCATGAAGCTTGAGCCAAAAGGCTGAATTCATGCTTGCTAACGTTAAACTAACTGTTATCGCGCCGAGTCGGAATTGTGAGTTTTTGGTTTAATACACTATAGATTATATTCTCTAACTTTTTCGTTTTGGATTGTAAATTTAGCCGATTAAAAGCGACTGGCCGTAAATTAGTAAAACTTAAACTAAGTTATACCGTACCTTAAATATTGGCGTTAGCAAACTGTATTGCCCAATTGAGTGTGATGATGTCTGTGGTTTTATTTCGACTATCGATTAGAGTCAGGTCAGTTTGAATAAAGGTATGAACGTGATTACTATTTTAATTTTAGATAGTTAAAGTGAATTTTTTGCTGGTTTAATCAGGCTCTAATAAAGCAATTTAGGTCGTTAGCTTTATGTTTAATATCAGCATTTAAAGAGAGTATTCAAACCGTTAGTATTCTTTTTGTATAAAACCTTTGTAATCGACTGTTCCTTTAAGCGTTTTTATTTCTTGTGATCAGGATTGTTCGATAATAAATGGATAAATGAGACGTAAACGATTGGTGCTTATTTCTTGTCTCTTTTCTTATCTCTTTTCTTATTTATGCGAAGCGATAAATAATCAATTATTTTTCGGTAATTCATGCCGGCTCATTTCTATTAATCGGCTGTAGGTACGGCGGAATTCAAAACTAAGTGCGCCACCTTGGTAGAGTTCGCTCAGTGGCACGTCGCAGCTGAGATAAAGGCTGACATTTTGATCGTACAACTCATCAATTAAGCTGATAAAACGTCGCGCAGGGTCGTCGTTGGCGGCGTAGGAGAGTTTGCGCTCGCCCGTCGTTGCGGCTTGGTTTTCTCCTGTGCCGTCCTCCGTGCCGCGGGCACGGATCCAGCCTTTCACTTCGCCGCCTAATTTAGGAACGCCACTCACCATTAAGATCTTAAATCGACTGGCGATTTCGATGTAATCGAGTTGGGATCTCGGGCCGTCACACAGGGCATAAAAGTCGAACCAAGCAACAGCGTTGTCTGTGGGCCCTATAGCTGCGCGGATCACTGGGATTTCACGGTTGCAGATGGTGAGGCTAGCATTGCTCATTCTGCTACCGCAGATACTAGTCTCACGAATACCAGAATCGCTAATGCCAACAGCGCTCATACTGAGTGTATTTGGCGTTAACCCATTCACTAGCTTGTCAAAAATATACTCAAAATCGAGTGTTCCGGTAATGCCGATATTGCGGGAAATCGAGGCACTCATTTCAGCGCTATCAATGCCAATCTCGTTGTTTAATAAAGTATTGATGGCGTGAATCCTGTGGTCTTGGTTGCCATCGAGATGCAGCATTTGCGTGTGTGTTTGTAGCAGTTGGATACAAGGTAAAAATCTGTGTCTCGCTAAGCCGTTCTCATATAAGCGCTCAATAGGAATATTAGAGGTCGCGACCAGTACCACACCTTGTTCGAATAGGCACTCAAATAGCCCTGCGAGTATCATGGCATCGCCAATGTCCGAGACAAAAAACTCATCGAAACACAGCACCTTGCATTCTTTCGCTAGATTTTTTGCTATAAGCGTTAACGGATCGCGTTTACCCGAATGCTCACGCAGTGCATTGTGTATCCGTGCCATAAATCGGTGGAAATGCAGTCTTAACTTGCCTTCACTTGGCAAACAATCGAAAAACAAATCCATCAGAAAGGTTTTACCCCGACCGACATCGCCCCACAGATACAAGCCTTTGATGGATTGTGAATGGGAGTGGCGTGCTGAATAGGGTTGTGGCATCAACTGTTTAAATAACATATCGAGCGCCAACACCGCCTGTTGTTGCGCCGGATCGTCAACTAGATTTTCGCTCACTTTGGCGCGATACACTTCCAGTGGCGTCATCATTGGCGTTATCGATTGCGAGCTAGCGGAGTTTGAATGAGCCATGTCGGGGTCTCGTTGGCGGTTGTTTTAGGTGTTCGCTGCAGTCAGTATGTGCTTTAGCTTTGATTAAGTGCGATATCAGTACTCGCCTTTTGAGGCATCATGCTACTCATACTTAGGTACTCGGGAGCCATATTGCAAGATGCTCAGGGTAACATAGTCGCTGGCGTGACTTAAATCCCGCTCAGAGGCTTAGGTCAAATACTAAACAAAACCAGTGCTTTATTCTTGGGGACTTTTACCTTAACATCTTTGTCACAAAAATAATGATATGGAATGAATCCTATGGCTAGCAAAGGCAATGGCATTACTTTTATCAGTGCACAAACCTCGATTGAGGGTGACATCCAGTTAGAGAGCACGGCATTAATTGCGGGTAAATTGCAGGGCAAGATTGGCTCAGCTGGACAAATTAAGATCGAACTCGGCGGCGAGATCTCCGGTGAAGTCAGCTGTGATGAGTTGCGGGTGTGCGGCGTATTTAGTGGTCGAGTCTGTTGTAATAAGTTGATTATTACCAGTTCTGGAGTGGTTGACGGCGAAGTTGCAAGCCATCAGATGGAGATCTACGAAGGCGGCCAGTTTATTGGTCAGCGGATTAAAGGCCCTGAGCTTGATGCCTTACCTGATATGCTAAAAGCGATCGCCCCAGCGGCTCAACGCTCGGATGCGCACCTATATGCCAGTGAGAGCGGTTCATTAAGAGGCGATAATCGGGCGATTCGCCCTTGGTTGTATGTTGCTGCGGCAACTGTCGTCATCGCCTTGGGCTTTAGTTTTGGACCCGAGCCATTGCGTGAGTGGTTACCGAATGTGAGTGATAGCCCGCTCAACACTGAAGTGTCTCCTGTGACTCAGGGGCTAGATGCTGAAAAAGCTGCCAATCCATTACTGACTGAACAAATGACTGCGCCAGATACCGCGAATGCCGACAATACGGCGGCGTTATCCGCAGATACCGATCCGCTGGCTTTGTCGCAGGATTCGGCGATGGAAGATTTACAGCAAATGGAACAAGGCCATGCACAGATGGCGCAGGGTGATAATGGCACCGCGCCCGCCAGCGAGAATGCAGGCAATAAGCTCTGATTGCTAAGCGAAAGTTCGAATCAATTAGCTTGAATCAATAAGCTCGAATAAATAGGTACTCGCATCGTTGGGTCGAGCATTTGGTGTTTTTTGTTCGACCACTGTTATTTGCTCATCGTTGCTAATGCTTATCGCCCAATATCCAGCTCAATCCTACTCAATATCCCTTCAAGTATTGCTCCAAGTTCCCTCAGAAGCGCTTAACGGCGCTTTGCTTTTATGGATGGCTTCTAGCTTAATTTAACGTTCTAAGGGTAAATCCGTCCTATTTTTATGCTATTTCACTCATCTGTTAACATTCAGCGCCAGCTAATATTCCTGTCATATTTTCATTGAGTTATCTCTCATTCTTACCCGTTTTGTGCACTTCAAGCCATTTCCATTGAGTTAAGTTCATTTTGTTCATGAACTTTATGATTTTTAGTCACCTTAAGTCCCTTAATGAAGATTAAGTGCGTTAAATATCTTTAACGAAATGTTAACGATACATTTCATCCTCTGGGCGAGGAAGTAGTCCGTCACAGACCTGACACAATTCTAATAACACAGGCATTCCCACAGGGAATGGCAGACTGCAATACAGGAGGCATTGATGCCTAGATTGACCTTACTTGCCGCGGCAACCGCTGTGGCTTTTACTGGTTTTGCGAATGCGCAAGACTTAACGCCACAAGAGCTTCAAGCACAACTCACCCAATTGACTCAAGAAGTTAACCAGCTAAAACAACAGCAGGCAGCGAATGCCACTGCGACTCCATCTAAGCCTAGCGCGCCAGCTTTTGAGATAGGTGGTCGCATTCAACTCGATTACAACCTCTTCAATGGTGCCTATAACGCCGAACATAACGGCAGTAGCGCGCAGGATATTTTCCCCCGCCGAGTACGTACCTTTGTTGAAGGCGAATTACAGGATTGGGATTACAAGCTACTGCTTGAATTTGCTGAAAATACTGCTGAAATCGTCATGGCTCGGATGCGTTATTCGGGTTTTGAGAATGGTCCTAAACTGCAATTTGGTAAGTTGCGTGAGGATATCAGCCTCGATGCGCTCACCAGCAGTAATCACATTGCGCTGATCGAACGTTCTAGCCTCGCCGATACTATGTCGCCGTACTTCCGCTGGGGTGTTTCTGCCTATCAATATTTCCCAAGCACAGGTTTGCGTTACGCCTTGGGTGTTTATAAAAACGATGCCTTTGGTAGCGATGGCAAAGATGAAACCGATGATTTGAATTATGCCCTTAGCTCGCGAGTGACTTGGTCACAGGCCAAAGAATCGGGCCAAGTGTTACATGCGGGCTTGTGGTACTCGGCGCGTCAAATGGGCGGCGATGACTTGTCTGCCAGCTTTGCTCGCGGCGAACTGCGCGAGACTAATACTCGCCTGATTAACTATGTCGCCGGTGGTGAAACCGCAGCGATTGATAATCTAAACCAAGCGGGTTTAGAGCTGGCATTTCAACATAAGGCTTTGTTACTACAAGGCGAATACGCTCAGCGTAATTTAACGACTCAAGATCCTCAGTCAGTGCTCGATGGTGAGCGTTATCAGGCGTATTACCTGCAGGCGAGTTATTTCTTAACGGGCGAACAGCGCAGCTATTCCAAGGGCAGCGCGGTGTTTTCCCAGCCTAAGGGCGTAACCGATGCATGGGAATTGGCGGCACGTTTTTCTAGCGTGGATGCGAGCTCCGACTTCCAAGGTACTAAAACTCAGACCTATATCTTAGGCGTGTCTTACTACTTTAATCCAAAAATAAAAGTGATGGCTAACTACATCCATTCTTCCGTCGATGGCGCAGGCACGATTGCCTTAGTCGGCAATGAAGATGTGGGCGATGCCTTCGCTGCCCGTTTGCAATACGTGTTTTAGGAGTAATGAATCATGTTGAAAATGAAATCTTTAGTCATGAGTGCGCTGTTACTCGGTGCCTCTGGCATGGCGAGTGCTGATGTCCACTTTATCATTCCTGGCGGTCCAGGCGGTGGTTGGGATACCACAGCGCGCGGTGTCGGTGAAGCTTTAGTGAAGTCGAAAATCGATGGTAATGCCTCTTTTGAGAACCTCTCGGGTGGCGGTGGCGGTCGTGCGATTGCCTCTATGATCAAATCGAAAAACAAACAGGGCGATATTTTACTGGTTAACTCGACTCCGATTGTGCTCCGTGCACTTTCTGGGCAAATCCCGTTTAGTTATCGTGATTTAACGCCGGTTGCAGGCATAGTCGCCGATTACGGTGCCTTTGTGGTGCGTAACGATTCACCGTTGAAAACCTGGGACGATGTGTTGGCGGCCTTTAAGGCGGACCCACAAAGATTCAACATCGCTGGCGGCTCAGCGCGCGGCAGTATGGATCACTTAGTTGCGGCGCAAGCGATTGCGGCGGCGGGCTTAGATGGCGGTCGTTTGCGTTATGTTCCCTACGATGCGGGTGGTCAAGCTAAGGCTGGCTTACTCTCGGGCGAAGTCGATTTATTGTCGACGGGATTCAGTGAAGCGTTAGAAATTGCAGGCAGTGGTCAAGGTCGGATCCTTGCTATGACGGCACCTGAAATCGTTGCCGAGCATCCAGAGGTTCCGACGATTAAATCTCTCGGTTATGACATGACGTTTACTAACTGGCGCGGCTTTTTTGCGGCACCCGATACGCCTAAAGCCAAAGTTGATGAGTATGTGGCCAAGTTTGCGGCGCTGATTAAGACGCCAGAATGGGAACAAGTGCGTGCCCGTAATGGTTGGATCAATTTGTTTGAACCCCAAGCCGAATTCATTAAGTCATTGGAAGCACAGGAGCAACAGCTTAAAGCCACTATGTTGCAACTGGGCTTTATTAAGTAAGGAGTGACAGATGTTGAATCGTGATCTGATTGGTTCCTTGCTATTTGTCGCCGTGTTTACCGGATATGGCGTGCTGGCATGGCAAATTCCCTTATTGCCGTTTGAAGAATTTGAAGTCGTGACGTCTTCCACTATGCCGAAGATTTATGCTGCCATGGGGCTGATGTTTAGTCTGTTTTCTCTGGTTGCTGTCTTGCTGAAAGGAAACACGGTTCAACAGCGGGGGGCGCTGCTGACAAAAGCCGCCTTACAACAAACCGCGGCGCTGATTGTGCTGATGGTCTTGTATGCCGCCGGACTCGAACCGTTGGGGTTTGTTGTCGCTACTTTATTGTTTTTGGTCGCTGGATTTTGGTTGATGGGAGAGCGCCGCTTTAAGATCTTGTTGCTCGCCTCTGTGCCCGTGGTGTTGGTGTTCTGGGTGTTGATGACGCAAGTCTTAGGTATTTACTTGGCCTCAGGTTCTCTTTGGAGTTAACTATGTTCGATGCAATGTTTATTGGTCTATCGACCGCGTTTGAATTGCAAAACCTCATGTATGTAGTCTTAGGCTGCTTGGTCGGCACAGTGATCGGTATGCTGCCGGGATTAGGGCCGATCACAGCGATCGCCTTGATGATCCCTGTGACTTACAGTATTGGCCCCAGTTCAGGGATGATCTTAATGGCGGGCGTGTACTACGGCGCTATTTTTGGTGGGTCGACATCATCAATTCTGATCAACGCCCCGGGCGTAGCAGGAACGGTTGCGACGTCATTTGATGGTTATCCAATGGCGCAAAAAGGCATGGCGGGCAAAGCATTAGCGATTGCGGCCTATGCTTCGTTTACCGGCGGCACTATCGGCGCCATTATGTTGATGGTCGCGGCGCCATTATTAGCGCAAGTATCACTGAGCTTTCAATCGGGCGATTATGTGGTCTTGATGTTCCTCGGTTTGACGGCCATTGCAGCGTTTTCGAATCGTGGCGATTTCCTCAAGGCCATGATGATGACTCACTTAGGTTTGTTGCTCTCGTCAGTGGGGATCGATCCTTTCTCGGGGATGGAACGCTTCACCTTCGGTCAGCCAGATTTACTCGATGGCATCAGTTTTCTGTTAATCGCTATGGCAACTTTTGCCCTGTCGGAAGCGTTAATGAATGTGATTAAGCCGCCGAAGTCGACAGAAAACATCAACTTTTCAGCGCAGCCTATTGGTAGCACTCGCTTAACCAAAGAGGAAGTGAAAGAGATAGCGCCTGTGATTGGTCGCTCGTCGATTTTTGGTTTTTTGATTGGGGTATTACCGGGCGCAGGCGCAACGATTGCCAGCTTTATGGCCTACGGCACTGAGCGTAATTTATCCCGCGGCGCGAAACGCGATGAGTTTGGTAAGGGCTCGATTCGCGGTGTTGCGGCGCCTGAGTCGGCTAACAATGCGGCCTGTACTGGCTCATTTGTACCCTTATTGACCTTAGGTATTCCGGGGTCGGGTACCACGGCCATCATGCTCGGTGCATTGATCGCTTATGGTATTCAACCTGGCCCTATGTTGATGCAGGAGCGTCCAGACGTGTTTTGGTCTGTGATTATCTCTATGTATTTCGGCAATATTATTCTGCTGGTGCTGAATTTACCGCTGATCCCTTATTTTGCCAAAGTGCTGGCTTTGCCTAAGTCGATTCTGACTGTGATGATTTTGTTCTTCAGTTTGATTGGGGTGTATTTGGTCTCGTTTAATACTTTTGATCTGTTCTTGATGATAGGTTTTGCGATTGTCGCTGTGGTGCTGCGTTTGCTGGCATTCCCAATGGCGCCGCTGCTACTGGGCTTCATCCTCGGTGATATGATTGAGCGTAACTTCCGCCGTGCTATGATCGCTTCCGATGGTTCTTTGAGCTTTCTGTGGGAACGCCCGCTGACGCTGACTATCTTGATTGTGGCAATTGCTATGCTGGCTGTGCCCTTGATCGGTTTTATTCGTAGTCATCGTAGTGATAAATTGGCGAAAGCCTCTTAAGTAAAGGTACGCTAATGAGACGCCCTAAACGCTTAGAAACCTGGTTAATCAGTGGGGTAACTTGCCTGAGTTTGTTGCTGTGCGCCTTATTTGGCGGCATCAGCTATCAAATTTTGAGCCGCAGTATTACTGAGCAATCGGGCGCTAAGGCATTAGGGCTGGCCCATGCGGTCGCGACACGGGCCGATGTGATTACCGCTTTGCAAACGGGGCATTCGAGCCCCCAATTATTGGCCGCGATAGAGGGGATACGCCTAGCGTCGAAGGCCGATTTTATCGTGGTGGGCGATACCCATAAATACCGTATCGTGCACCCAGATTCAGATAAAATTGGCAAGAAGATGGAGGGCGGTGACAGCCAAGCGGCATTAGAAGGGGAGTCCTATATCTCCGAGGCGCAGGGCAGTTTAGGCCGCTCTATTCGCGGTAAAGTGCCAGTGCTTGACGAGCAAGGCCAAATTATCGGCTTGGTTTCGGTGGGCTTTTTGAGTCAGTCCGTGGGCGCGTTAATCGATAAACGTATTCCTGAAATCATCATGACAGTCCTAGGAGTGTTACTGATGGGTGTGCTGGTGGCTTTTTGGATGGGACGGCAAGTACGGGAAATGTTGTTCGGCTTGCAACCTGCTGAAATTGGGCGTTTATTTGTCGAGCAGGACGCGATTCTTAACACAGTGCGAATGGGTGTGGTGGCATTGGATGCCGATGGTCGTATCCGCAAGTTGAATCAAAGGGCGCGGGAGATCTTAGCCTTATCTCCGACCTGCCAACCTAATACTCTGATGTTGAGTGATTTATTGCCGCAGCACGCCGACTTTCTACTGACGAACCAAAACAAAACCATCAGGGGATTCGAGTTATTTGCCAATGAGCAATGGCTGGTGATGTCGCGGGTGCCGTTTCAGGTACGGGATCAAAATGATGGCTTGCTGCTGACGATGCGCCCCGCCGATGAAATTGAGCGCTTGAGCCAGCAACTTGCCAAAGTGCAAGAGTTTGCTGAAATGCTCAGAGTTCAAACCCATGATTACTCGAATAAACTCCATACCCTAGGCGCATTATTACAGCTCAAAGCCTACGACAAAGCGGTCGAATTTATCGGTCAAGAAAGCCAAGGTTGGCAGGCTCAAATCCATTTATTACTGTCGCAAATCCATGAGCCGACGATCGCCGGATTACTCTTGGGTAAGTACCACAAGGCGAAAGAGCTGAATATTGAGTTTCAAATCAGCCCAGATAGTCAACTTAGCGATGTGCAAGACGCCATTATGCTTGAGCGGATGGTGTCGATTATGGGCAACCTTATCGATAATGCCATTGAGGCTGTGCACAGGGCGAACAATCATAAGCCCCGCCGCGTGGTCGTAACTTTAGATGAAACCGCCTCTAACCTGATTTTTGATGTGGAAGACAGTGGCGATGGGATTTCTAAAACCGAGTACAGTACGATATTCGATCCAGATTACAGCTCTAAGCAGGGGGCGCAGCACGGTGTGGGCATGTATATCGTTAATACTTACCTGTGTGCCTGCCATGGCAGCTTAGAGTTTGCCGACTCAGATTTAGGTGGAGCGCGTTTTTCTGTGTATATTCCCACTAAACCTTTACCTGAAGTCGGTACCGTTTAATGCATACAGTGATCATCGTCGAGGATGAAGTCGAAGTCGCCCATTTGGTTGCGCAATATTTGTTCTCGACCAATCGTTATAAAGTGATTGGCATGGCCAGCGATATCAGCACGGCGCGGTCCTTACTGGGCGCTATCACGCCTGACCTTTTACTGTTAGACGTGTATTTACCCGACGGTAATGGTTTGAATTTACTGGCAGAATTACGCAGCCAAGGGATCCGCAGCGAAGTGGTATTGCTCACTGCGGCCAAGGAAGTGCAGATTTTAGAAAAAGCCATGCAGTTAGGGGTGTTCGATTTTCTGGTGAAACCTGTACTCTTGAGCCGATTAGACCAAGCTTTGAGTCGATTCGAGAGCCGGCAGCTCAAACTTTCTGCCACCGAAGAGCTGACTCAATCCGTGGTCGATGCCTTTATGGAAGTGCCGACAGGGACGACCAAGGCTGCCGCTCGTTTGCCAAAGGGGGTCGATCAATTGACCCTACAGAAAATCCGCGAAGTGTTTGATGCTAAGCCGCAGGATAAACTCACGGCGCAAATAGTGGGTGAAAAGCTAGGCGTTAGCCGTTCTACCGCGCGGCGTTATTTAGAATTTTTGTTGGAATGCAATGAGCTGGCGGCGGATCAGAGTTATGGTTCCATCGGCCGCCCCGAACGTTGCTACCACAGAGTGCGCTAGTCTTCTGTTCAGCTTTTGCTTTTCTACTTTAAGAAGTTAGTCCACCTTGATCCTTTCAAGCTGCCACTCTGGCAGCTTAGAGGTTAAGTCTGGGATTATTTTATCGATATCGCCCCGCAAGATAATCAATGGCTCACCGCTAAACGCCCCGTTGGCTAACTGTTGCAGCCTTGCGGGCGTTAGCGCCTGCAACTCGGCATTTAGCTGTTGCACATCAACTTGAGTTAATCCTGTCGCAACTTGTTGGAGATATTGGTTTTCACGCTGAATGCTGTTGTCTTGGCTGAGTAAATCCTCACCTATCAAATAGGTTTTAAGTGCATTGATTTCGCCTTGGCTGGCACTTTGGGTTTTAACGAGCGCGAGGTGATCAAGTATGCCCACCACAAACGCACCCGTATGTTCTATGGCTGTACTGCCGTAAAACTTGATGCTACTGGACAGCGGTGTATTGGCACATTGACCGTAAATGCCATAGGTGAGGCCGCGCTTTTCCCGCAAATCATAATAGAGTCTGCCCGAAAAACTGCGTCCCATCAGCGCGGATAAACTGCGACAGCTTAAGGCGACTTCCTGTGAACTGAGTTGACTCGTCTCGGACATATCGCCTAACTCACTATCAATGGTATGACCTATGGCATGATTTATGGAATGGTCTATGCGATAGTCTATGCGATAGCCTAGGCGGACTTGAGTTTGCACACTTCCCGGCGCATCGATAAGGTAAATCTTTTGGGTTTGCTTAGGTGTGGTTGTTTCTCGCTTATCGGCTTGCTGTGACGGCTTAGGAAAGGATTTAGGCAAGGATGTCGTCAACATAGGCCACTGTTTAATGCTGGCTTGAAGATTAAATTCGGCGTTTTTAGCCTGCGAGTTGGGTAGAAACAGATGCCACTGTGCTTGCGATGCCGCCTGCTGCTGGATCTGTTGCAGCTGCTTTAGGTTAAGTGAATCGAACAGTGCATCATTATTGAGTACTTTATTGTAGGGATGTTCAGGTCCGAGCAATTTCTCGCGCCACAGTTTATCTATCTCTGCGCCACTAAAGGCATTCAAGTGCTTATTGAGCTTGAGTTGACGGCGAATATTGTCAATATCGACGGGGGCGGTTGTCGCATCAACAAAGGTATTTGGCTGCCAAAATTGCACTAGCAAACCGTAGATATGATTAACATCGTCAGGGCAGGTGAGGCTTAGATTTATGCTATGCAAGCTGACGCGAATACTGAAGGTCTCAAGGCAGGGATCTGCGAGGCTAATCGCCAGTGCGCGGGCTTTCTCTTTTAAGGCAATCTGTAAAATATCGGGATTATTGAAGGGAGCCTGCGGACTTATCGTCGCTAAACTGATCCTGTTGCTTAGACTGTTACTGCTTAGAGCATGAGTGCTTAGACAATTGCTGTTTAGATCATGATTGCTTTGCACTGAAGCAAGTCTATGTAACTGATAGGGTAAATCCAACTCGGTATGAACTTCATCGCTAAACATTGGATCCGTTGCGGGGATGATGATGCCGCTTTCTGGTAAATGATTGTCTAAAGGATAGGGCGTGTTGAAGCTCGCTAAGCTCGGTGGTTCAGTCGGTGTAAAGACGATTTGCGTTTGCTGACAGGCACTCAGTAATAACGCCATAACGCAGCACATTAAGCTTTGTAGTTGCTTAGGTCGTCCATGAGTCGCAGTTAGATTCATCATAATACCGCATCCTCTAGGCTGTCGCTCATATCACTAGGCAGCCATTCCAGCAGTGTTTTTCCCCAGCGAATATACCAAGGTGGCAGTAGGTCGACCCGTACATAGTTTTGAGTAAAATACTGTGCCGCAACTCTTTGGATATCGCCTGCCGTGACTGCGTTAATCCGCTGCCACTGCGCGCTAAAGGGATGGTCTTTATCTTGAACTGAGGTTGCCGAAAGCTGCGTGGCTAATGTTTGAGTATCACTGAGTTGTTGTAATCGATTGTTTAACCACACTTGTTTAAGTGTGCACAGGCTGGTTTCATCCAGAGCCTCTTGCTGTGTTTGTGCGACAAGTCCGAGTACTTTTTCCACTAAGGCATCGAGTGAAGTACGAGCGCGAGGAACCAAGACAATATTGGCAATCCCATGATTTTCTAGCTCAAAGGGCAGGGAATAGCTGAGCATCTGCGCGGGATTATGCTGGCTAAGTTTAGCGATTGCACTGGCGGTATTTTGAAATAAATAGCCTTCGAGCAGTTGAATCGCTGCCGCATCGGGATGATCTTTACCTACGGTATGCCAAGCGAGCAATAATCCAGGCCAAGGTCCGCGTTCATCGACTAACTCAGCATGCATTTGTTTAGGCTGGATGTTCAACTCAGTGAATCTAGGTTCAGTCGTCGCTGGTTTAGGCCAAGTCGCAAAATCTTGCTCAATCCATTGCAGGGTTTGTGGACTTAACTTGCCGACAAGGGAAAGCTGCATCGTGTCGGGGCGATAATAAGCACGGTGAAAGGCGGTTAGGCTTTCAGGTGTGGCTTGCAAGATATCTTCGCGACTACCAATAATACCGTGGCCATAGGGCGTGCCTTGCACTTGATCGAGTAAGAACGCCATCGCGCTGCGGACATAGGGCTGATTATCTATGGTTTGCGCCATTTCCTGCTGTACGGTTTCCTGCTGATTTTTAACGGTAGTGGCATTAAGGCTTGGACGGATAAAGCGGTCGGCTTCGAGATACAGCCCCAGTTCTAATGCTGGGCTTGGCAGCGTCACATAGTAATTGGTGTAGTCAAAATGTGTGCTGGCATTAAAACGTGCACCTAAAGCACTGAGCTGCTGGGCATAGGTATCACCGGGGGCATTCTCACTGCCCTTAAATAACATGTGCTCAAACAGATGGGCATAACCGCTCTGACCTTGGGCTTCGTTGCGGGCGCCTAAATTAAATTGGCTGGCGATTGTGACTGTCTGTTTATCAGCCATGGGCAGTAACCGCACCGTCAAGCCATTTTCGAGTGTGTAGATTTTTAGGTTCGCTTCGAGCGCGTATAAGGCTTGTGCATCATGCTCGGCGTTGCATTGTGCCAGCAGCGAATTGCTAAAAGCACTGGTCGCAAGGGCGATAAAAAAGGCGATGTGAGTTCTCATAAGTGCATCCTGCCGAGCATATTTTTTGAATTCGTTAAATAACTCATCGAAGCTGAATGCCGTTACCAAGTGGCGATTAACCCATCAACAGGTATCGATACCGATTGCGATGTGGTTAGCGACTGCTCGGATTTCATCGAAATCAGTTGAATAGCATTCAGTTTTTAAAAAGAACTGCTATGATGGCACAGTTCTTTTTCTGGCATAAGTACAAGATATGGTAAGCAGATCCCCGTTCGAATCCTTTCAGTGGAAAAGCGATATTTTTAACTGTGAAAGCACTGATATTGATAATTTTTATCTGCTGCTTGAGCAGGAAATGACCCGTTTGGGCATGGTTGAGAAGAATTTGGGTGAAGTCGGTAAATACAAGGTTAGCTTGTATCAGTCTCCCGCCGCTAAGTCAGGCTTACCTTCTTTATTGATCAGCGCAGGATTTCATGGCGAAGAATCTGCAGGCCCTTGGGGTTTGCTACATTTTTTGAGTGAAGCTTCAGCAGACCTATTTGAACGGGTGAACTTAAGTTTATTGCCCCTCGTTAATCCAACCGGATTCAGCCGCGGCCATAGATTTAACAAGTACGGCGAAAATCCAAATCGCGGTTTTGTATTTGAGAATGGTAAACCTAAAGCCAACGAACATACGTCGGTGGAAGGTAAGTTGTTGTTAGATCATGCGCAGTTACTGATTGCCGCTTGCCGTGACGGTATTTTAACTTGCCACGAAGATGTCTTGAGCCGTGAAGCCTATGTGTATTCTTTTGAGCCAAGCCAAGTGCCAGGACGCTTTAGCCTCGATTTGCGCGATACCTTAGGCGGTTATTTCCCGATTGCTGAGGATGGCGAGATTGATGCGTGTCCTGTGAAGGATGGCTTAATCTTCAATCACTTCGATACGTCGTTTGAAGCGTGTTTAGTGCGAAGCGGTGCCCGTGTGGGGGCTTGTACCGAAACACCAGCGCTGCAAAACTTCGACCAACGCGTATTGGCAAACAGTGCTGCTATGACTCACTTCTTAGCCCTGTGTGCACCATTATGTGATTGATCTTGTTATTCTATTAGGTGTTTAATCATCTAATAAATGACAAAAAAATACCCGCTGATAGCGGGTATTTTTTTAGGTGATATTTGCCAGTGAATTATTGATTAATTCGCATTGGCACACCGGTACGCTCATCGAGCAGCTTTTTGATCACAGAAGAATTTGTGTCAGCTTTAGCGATAAACTTGGCGATATCTCTAGGTAATGAAATCGCGACTGGCTCATTGGATTCAAACTCAGCCACAGTACGAGAAAGAGGTTGATGCACGGCTAAGTAGCGCTTACCGTCTGGCTCTTCAGTTGCTTTAATCGGCTGGTTCACGAATTGTACGCGGGTGCCCACAGGTACAGTCTTGAATAGATGCTCGATATCATCGTGGCGCAAACGCACACAACCTTGGCTGACACGTAAACCGATACCGAAACTCGCGTTAGTACCGTGAATCGCATACAAGTTGCCGATATACAGCGCATACAGTCCCATAGGGTTGTCTGGACCCGCTGGCCATACTGCTGGCAGGATTTCACCCTTAGCAGCATATTCTTTACGAATGCGCGGTGTCGGGGTCCAAGTTGGATTGGCACGCTTACGTTGTACTGAGGTCACCCAGTTTTCTGGTGTGTCTTTACCAATTTGGCCAATACCAATAGGCAGGACTTCAACTGTTTTTTTGCCTTTTGGATAGTAATACAAACGCATTTCGGCCACGTTGATCACTATGCCTTCACGGGGAGCGTTAGGCAGGATCAGTTGTAATGGAATTAACAGTTGGCTACCTGGCTTTGGCAGAAATGGATCTACACCTGGGTTAGCTTCGAGTAAGTTACTAAGACCGAGCTGGTATTTGGCAGCAATATCTTCGAGAGTGTGTTTACCCTCTGGAACCGTATAATACTGGTTCTCGCCAATTAGCCTGCTTTGGGCGGCTGGTAAAGGATATTCCGTTGCTAAAGCGGACAGACTAGGGAAAACCAAAGTCAATAATAAAGCTGTGGTGCGAAGCATACTCATAAGCGGATACTACGATTCCTGTTAATAAAAAAGCGTGTTTAACGCAGCTTTCTCTGTTAAAACGAGAGCGGCAATTTGACGAGCAAAATGCACTGGCGCGCGAAGCTCGCATCCTTCCTTATTTTGGACATTATTTCAACTGAAATATGATCCGTACAGCGTATTTATCGCTTAATTTTTGTTTTAACGGTTTTCTTCGATGACTGAGGTTGTCAGTATTTAGACTTACCGTTAAACCCTCTGCCTACTTTATCGCCCTATGCGCTGCAATTCCCTGTTTTAGGCTACTGTGCTGTAGTGCTTCTATGATGGTCGCTCAGCCAAAAATGATGGCTGAATGGATTGGTTTTAAGAAAATAGCGTGCGTGCACTTGCTTAAGATACTTTTTGAACTAGGTGATGCTCAACCTGACAAAGTCCGCCGAGTTGAATTGATTGTTAGATAAATAGTGTGAAAACAATTAGCTTGAGAGTGATGTTCGAATATTCGCCGTTTCACTCGACATTGTTTTATCTGGTGCAGAATTCACTATGATACCCTTAGTTTATACAGGTTTATCAGCCTGGTTTGGCTTTAATGATTTAAGTTTATGTTGAGTTCGTTGTTTTTAACTATCTGATATTCATTTATTTTAATTTTTATAAGTCGTGTGAAAATGTTCTGCGGTTCTTTAGGTTTTACGTTAGCCTTTATCTCAAGGTTAATGCAAAGTTACGTTTATGGCATTTTCTATGTAGATGATTGAAATTTAATATTTAACGCTCCAATAATTCGCTATTTTTGTGCTAATATAAAATCATAAAATTGTAAGTTGAGTCATTTTTAACCTCGGTGATTTGTCTATCGTTTAACTAAACAACCTGTATAAGGAGGCGTTTGTGGATGCAAATTCCATCAATAGTTTTTTTCTGATTGGCGCCTTGCTAACTGCAGTGAGTGTTTTACTCAGTCCCATGTCTTCCCGTTTGGGTATCCCGATTCTTTTGATCTTCCTTGCCGTGGGTATTTTGGCTGGTGAAGATGGCCCTGGCGGCATACTGTTTGATGATTATTCCACTGCTTATTTAGTCAGTAACTTAGCGCTTGCTATCATCTTACTCGATGGTGGTATGCGTACCCGTGTCGCCAGTTTTAGGGTGGCGCTGTGGCCTGCATTATCGCTAGCGACCTTTGGCGTCGCTATCACAACCAGTATCACTGGCATGATGGCCGCATGGCTGTTTGACTTGCATTGGTTGCAAGGTTTGCTGGTGGGGGCGATTGTGGGCTCGACCGATGCCGCCGCAGTATTCTCCTTATTGAAAGGGCGCAGTCTCAACGAGCGGGTTGGGGCAACCTTAGAAATCGAGTCCGGTAGTAACGACCCTATGGCGGTGTTTTTAACCGTGACGCTGATTGCGATTCTCGCCAATGTGGACACTGAGATGTCCTTCAGCTTTATGTTTATCAGCTTTATTAAGCAATTTGGTCTGGGTATTTGCTTAGGTTTAGGCGGCGGCTGGATGCTGTGGAAGCTGGTTAATTTGAGCAAATTAGCCGACGGCCTGTACTCTATTTTAGTCTTAAGCGGTGGTCTGATTATTTATGCGGCGTCTAACAAACTCGGCGGCAGTGGCATTTTATCGATTTACTTAGTCGGGCTTTTCCTCGGCAATAAGCCGACCCGTGGTCGTCATGCGATTTTAAACGTACTGGATGGCATGACTTGGGTCAGCCAAATCGGTATGTTCTTGGTATTAGGGTTATTGCTTACCCCTTCAGATTTAGTCGATATCCTGATCCCAGGTTTTGCACTGGCATTTGGGATGATTCTATTCGCTCGTCCTGTCGCTGTGTGGATCAGTTTATTGCCCTTTAAGAGCTTCAGCAGTCGCGACCGCTGGTTTATTTCGTGGGTAGGACTACGCGGTGCTGTACCTATCATCTTAGCGGTATTCCCTATGATGGCGGGCTTACCGGGCGCTCAGTTGTACTTCAACTTAGCCTTCTTCGTTGTACTAGTATCGTTACTGGTTCAAGGTGCGTCTTTGACCACTGCGGCGCGTTTAGCTAAGGTAGAACTGCCCCCAAAGCCGTTGCCCGTTTCGCGTTCGGGAGTTGAAATTTACCCGAGCAGCGAATGGGAAGTGTTTGTCTATCGTTTGAGTGAAAGTAAGTGGTGTATTGGTGAGCCGCTAAAACGCTTAGCTATGCCTGATGGAACACGGATTGCGGCGGTATTTAGGAATGACACTTTACTGCATCCATCGGGCAGTACTCGCCTCGAAGCGGGAGATATACTCTGTGTGCTGGGTCAGGAGAAAAGTTTAGAAGCCTTAAGTAACCTCTTTAGCCAAGCGCCTGAAAATAAAGAAGTACAACGTTTCTTCGGTGATTTCTTTATTGAAACAGATGTTAAGCTTGCAGATCTCGCACCAATTTATGGCTTGAGTTTAGATAATCTCGCCGATGATATGACAGTCGCCGATCTGGTAGTGTCACAGCTTGGCGCTAATCCTGTGCTGGGCGATCAGTTCCAATGGCAATCGCTGCATTGGGTGGTGGCGGGGCTGTATGAAGGCAAAGTCACTAACGTGGGTATTCGTTTACCGACCGAGCATTCGCTGTAATCTCATGGGCTAGATGCTTCTTGCCATAGAGAGTTGAAGTTGAAAGTTGTCATCGACAATTGTAATCGAAAGTCACCATAAAAAATGCCAGCTTATTTGCTGGCATTTTTGTACTCAAAGCTAATTGAGTTTATTGATATAACGACTTGTCCGTTGGATCTGGACGGGTTTTAAAGCGGCGATGCAACCACATATATTGGGCGCGGTTTTTATCTATGATGGATTCGATAATCTTGTTACCGCGAATGGCATCGGCTAATTCATCTTCGCCGGGGAAATTATCCAGCGGTGGCATCACTTCAATCCGATAGCCCTCATCACCTTCAGTACGTTCCACAAAAAAGGGTAAGACTTTGGCTTTGCCGAGTTTGGCTAACGTGGTGGCCCCCGTAATAGTTGCCGCATCTGGCATGGCATAAAACGGGATAAATACCGCGCTTGATCGGCCAAAGTCTTGATCGGCCGTGTACCAAATCACATCGGGATTACGTAGGCAGCGCACCATTTGGCGCAAGTCGCGTTTAGAAACGAGACCTTTATTCGAGCGTAAACGGCCTTTAACTTGGAGGTATTCCATCACAGGATTGTTGTGTGGGCGATAAACCCCCACGCCGGGTTGGAATTGGCCGAAAATACGTGCGCCCATTTCCAGCGGTAAACAATGCACTGCAAACAGGATAACGCCGTGGCCAGCATCGAGGGTGTCTTGCACGTGTTCTTTGCCTGTGATGCTCATGTGTTGCTGCACTTTTTCATCGGACCACCACCATGCATTGATGGTATCGAAAATGGCTTTGCCTGTTTCTTCAAAGTTACGCGTGAGTAGGGCTTCTCGCTGTGCTTCTGACATTTCAGGGAAACAGAGGGCCAAGTTACGGCGCGCCGTATGAGTGCGACTGCCAGCAAATTTCATCACTAAGCGACCTAAACCTTTACCCAGTTTCATCTGCCATGAGAGCGGTAGAAGCTGAGTTAAGCGCATCAAGAATACGCCAAACCACATGGGCCAATGCTTAGGATGATATAAAGAAGATGAAAACTCGGCTTTCTCGACCACAAAAATACTCACTACTTTTGAAAATTACTGCTTATTCTAACTCAATTTTTACTGAAAATTAGGTACAATCACGGTTTAATTTCTGCATAAAGATAAGAGCACTATGAAGGTTTCTCTGCCAGCATTTGAAAAAGCCAGAGTGTTAGTCGTCGGCGATGTGATGTTAGACCGCTATTGGGTTGGCCCAACGGGACGTATCTCCCCCGAAGCCCCCGTACCTGTGGTGAAGATTAATCAAGTCGAAGACAGACCCGGCGGCGCGGCCAACGTGGCGCTCAATATCGCGACCTTAGGTGGTCAAGTCCAACTTGCTGGGCTCGTCGGTCAAGACGATACCGCCCATGCCTTAACGCTTGGCGTGCAAACCTTAGGGGTTGAACCCCAATGGTTAACCATTGCAGACAAGCCAACCATCACTAAGTTGCGGGTGTTATCACGCAACCAGCAATTGATCCGACTCGATTTCGAAGAAGCCTTCGACAAGGCCGATAGTGTGCGTTTGCTCAAGCAATCAGAGGCCTTACTCGATTCCGTCGATGTGGTGGTGTTGTCAGATTATGCGAAGGGCGCTATCGATCAGCCGCGTGATTTCATTGCGCTTGCCCGCGCAAAAGGTGTGATGGTGTTAGTCGATCCTAAGGGCAGTGACTTTGGCCGTTATCAGGGCGCGTCATTGATCACCCCGAATATGAGCGAGTTTGAAGCCGTTGTTGGCACTGTGACCTCAGAAGCGGATCTGCTGGAAAAAGCCCGTGGTTTACTTAAGCAACATCATTTTGATGCCATCTTAGTTACCCGCTCTGAAAAGGGCATGACCTTAGTGACTGCCAATGCGCCCGAGCTGCACATTCCTACCGTTGCCCGTGAAGTCTATGACGTGACGGGTGCTGGCGATACTGTGATTTCTGCCTTAGCAACCTCATTAGCCGCGGGCGCCGATTTACCGCAGGCTTGCGCAATTGCGAACACCGCCGCTGGCGTGGTGGTCGGTAAACTTGGCACTTCTACCGTGAGCCGCATTGAACTTATCGAAGCTCTAGCTTTGCATCATGGAGAATCGGGTTTTGGGGTGGTGAGTGAAGATCAACTCGCCTATGCCCTAGAGCAGGCCAAACTGCGCGGTGAGCGTGTGGTGATGACCAATGGTTGCTTTGATATTTTGCATGCGGGCCACGTGAGTTACCTCAAACAAGCCAAAGCCTTAGGCGATCGTTTGATTGTTGCAGTAAACGATGATGCCTCGGTTAAACGCCTCAAGGGTGATGGTCGTCCGGTCAATCAGGTTGATCGCCGTATGGCCGTGTTAGCGGGCTTAGCCTCTGTCGATTGGGTGGTGCCTTTTAGTGAAGATACGCCGCAGCGCATTATCACTAGACTGCTGCCAAATCTACTGGTTAAAGGCGGCGACTATAAGCTTGAAGATATCGCAGGCGGCGCTGAAGTGATTGCCGCCGGAGGTCAAGTGCAAGTGCTGGGCTTTGAGGATGGTATTTCAACCACGGCGATTATTCAAAATATCATGGCTAATCAGTGAGCTTAGTTGCTCTGGTATTCGCATCTAGCTTGTCTTGGACGCCCATTGCCGATAAGCAGGCTTTGATTTGCCCTTTACCAGAGCTGGGCACTTGCTTGGCATTATTGCCTAAGCAAGTGTTGGCGCAGCTGCCCGCCACGTTAGATCAATTTAGGCGCGATTTAGGCCAGCGAGGCGCCATGGTCATGCCCGTCGATGACAATAAGATTGCGGGCCTAGTCTTAGTCAACGAGTTGCAGTCGCCGCAAGTGCAGTTAGCCAGTGTCGATCTCGTGACTTATCAATTACCTTTGCTCGAACAGCCGCAATTAACCCTATGGCATGAGCTCGGTCATTTAGAGAACCTCGCCCTACAAGGCACAGTATTACCGACTCAATTGAGCGCATATCAGCATGAATGGCTAGCCGATATTTATCTGGTTTGGCGTATCGCGCGGGAGCGAGGTGATTTTGCCTTGGCATGGCAGCAATACCATAGACGCAATCTCGATGCGTTAACAAGTCCGCAATACTTGTCGCATTGGAGTTCGCCTATGCTGATACAAGTGTTGCACCACTATAAGGTGGCTCACGTGGCGAGTTTTGCCGATTATCGGGATTTTTTGGCGGATTTTTATCCTAAAGCCGAGCAATTAGCGCCGAGGTTATTAGGCGAGTATTCGAGCTTAATGCAACGCACTTTTGGCGCGAGTGTGTTGCAACCCCTTCCTGAATATCTATTTTGGCGAAAAGCCGAACTTGGACATTATCTACAACCCACCTTCGTTTTACTCATGGGCGAGGAAAAAGCGCATAACTGGTTGGTACAAAATTCAATGTTATGAAGGTGTTAATGAACTCTATGTTTAAGCCTGTTTTAAACTGAACCCTAGCTGAACAAAAGCGAAATACGCTGGTTGCAGCCGAGTGAACAGCAGTAATCCCTGAGCGGCTTTGGTAAGCTTTCTCCCTAAAAATAAGAGGGGAGACTTTACTATGGCTAAGCGCTCGCGAGTACAAACTGAGCAAACCATAAATCAGATTATGGATGAAGCGTTAAGACAAATTTTGACTATCGGCTTTGAGACTATGTCTTATACCACGTTATCTGAAGCAACGGGGATTAGCCGCACAGGTATTAGCCACCATTTTCCACGCAAGAGCGATTTTCTCGTTCGCTTAGATAGCCGTATTGGTAATCTATTTGTTGCGGCTCTGGATTTTTCTAGCCAAGAGGCATTAGAAACATCATGGATGCAGGCTATGCAGGAAGAGCATTACCGCGCAGTATTGAGACTGTTCTTTAGTCTTTGTGGTGGTGCCAACAATGAGATCACCCTCTTTAGAGCGGTGAGCACAGCACGTCAGCAAGCGATTGCTGAGTTAGGCTTAGCGGGCGATCGCACGATCAACCACTTATTAGGCCGTACTGCTGTGATGTTGTTGTCCAATTTCGATGTGGCAAAAGCTGCATAATAGACTGACCAATTAATATAAAAATGGAGCCTTATGGCTCCTTTTTTATCAGTAAAAATCGTGATTTTTACTGAGGAAACTCATTCTTTAGTCGTGTAAGATATGCCCTCTATTGCGTTATACCGCCTTTACTCTTGATTTGACAGGATAAACATATGGACATGACACCCAACTCTAATGCCGCCGATGCTCCCAAACGTAACATCAAGCTCGATAATACAGAGCTCATCAAAACCAGTTTTTGGGTGAGTCAGATCTTTATGATCATTGCGACGGTTGTCGGTGTGTATTTAGCCGCGCAGGAAGGGTTGTCACAGGCAATTAAATTTGATGCCCTGAGCAATATGCAGAATAACTATCATCTGCGTCATGCCCTATATGATGAAGTGAGTGACAATGTTGAAATCTTGAGTCATTACGCTGACACAGTTGAGACTGTGAGTAGTAATAGTTTAGTGAAAATGCATCCGCAGATGGGATTATTTGTCTGGGATAACATGCGCTATTCTGCCAATGCGCTAGAAACACCGAGTGATATTTTGTCTGATATTCGTCGTTTGTATTTAGAGTCTGAGAAGATCATTAGCAATATTGAAACCCGTCACTATAGCGTTTCTTACGGTAAGGATCAGTTGCAAAATGTATTGAGTAAAATCAAAGAAGATACTTTGCCAAAACTCAAAACGAATTATGAAACCCTGTCAAAAGAGCTTAAAGATAACGATATTGCCGTCGACTAACGTATCTTGGCTTAGCTCCCCCCCAAACATCAGGGGTCATTCTTATCCCTGATGTTTGAATCCATTGATGAATTCAGTGTTGCTGACAAGACTTCTGCATGATCTGCTTTAGTCCCCCAGTATTTTATGGCACTTAAGCTAATGATGAATCTAGCCAGCTTTTATTCGTCTGCATTTGTCATCAAAACCATGTTGAGTTAGCTTAATTCCTGTCGATAGGCTTGAGTTAATTTTTGCTGTTGTAGATAGATGCGAATCGCCAAGAAGGTTAATGCGGCAGCAATAGCAGCGCTGATGATGTGGTGAAACACTAAGTGACTTATCAGAAATGTGGGCAAGTCTTCTAAGCTGTCGATAAGGAAAAGCTTAGTGATTAAGCCGATATAGACCAGAAGATGCAGAGCCGCAGCTGTGATGAAAAGGCGTCTAAATTTCCCAATCAGTTTGATATCCAAATTGAAATGAAACCAGCGACAAAACAGATACCCACTGAGGCCGATGGCAATCGATATCCAGCCAAGTCCGAGTAATGAGGTTTTGATTAATACGCCAGACAGGATAAACAGTCCAAGTAGCATTCACTCTTTCCTTCAAATAGCGTTAGATTCTACTTCGCATTTTGACCTGCGAAAGCGATGGGGATTGTGGGCATGTAAAGCCTCACATCCTATGGGCGCGGAGACTAGCTTAAAAGGCTTAAAGAAATGTGAAATGAAAAGGGAGCCTAAGCTCCCTTTTATCATTGAAACAGGGCGTTTCGCCTAAGCGATTGCCACTCTGTTGAAGTTACATCAGACTCAAAGTGCTTTTAAAATCGCTTCGACACTGGCCTTGGCATCCCCAAACAGCATTTGGGTATTATCTTTGAAGAACAGTGGGTTTTGCACGCCGGCATAACCTGTGTTCATCGAGCGTTTAAAGCCGATAACGTTTTGCGCTTTCCACACTTCGAGCACTGGCATGCCTGCGATTGGGCTACCTGGATCTTCCATTGCCGCAGGGTTAACCGTGTCGTTCGCACCAATTACTAGTACTACGTCAGTGTCGTTAAAGTCGTCGTTGATTTCGTCCATTTCAAGCACGATATCGTAGGGGACTTTCGCTTCCGCCAGCAGTACGTTCATGTGGCCGGGTAAACGGCCTGCAACAGGGTGAATGCCGAAGCGGACTTTCACACCAAGATCGCGGAGTCTTTTGGTGATTTCAGCGACAGGATATTGCGCCTGTGCCACTGCCATTCCGTAACCTGGGGTGATGATGACAGAGGTGGCATTTTTCAGCATATCCGCCACATCTTCGGCGTTGGTTTCACGGTATTCGCCCATTTCTTCATCGGCAGTCGAGGCCACACCATCTGTGCCAAAGCCACCAGCGATTACAGAAATAAACGAGCGATTCATCGCCTTACACATGATGTAAGACAGAATTGCACCCGATGAACCCACTAATGCGCCAACGACAATCAAGAGGTCGTTCGACAACATAAAGCCCGCTGCCGCCGCTGCCCAACCTGAGTAGGAGTTCAGCATAGACACCACCACTGGCATATCTGCGCCACCAATCGATGCGACTAAATGCCAGCCAAAGGCGAAGGCAATCAAGGTCATCAATAGCAGTGCTGGCATAGTGCCGCCAGTTTGGACGAAGTACACTAACAGGGCAAAAGACACGAGCACTGCCACTAGGTTTAACTTGTGGCGATGCGGCAGCATCAAAGGTTTAGATGAAATCACGCCGCGTAACTTGCAAAAGGCCACGATAGAACCTGTGAAGGTGACCGCACCGATGAAGATCCCTAGGAAAACTTCGACCAAGTGAATGTTAAGCATGGCGCCAGTGAGATGTTCTTTGCTGGCGGCTTTGGCCGCTTCACTTAGAGCATCGTGCACTGCGGCGAGGGTCGTATTAATATCGCCACCGACAGCCACGACAACTTGCGACACTTCCTGTGGGTGTAAGTCGATAAAGCTGTTAAAGCCAACCAATACCGCGGCCATACCGACGAAGCTGTGCAAGATGGCAACCAGTTCAGGCATTTCAGTCATTTCGACTTTTAATGCTAAACGGATACCAATCGCGCCGCCAATCACCATGGCGATTAAGATCCACGCAATACCGTTAGTATCAGGGTTGAAAATGGTAGCCAGTAGGGCAATTGCCATACCTAAGATACCGAATAAATTGCCGTGTTTTGCCGTCTCTTGCTTAGACAGTCCCGCGAGACTGAAGATGAAGAGAATGGCGGCAATAATGTAAGCTGCTGTTACCAGTCCTTGAGACACGTTAAACCCCCTTAATCCTTACGGAACATCTTCAGCATGCGCTGAGTGACAGTGAAGCCACCGAAGATGTTAATACTGGCGATCAGCACAGCGATAAACGCCAGTACAGTGACCAAAGTTGAACCCTGACCGATTTGCAGTAGGGCGCCGACCACGATAATGCCCGAAATCGCGTTAGTGACTGACATCAAAGGCGTATGCAGTGAGTGGGATACGTTCCACACCACATAATAACCCACGACGCAGGACAGCAAGAATACCGTGAAATGGGACAGGAACTCTGGCGGTGCAACCGATGCCACGGCAGCAAATCCGGCAACGCCTAAGGCGGCGAGCACGTATTTGAGCTTAGATGGCGCTTTCGGGGTGGTGTCTTTAGGCGCGATTTTTGCGGCAGGTTTTGCTGGCGCCGCAGAAACCGAAATCGGTGGTGGCGGGAAGGTCACTTCACCTTCTTTAATCACAGTCATGTTGCGCATGACCACATCATCGAAGTTGATGCTGGCAGTGCCGTCTTTCTCTTTGCACATTAACTTCATCAGGTTGACTAAGTTAGTGCCGTAAAGCTGTGAGGATTGCGCCGGCAGACGACCGGGTAGGTCGGTATAACCAATCACTTTTACGCCGTTAGGAGTGACAAACAGCTCGCCCGATTGCGTGTATTCGCAGTTACCGCCAGTTGCAGCGGCCAAATCGACGATCACTGAGCCGCTCTTCATGCTATCGACCATCGCTTTAGTGATGAGCTTAGGCGCAGGACGGCCGGGGATCAGCGCCGTAGTGATGATGATATCGACTTCTTTGGCTTGCTCAGCAAACAGCGCCATTTCGGCAGCAATAAATTCATCCGACATGGTTTTAGCATAACCATCGGATGAGCCACCTTCTTCGTTACCAAAATCGAGTTTAAGGAACTGGCCGCCCATAGATTCGATTTGCTCGGCCACTTCTAAGCGCGTATCGAAGGCGCGCACTATGGCGCCAAGCGAACCAGCAGTACCAATGGCAGCAAGACCTGCCACACCAGCACCAATCACTAGCACTTTAGCGGGCGGCACTTTACCGGCAGCGGTAATTTGACCGGTAAAGAAACGGCCAAATTGATGCGCGGCTTCAACAACGGCACGATAACCGCCAATGTTGGCCATAGAGGAGAGTGCATCGAGTGACTGGGCACGGGAGATACGTGGCACCATGTCCATCGCCATCACGTTGATCTTGCGTTTAGCTAACTTCTCAACCAGCTCAGGGTTTTGTGCGGGCCAAATAAAGCTGACGACAGTTGCTCCGTCTTTGATTTGTTCGATTTCGGCGTCGCTTGGCGCATTGACCTTAAAAATCAGATCGGCTTGCCAAACGTCAGTTGTCACTTTCGCGCCTGCAGCTTCAAAGGCTGCATCATCGAAACTTGACAGTTGACCCGCATTGGCCTCAATAACAACTTCAAAGCCGAGTTTTTTAAGCTGCTCGACGGTGGCTGGAGTCGCGGCGACCCTAGTTTCACCGGCGAGACTTTCTCTCGGTATTCCAATCTGCATGACTTCTCCCTGATGGTTTATATAATCGTTCCGCCTGCTGTGCTTCCTTCATCGTACTCAACTGCAAAATCTGTCATCGCCAGCGATTACTCGGCTGGTGATTCGAGTCAGTTCGGGCATTCAATCTAGGATGGACACTTTTTGTTTTAAAAACAAACTATTCTGTGGGCAACAGAAATTTCTGTTCGACAGGCTCATGACCATTGTGGCAATACTTTAGCTTGGCACAAGTGCATATTTCTCAAGCAGGCCGTTTCTGCACTGGTCGGATCAAAAACTTTTAACCAGTGCACACTTTTGTAGCTTAAATTTTGCACTTTGTATATTCCAAAATGGAATTAAAAATCCGATTTTATTCTTTTTTGCTTTTCTTAAACCGCGATAAGCTTGTGGACATTACACTGTCATAGGGCCGTCTCATGTTGTTAAAAGAACTTTCATCGCTGGCTTCGCCATTGTCTCAAGGACAAGTCGAGAAGCTAAAACAACTCACTTCTGAGTTAAGTGCTGTGCAACTGGCTTGGGTGAGTGGTTATCTTGCTGCCACCGCCAATGCTGGCCAACTAGCTCCCGCTACCGAAGCGCAAACTGCTCAAACAGTGACGATTCTCTATGGCAGCCAAACGGGTAATGGCCGTGGTGTTGCCAAAGCGCTCGCCGATAAGGCGCAGGCACAAGGTTATGCGGTCAATCTGGCTTCAATGGGCGAATACAATGTTCGCCAACTGAAACAAGAAACTGTGCTCTTGCTGGTTGTCAGCACCCATGGTGAAGGTGAAGCGCCGGATGACGCGATTGAATTACATAAGTTTTTAGCATCGAAACGTGCGCCTAAGTTAGACAATCTACATTACTCAGTGCTTGCGCTGGGGGATTCAAGCTATGAATTCTTCTGCCAAACCGGTAAAGACTTTAGTACTCGTTTAGCGCTACTGGGTGCTAAGTCATTGTTACCTTTGGTTGAATGTGATGTGGACTATGAAGCCGCCGCTGGTCAGTGGCACGCCGATGTATTAGAGGCCGTTAAGCCGCTTATCGAAACCTCGTCCGCCAGCGTGGTATCTATCGGTACCGCTAAAACGATTGGCGAAAGCGAGTTTACTAAGCAAAACCCCTATAGCGCTGAAGTGCTAGCGAGCCAAAAAATTACCGGCCGCGGTTCAGACCGAGATGTGCGCCATGTTGAAATCGACCTTGGCGATTCAGGCTTAAGCTATCAAGCGGGCGATGCCCTCGGTGTGTGGTTTAGCAATAATGAAGTGTTAGTCGATGAAGTCTTAGTGGGTCTGTCGTTGGCCGCCGATGAGTTAGTGACCTTAGGCACAGAATCCTTGACCCTTAAGCAAGCTTTGCTTGAGAAGAAAGAGCTGACTCAGTTGTATCCTGGATTAGTCAAAGCGTGGGCCGAACTGAGCGGCAGCGCTGAACTGCTGGCATTGAGCGAAGATAAAGAGCAAGTGCGTCACTTTATCCTTAAGCATCAATTTGCGGATTTAGTCGCCCAGTATCCGTTAACAAATAGCGCTGTCACGTTAAGCGCGGCAAGATTGCTTGAGTTACTGCGCCCATTAACCCCAAGACTTTACTCTATCGCCTCAAGCCAAAGTGAAGTGGAAACCGAAGTCCATTTAACCGTAGCGTTAGTGGAAGATGAGCGTCACGGCGCGGCCCGTTTTGGCGGCGCGTCACACTTCTTAGCCTCTGCGCAGGAAGGCACTCAGGTTAAGGTTTATGTTGAGTCGAATAAGCATTTCCGTTTACCTGAGAATCCAGACACGCCAGTGATCATGGTTGGCCCTGGCACAGGTGTTGCGCCGTTTCGTGCCTTTATGCAGGAGCGTGTTGCCCAAGGTATTCAAGGCGATAGCTGGTTATTCTTCGGCAATCCACACTTTGAGCAGGATTTCTTGTATCAAACTGAGTGGCAACAGTATTTGAAAAATGGCGATTTAAGCCGTATCGACGTGGCGTTCTCACGCGATCAAGCCCATAAAGTTTATGTGCAGCACCGTATTAAAGAACAAGGCCAAGCCCTGTGGCAATGGTTGCAAAACGGCGCGCATCTGTACATTTGTGGTGATGCTGAACGTATGGCCAAAGATGTTCACCAAGCCTTGATAGAGGTAGCAGTCGAAGTCGGTGGTTTGAATAACGAAGCGGCTGAAGCCTACTTTGAAACACTGCGCAGCGATAAACGTTACCAAAAAGACGTGTATTAATCTCAACCGTTGCGCATATAAGAAACGCATAAGAATAGCCAAAGCTGCACACGTGATGACCTGTGCAGTCAGCGAACCGAATTTGAAGAGGCAGTTGCCATGAGTGAGCAAAAGTTAGCGTTAAACGAATACCTAAAGACCGACAGTGATTACCTGCGCGGTACGATTAAAGAAGGCTTAGATTCTGCGGTAACCGGCAGTTTCAGTGACGGCGATCAGCAGTTGATCAAATTCCACGGCTTCTATCAGCAAGATGACCGTGATTTACGTAACGAGCGTAAAGAGCAAAAACTTGAGCCTTTATATAGCTTTATGTTGCGTGCCCGTGTACCTGGCGGTATTTGTTCTCCGCAGCAATGGTTAGGCGTAGACAAAATTGCGTCGACCTTAACCAGCTCAAACAGCATTCGTTTGACGACCCGTCAAACCTTCCAATACCACGGTATTCCTAAGCGTAACTTGAAGACCATTATTCAAGACTTAGATCGTGAAGCGCTGGATTCGATTGCCGCTTGTGGTGACGTTAATCGTAACGTGATGTGTAATCCTAATCCGGTGGAATCGAAACTGCATGAGCAGGCCTATGCGGTGGCGAAACAACTGTCTGATCATCTGCTGCCACACACGCGTGCTTATGCCGAAATTTGGTTAGACGAAGAAAAGTTACTCTCAACCGAAGATGAAACCGTTGAACCTGTATATGGCAAAACTTATCTGCCACGTAAGTTCAAAATGGCGGTTGCGGTTCCTCCCGATAACGATGTTGACGTTTACACTAATGATTTAGGCTTTATCGCCGTTGCCGAAAACGGCGAGCTGGTTGGCTTTAACTTAACCGCGGGCGGCGGCATGGGCTCGACCCATGGCGAAGTGGAAACCTTCCCACGCCTAGCGGACGACTTTGGTTTTATCAAAACTGAAGACGTGATGAAGTTTGCCGAAGCTGTCATGACAGTGCAACGCGACTGGGGTAATCGTGTTAACCGTAAACGTTCACGCCTTAAATACACTATCGTCGACCATGGCTACGAGCAGTTTAAAGCCGAAGTCGAACTGCGTGCTGGAGTGAAGTTTGAGCCTAAGCGTGATGTAGTGATTGGCGATCGCGGCGATCGTTATGGTTGGGTTGAAGGTGTTGACGGGAAATGGCATTTAACCTTATTTATCGAAAGCGGCCGCATTAAAGATTTACCGGGTCAAACCCTGCAAACGGGACTGCGTGAAATAGCTAAGATCCACAAAGGCGATTTCCGCATGACCTCGAATCAAAACATGATTATCGCAGGTGTGGCGGCAGAAGATAAAGCCACGATTGAAGGCTTAGCCCGTAAACACGGACTACTGGGCCAAGTGTTAACGCAAACCCGCGGTCACTCGATTGCCTGTGTGGCGTTGCCGACGTGTCCATTAGCGATGGCGGAAGCCGAACGTTATTTTCCTGAGTTTATCGATCACATCGATGCGCTGCAGGCAAAACACGGCATCACTGAGCAAGCGATTGTGGTGCGGATGACGGGTTGTCCAAACGGTTGTGCACGTCCATTTGCCGCTGAAATTGGCCTTGTGGGTAAAGCGCCAGGTCGTTACAACTTGTACTTAGGCGCAAGCTTTGAAGGGACTCGTCTGAACAAGATGCACAGAGAAAATATCCAAGAGGCGGAAATTCTCGCCGAATTGGATGCCCTGTTTGGCCGCTACGCCGTTGAGCGTGATGGAGGCGAAACCTTTGGTAACTTCACCGTCCGCGTGGGCGTTGTGAAGGCGGTGATTGATGCCGCTAAGGATTTTCATGGTTGATCATCAACAAAAAACCAGTGATACAGTGCCGACTGTGGTCAGCACGGCCGAGTTAACGGCGCTATTGAGTGCGCCTAAGGCCGAGCAAGCGATAGAGCTTGAACGCATAAATCAGTTCTTAGCCGGATTGAGCGCACAAGAGCGAGTGTTGTGGGGCTTAACTTATTTGCCCGGTAATCATGCGCTGTCATCAAGCTTTGGTATTCAAGCCGCTGTGATGCTGCATATGGTGAGCCAGGCACAGGCGAATATTCCGGTTATCCTAACGGATACAGGGTATTTGTTCCCTGAAACCTATCAGTTTATCGATGAGCTGACACAGCGTTTGTCACTGAATGTAAAAGTGTATCAGGCGCCGATGACTTCGGCTTGGCAAGAGGCGCGCTTTGGTAAGTTGTGGGAGCAAGGCATAGACGGGCTAGAGCAATACAACCGTTTAAACAAAGTTGAGCCTATGCAACGCGCCTTAGCCGAGCTTGACGTCGGCACTTGGTTTGCAGGGCTGAGACGTAGCCAAGCCACCACCCGTGAGGCGCTGCCGATACTGGCGATTCATGGCACTCGCTTTAAGTTACTGCCGATTATCGAGTGGTCGAATAAAGATGTGCACCTATATTTGACTCAATTTGACTTGCCGTACCACCCACTTTGGGACCAAGGCTATGTTTCTGTTGGTGATACCCATTCGAGTAAACCACTTGAATTAGGCATGACAGAGGAAGAAACGCGCTTTAATGGGCTGAAACGTGAGTGTGGTCTGCACTACGAAATTTAGTTTCCCCATTGAAGTTTAGTCATCTTATTGATTTAAAATATTAAACGCCTCAATTACCATTGGGGGGGGGGTATTGCAGTTAGATAAGTCTTTGGTTGAATTTAATACTCTGGGTTGACGAGAAAGTGAAGCGATGTCATTTAAGCGTCATTTCAGTGAGATATATTGATATTCATAGAGTTAGTGTTGCTGGCTTTTTTCAAGAGTAAAAATGTTGTACATTTTTACTCACAGGGTTATGCACATTGATTGAGCCTGAGCTATATTTTGAAGTTCCCGTAGATGGTTTTGAGGGGTTTTACTGTGAAATAGACATGACTTGTGTCTTTTTCGAGGTTAAGTGGTTGTATATCGGTATTTATGGGCTGGGTTTGCTGTGTATTGATATCATTCGACTGGATGCAGTGAAAGCGTTGAAAACCGGACTCGCAGCTGCGAGTATCAAGCAGTTTGATTGACTTGCTAGCCCTCGTTAATCAGCCATCATTACCTCGGTCAGCTGTCGTCAAAGCTGCCGAGGTCAAGTTAAGTCAAGCCCTCGCCATCTTCAATAGTGATTTGTCATTGTGGTTATTTCTCTGCCTATCTTTGATTCTCGAGTAAGATATCCTTGGTGTTTCCTCTATTGTCGTAGCATGATCGACCCGCAACTCCCTTAACGCTTTAGGCGGTTTTCTAATAAGCCTTGGGTGTTGCAAAGAATGCCTAATGGATTGGCTTGGCTGGATATCATAAATGAGAGATGAGAGTGCGCGGATGAGATGGTGTAAATGACGGCTCCTTTATATGCGATGCGAGATCATGTCAGGCGTCCTAGTGCCAATAAGTCGAGTAGTCCTGCTCCTCAGAGGCGTAAGCGTGGCTTTCGTCGTTTATTGTCTTGGCTATTCAAGGGATTAGTATGGGCATTAATTGGCTCAATCTTATTGGTTATTCTACTCAGATTCGTTAATCCACCCATGTGGACTTGGCGGATTGAGCGCGCCTTATTTCCACCTGCACCTATGGGGGAAGTCATGCATCAGTGGCGCGATTTAGCGCACATTTCTCCTGAGTTACAATTGGCGGTGATCGCCGCAGAAGATCAACGTTTTGCCGAGCATGCGGGATTCGATTTAGCCGCGATAAGCTCGGCGCTGAAATACAATCAGAAAGGCACTAAAGTTCGCGGAGCCAGCACCTTAAGTCAGCAGGCGGCGAAAAACCTGTTTATGTGGTCTAGCCGCAGTTTTTTTCGTAAGGGACTAGAAGCTTGGTTTACCTTAATGATGGAACTGACTTGGGATAAGTCACGCATCCTTGAAGTGTATTTAAATATCGTCGAATTTGGCCCAGGTATTTACGGCGCCGAAGCGGCATCAAAGCATTATTTTGGCAAGTCTGCGGCAAAACTGACCCAATATGAAGCTTCATTACTTGCAGCTATCTTACCCAATCCTTGGCGTTATAAAGTGTCACCTCCGTCGTCCTATGTGCAGCAGCGTTCCGCTTGGATCCGCAAACAAATGCGCCAGTTAGGTGACGTCACGCTTAAAAAAGTCCACGAAGCGGGATGAAGGTCTGACGTGTGAGTTTGGCCCAGATGCATTTATGTGTCATTGGGCACTTTGTTAATCGTCGACGACTTAAAGATCTTTTATTACTGAATTGAAATAAGATTGGAAACCTGTTGAATTAAGGTTAACGCTGATGCGTTTTAACGGTTTGATTCCCTATCCTGTTCGCTTCTGTATCGGTTTAATGTTAAATTATCGGGCAAAATTTATACCTTAGTTTTCTGATTTTGCATTATCTGCGTAAGGGATATGTAAGAGCGGATAAATATTCAAATACCTAGGTATTACTTTAGGTATTGATTTCATAAAATTGAATTGTCATTAAATGGAGTTTCTTAAATGAAAAAGATTGTGATTGCCGCGGCAATTATTGCAGCTGGTGCGGGCGGTTATTGGTATACGCAGAATGGTGCTGGCTCGAGTGCCTCTGCCAACCCTTTGCTCGACTATGTGCCTGCTGATACGCCGATTTTTTCGGGTCAGCTAAAACCCTTCCCGTTAAAAGCGTATTTACAGTCTATTTCTGGAAATTACCAGCAATATCCAAGTAACGCGCTTGCCGAATTTGGTGAGCTGGATAGCCCTATGGGTAAGTTCTTCGTCAGCATTTATCAGCAGTATATGGATGGCATTAAAGAGCCAGCCTTACTGTTGAAAACCTTTGGTTTTCCAGATGAAGTTAAGCCTTATATCTACACGTTAGGCGCTTTGCCTGTATTAAAGATTGACGTTAATCAAGTCGATGCTTTTTGGGCTGTATTAGATAAAGCCGAAAAAGACAGTGGTGTGACCCACGAAATGCGTAAAGTGGGTGATGTTGATTATCGCGCTTATGCATTATCGGATGAGACTTCAACTGAGAAAGCTGAACTGTTATTTGCCCAGAAAGATGGCATTTTAACGATTACTTTCAGCACCTCTATTACCGAGCCTGAGTTATTAGAAATGGCATTCGGTATTAAGAAGGCGCCGCACTCATTGGCCGCTTCTGGCATATTAGACGATATTATTAAGACCCATGGTTTTAAAGATGACAGCATCAGCTTTATCAACCATGTGGAAATTGTAAAGGCGTTGACTTCAGCCGATAGCAATATGTTATCCAAGCAATTGACAAAGTTTTTTGCTAATGAAAGCGTTGGTGAAGATCCATTAGCTCAAATTAGAACACCAGAATGTCGCACCGAATTAACCGCTATTGCGGCTAATTGGCCGCGCACGGTTGCGGGTTTAACCGCGTTTTCTGTGACAGAAAAAGAAAGCCATATGGCGGCCTCATTTGTGGTTGAAACTAAGAATCAACCGATTCTTGCGGCAATGCAAAAGATGCGTGGCTTTATTCCTGCACATCTGGCGGATATCGACAGCACTATTTTCTCTATGGGCATAGGCTTAGATGTCAACGAAGTTGCACCTTCATTAACGGCTATTTGGGATGATCTGCAAAAGCCGCAATTGACCTGTGCGCCACTGGCCGAGTTGCAAGCTGAGTTGAGCCAACAGAGCCCAGCTATGCTAGGCATGTTCACTGGTATGGCGAACGGTGTGAAAGGCATGAGCGTTTCATTGCTCGACTTTAAAATGAGCACACAAGATCAAGAGCCTAAGTTAGAAAGCTTAGATGCGTTAGTCAGCCTCAGCGCCGAAAATCCATCTATGTTGTTCAATATGGTGAAACCTTTCGCGCCTATGTTGGCCGAAGTGCAATTAGCCGATAACGGCGATGCCACTGACTTATCACCCATATTGATGTTGCCTCCTGAGTTAGGTGTTAAGCCTATGCTCGCGATTAAAGGTCAGCATTTAGTGGTGTATAGCGGTGATAAAGGTCTGGCGTTGGCAAACAAATTAGCGGGCGAGAAACTGTCTGCGAATGGCATGTACAGCTTATCTGCTGACTACGGCAAGATGTTCACTCCAATGCTGACGTTGTTAGAAATGAGCGGCGAGCCAATCCCTGAAGAAATGAAAATGCTTAAAGATTACAACATGCGAGTTCAAATGAGCTTCGATGTGAATAAGCAAGGTTTGGTTATAGGTTCAGTTGCCAATTCTAAAGCGACTGAAAAGAAATAATTCTAGGATCCATTCTTTAGCTAACTGATATCAGTTAACGAATCAATGTTTGAAATGAGCCAGCAGATTGCTGGCTCTTTTTTTTGATTCAATTCAGCTTAGCTTGAGCTAGCTTAGTGGGTTGTGATGTTTGAATTATCTGAGTTTTTGGTTTAGCGGAACGCACTAAACTCACTAATCCTTGCCATTGAATATCACTGTTTTGGGGGAGCCAAATATCGGGCTCAGTCCCAGCACCTGACAAGAGTTTTCCCTGTGCATCATAGGTTAACGAACTACTGAATCTTATGTCTAACCCACTGTTTGGCAGTTTAAAATGGTACTGTCGAGCAAAGTCGCCCGAGGTTTTTTCACCAATCAAATTCGCCCTAGACCAAGATTTAGTGCGATAGGCAATCCACTCACATTCTTGGCGGCATTTAGGGCTCACGAGCAGCGCTAAGCGATTTCGCCCTTCAGGAGTCACCGCAGGTTTAGTGCGAATATACCAAGGGCTGAATTTATCTTCATCGACTGAGGGTAAGTTGCGGGTGAGGGATTTTAGTCGTGGCACACTGTATTCGAGCGCAGCTAAAGGCTTAAAGTTGAGTGGCTGCAGATAGTCATTTCTCAGCTCCGGTGAGCGGCGATAGTGTGCAAATCCCATCACGTTCGGCGCTAAAGTGTTATTTAAATCCGCATCTTGATATCGCGATAATAGGGTCAATAACTTTGGGCTAAAACCACTAGCATCACGTAAGTCGATGATCAGTAATGGATGCGTCATACCCTTGAGCAGTTCTTGCTGTAGATCTCTATCCAATTCAAAGGCGTACAGATCGCTGATCTTCAGTTTGACCGTAGTATTGTTAACTGTTTCTAATTGATTTGGAGTGTCTTGAAATTCGGTGCGCTCAAACTGAGATAACTGATTAATGAATTCAAAAACACTCATATCTTGTGTCTGATCTTCTTGATTATTTTCCACTAATTGAGTCTGCGGTTCGCGGCTTGGCAGGGCGAGAGTCACCTGCTGGGTTTGCAGATCATCATTAATCAGCGTAACCAGCACATAGGGCTTGATGCTGAGCCCCAAATCTTCACGCAGCAGGTTCAGTTTTTTCAGCCAAGGTAACTGCATTTCTTGGCTCTGTTTTGCAGGCTCAGGTAGATAGGCCTGGCTGGCTGCCACCCATTTACTCATAGGTAAACCGTCGATATGAGTCACAAAGGGAAAGTCGTTGTTGATTGGACTATTATTGCTATCTAAGGCTAACCACTGGTCGTTAAGTGGTCGTAAGGTTAACGGGAGTTCGCCGCTTTGATCATCGAAGTTATGCACTTGAGCGCCTGGATCTTTGAGGGTATTGAGTAATTTAGTGACTTCAGCAGCAAAGCGATCATTGGGAGTAATATCTTGATACTGTTCAACAATAAGGCTAGCCATAAATTTAAGCTGCGGGTTGGCTTTGTCGGTCGTTAAGGCATAAAACGCTGAGTGTTGCTCGATTTGATCCAATAAGGCATAGAGATCTTGGCGTACCTCTTGCGCATTAAGCATAGGTGCAGTGTTATCTTTTGGCACAGCGAAAAACGCGAGCTTAAGTAAGCTCGCGAAAATAATGACACTGAGTAGCATGACTATGCTGCGGTAGCTAAAACTCATATTCCTCCATGATGTTAAGGCGCTGCTTCAGGGCACAAAAAGGTGTGCGACTATCGGCTTAAATGCCATTCGGATCAATGTAAATCGTCCCGCTGAGCCATAAACTCAGGTCCATCTGAGCAATTTAGCAGCAGGTTTGGTAGATTAGCAGCAAATTATGGTCGATTTTTGTACTTAGTCACTTTATATACCCAAACAATCTTAAATAGCGGGATCAAGTGGGTATATCTTTCTTAAAGAATATCGTTGAGTGAAATTCCGATACCAATACGTTGATTGTGATAGTTGTAATCGATTAGGCTTTCGCCATAACCATTAAAGTATTGAGTATAAAAGCGTAAGTTGCCGACGATAGGATGACTCCAAGTCAGTTCTGCTGAGCCTCTGTCGATATCTTCTAGATTCGTTTTAACGGTTAAAGTGAATCTATGTTCATCGATACCATAAACGCCAATAAACTCTGCTTTACCTATATAGTCATCAATATTAGGGTTATCGTCGCCGCTGGCTTTATATGGATCTGTTTTTTCATCTTCAGGAATACGCCACCACACTTTGGTGGAGAAGGCGAGTGGGCCTGCATCAAAAATCATAGTGGCATAGAGTCGATTCCAACTGCGGGAAAGTGGCCCTGCTTTACCATTCGATTGATGTACGGCACCAAATCCCCAAAAGGAATTGGTCACACTGCCAATTTTCCAATCGTTATTAAACAGCATAAAGACTTCAGGCTCGTGATTGGTTTCCCTAAAAGGCGATGAAGTGTCTTTGTTATAAACCTGCCAATAGGATTGATTGGTGTAAGCAAAAAATAAATGGCCATTATCACCAAACACATTGTACCAAATAGGAAATTTAAAACTGATTTGGAACTTAGCCTCAAACTCATCTAATGAATAGGGGTTGAGTATTGCATCTTCGGTGAAAGGTGCCATGTTGGGATCTGGGCTGTAGGTAACTGGTAAAAGGTAATTCACTTTATGTGGCGTAATCACAAAAGGTAGATCCGCCGTGGCAAGTTCATCTTTTACTCTTCCTTTGACTAATGATTCTTCGGCATTTATGTCCGTACAGGCTAATAGCCCTGCCAATGCAATACCTGAGTAAAGTGGTTTCATCTGCCCTCCTTGATGTGTTTATTTATTTGTCAGTCGTACTCAACAAAGATAGTTATTTCCAGCTTAACATTAGAAAGTGAATTTATGGTTATGGAAAAATCCTGTGTCACTTAATGACAAATCTTGTAGTCAGCCATTTTTAGTCCCATAGAGACATGTTTAGGTAGAATTTTTGGCAATAACATAGTGCCAAAATCATGCACTTAGCGGACAGAAATTATTTTGATGCAATTCGCTTAATCTTATTAAGTCATTTTTATTTCAATGGGTTAACTTGGATTTAGGGCATTTTTGATTTTGAAACCCAAGGTTTTCCCCACTTTAAGTGAGTGGTCACTCATTCTTTTATATCTAAATGATATAAAAACTAATAATTATCTATTTATTATGGAATATAAGACGCGCTATATTTCTACAGACTAAAGTGATCTTGGGGATTCTGATGGAAATTTTCTCTTTACCGGGCCAAGCGGCCAAAGGCAAAGTCTGGCTGGTGGGTGCAGGTCCCGGCGACGTTGAGCTATTGACGTTAAAGGCATGGCGCATCCTTAAAACTGCTGATGCAGTGCTATACGATGCTTTAGTCAGCCAAGATATCCTCGATCTTATTCCCAAAGACGCTGAGAAGATTGCCGTAGGTAAACGTGCGGGCAAGCATAGCGCCGCACAGGACGAGATTAATCAGTTACTTGTCACTAAAGCCTACACCCGTAAAAATGTGGTGCGCCTTAAGGGCGGCGATCCTTTTATTTTCGGCCGCGGGGGCGAAGAGTTACAAACTTTAGTCGAAGCTGGGGTTGAGTTTGAAGTCGTTCCCGGCATTACTGCTGCCAGCGGCACGTCAGCCTATGCGGGAATTCCCCTAACCCACAGAGACCATGCCCAAGGCGTCACTTTTATCACTGGCCATTGTCAGTTAGAGAGTCGCCCTATGGATTGGCAAGGTTATGCTAATCCTAACAATACCTTAGTCGTGTATATGGGGATTCTGAACGCAGGCATTATTCGCCAAGGTTTAGTCGATGCGGGCCGAAGCCCTGAAACACCCGTGGCGATAGTGTCAAAGGCAACCACTAAAGAGCAACGTCGTTTTATCGGCCGTTTAGGTGAGCTTGAACAGCTTGCCGCCGATCCAGAATTACAAATGCCAGCTTTGATGATCATAGGTGAAGTCGTCACGCTGAATGACACCTTGCATTGGTTCAAACCTGAAGCGATTGAATCGACTCAGGTCAGCGATGAACAGACTCAATCGGTTAGAGTCTCGGGCGCGTCGATAAACTAAGCCGCAAACAGTCAAAGCTATTAAGTAGTTAAAAATATTAAACAAATTAAGCTAATCCATGCTGTGGTAACACGGCGAATTTAAGGTAAACGGAGAATAGTATGGCCGGGCGTGAATTAAGCCACTTACAACAACTGGAAGCCGAGAGCATCCAGATCATTCGTGAAGTTGCAGCCGAATTCGATAATCCTGTGATGTTGTATTCCATCGGGAAAGATTCTTCCGTTATGTTGCACTTAGCGCGTAAAGCCTTTTATCCGGGCAAGATCCCATTCCCGTTGCTGCATGTCGACACGGGTTGGAAATTCAAAGAGATGATCGCGTTCCGTGATGCGCAGGCAAAGAAATTTGGCTTCGAGTTACTGACGCACATTAACCCAGAAGGGTTGGCGCAGGGGATTAACCCTTTCGACCATGGCAGTGCGAAACACACTGACATCATGAAAACCCAAGGCTTAAAGCAAGCACTTAACCAATACGGTTTCGATGCGGCTTTCGGTGGGGCTCGCCGCGATGAAGAGAAATCTCGTGCCAAAGAGCGTGTGTATTCGTTCCGCGACCGTCACCACAGATGGGACCCTAAAAACCAACGTCCAGAACTGTGGCGCACCTATAATGGCGCAGTGAACAAGGGCGAAAGTATTCGCGTATTCCCGTTATCTAACTGGACTGAGCTGGATATTTGGCAATATATCTATCAAGAAAACATTGAGTTAGTGCCTTTGTATTTTGCGGCTAAACGTCAAGTGGTTGAGCGCGGCGGTCAGTTAATCATGGCCGACGACGAGCGGATGAAGTTAGCCGAGGGCGAGCAGTTTAAAGAAGAAGTGGTGCGTTTTAGAACCTTAGGTTGCTACCCACTTACTGCTGCCATGCATTCTGAGGCCGACAGCCTAGAGAAGATTATTGAAGAAATGCTGTTAACCCGTTCAAGCGAACGTCAGGGCCGATTGATCGACTCAGATCAAAGTGCCTCGATGGAGCAGAAGAAGCGTCAAGGCTACTTCTAATCTCGGCAAGGTTAACCCTATTTCGCGAAGGTGCGTTGGTAAAGCGCGACCTGTAGCCAAGCAGATCAAGAGTGAGAACAAGATGGACAAAGCGGTCAATAAAACCAATCGCATGGCGGCAGAAATTACCCTCCATGGTGTGAAAGAATATCTAGCTCAGCAGCAGAACAAAGGCTTACTGCGCTTTTTAACCTGTGGCAGTGTGGATGACGGCAAGAGTACCTTAATCGGCCGTCTGTTACACGACAGCGCCCAGATCTATGAAGATCAATTGGCGAGCCTAAAGAGCGACAGCGCTAAGATGGGTACCACAGGTGAAGCGATTGACTTAGCTTTGCTGGTGGATGGTCTGCAAGCTGAGCGCGAGCAGGGCATCACTATCGATGTGGCTTACCGTTACTTTTCAAGTGATAAGCGTAAGTTCATCATCGCCGATACCCCAGGGCATGAACAGTACACGCGCAACATGGCAACGGGTGCATCGACCTGTGATTTGGCGGTGATCTTAGTCGATGCTCGCTATGGCGTGCAGACTCAGACTAAGCGCCATGCGTTTATCGCCTCATTACTGGGTATTCGTCACTTTGTCGTTGCCGTAAACAAGATGGATTTACTTGGGTTTGACGAGCAAGTATTCAACCGTATTCGCGCCGATTTTACCGATTTCGTTAAAGATTTCGGTAACCTCGATATCCACTTTGTGCCCTTATCGGCGCTTAATGGTGACAACGTGGTTGAGCGCAGCACCCAAAGCGACTGGTATCAAGGCGGTACTCTGCTTGAGCTGTTAGAAACCATTGATACGCAACGTGAACTCACCGCATTGCCCGTGCGTTTCCCTGTGCAATATGTGTCGCGTCCTAACTTAGATTTTCGCGGTTTTGCGGGTACTTTAGCCTCTGGCATTATCAATGTCGGCGACGAATTAATCGCTTTGCCATCGGGCAAACGCAGCAAGGTTGAACGCATTGTTACCTTCGATGGCGACATACAAGAAGCGGTTGCTGGCCAAGCTGTGACGATCACGCTGGAAGATGAAATTGATATTTCCCGTGGCGATTTACTGGCAAGACCGGATTCTGCGCCAGCCGTCGCTAACGTGATCAGCGCTGACATAGTGTGGATGGATGAAAAGCCATTGCAACTCGGCCAGTTATACGACATCAAAGTGGCCGGTAAGAAGACGCAAGCCTCTGTGACTGGCATCGATTATGTGGTTGATGTTAATACCTTAGCGCGCAGCGCGACGGATACGCTTGGGTTAAACGCCATTGCTCGCGTGACCTTAGAGCTGACCGAAGACATAGTGTTTGATGCCTATTCGTTAGTGCGTGATACGGGTGGAATGATCTTAATCGATCGCCTGAGTAATGCGACGGTTGCCGCAGTGATGGTGGTGTCGGGCCAGCATGTTAACAAACAAACCGCATCGCAATTTAGTGCCTTTGAAGTCGAGTTTAATGCTTTAGTGCGTAAACACTTCCCCCATTGGCAAGCGATAGATATTTCTAAGCTTGGAGCTTAATTTGTGAGTGACTTGTGGCTGTTAGCGATTATTTTGTTAGGGCTTGTTGCTGGCTTAATTAGCGGCCGTATTAATCCTGCGGTATTGTTTTTATTTGCATTTTTGCTCTGTTATTTGCTTGGCATGGTTGCGCTCGATACCGCATTAACAAGCTTTACCAATATTGGCTTAGTCACACTTGTCCTCTTGGTATTGGCTGCGACGGCATTGGAAAAAACCTCCCTGCTGGGAAAGTTGAGTCAAGTCATAGGCAATAGTTCTTTGCCTACGACAATGGCAAAACTCGGGTTATCTACTGCCTTGCTGTCGTCCTTTACCAATAACACGGCTGTGGTGGCGTCGCTTATTGGGGTTGTGCGTCGCAATCAAGCGCACGCACCTGCTAAGTTATTATTACCGTTGAATTATGCGGCAATTTTAGGTGGCACACTGACCCTGATTGGCACCTCGACCAACCTGATTGTGAACTCCTTTGTGGAGAACGCCGGCTTGCCCGCCTTAGGGTTCTTCGAGTTCACACCGGTCGCCGTGGTGATCGTTATCGCAGGTATGTTATTGCTGATCCTACTGGCGAACATTCTGCCCGACAGACGGGAAGAATCGGATGAAGAGGCGCTGCCTTATTTGCTCGAAGCCCATGTGGCAAAGGGCTCGTCCTTAGTCGGCCGCAGTGTGGTCGATAACAAACTCAGGGCACTGAAAAAGTTATATCTGGTTGAGTTAGAGCGCAGCGGCATTTGTATTTGCCCAGTGCCGCCCCAGTTAGTGCTGCAAGCGGACGACGTACTGCGTTTTAGTGGCGCGGTGGAATCGGTTGAGTTATTGCATCAATTCGATGGTTTAGATTGGTTTGGTAAGCATCAAGCCAAGGGACAAAATTTAGTTGAAGCTGTGCTCGCGCCATCATCCCGTTTAGTCGGCAGTTCGTTGAAAGAGTCACGTTTTCGTGAACAGTTCGATGCGGCCGTGATGGCGATCCGCCGCGGCAATCATCCGCTGAAGGGCGGGCTTGGCGACATTATTCTGCAACCCGGTGATGTGTTGTTATTGACGCCAGGCGATGGTTTTAGCAATAGCGCAAAATTGAGTTCAGAATTTGCGGCGATTAGCGGCTTAGATTTGAATGTGCGGTTAGACAGTCGCCGTGGTCGTTGGGTATTGCTCGGCTTTGCGGTCACGATCGTTTTGAGTGTCACCGGTGTATTGCCATTGGCTAAAGGTTTAGTGCTCCTGCTGCTGAGTTATTTTGTTATTGGCGCTGTTACTTTGGCTGAGCTTAAACGCCGTTTTCCATTGGAGTTAGTGGTGATAGTGGGGAGTGCATTAGGGCTAGCTAACTTGATGATGAGCACCGGCCTTGCGGACAGTTTAGCCCAAGGATTACTCTCGGTTATTAATGGTTATGGGGTGTTTGGCGCGTTTATCGGTGTGTATTTTATGACCTTGTTGTTGACGGAATTAGTCACTAACAATGCTGCCGCAGCGCTGGCTTTCCCTATCGCCTACGCGATTGCGCTTAATTACGGCGTCGATGCAAGGCCTTTTATTATGGCCGTGGTTTTTGGTGCCAGTGCGAGCTTTATTTCACCCTACGGCTATCAAACCAATTTGATGGTGTTTAATGCGGGTAATTATCGCTTCAGTGACTTCGTCCGCCTAGGATTGCCGTTATCTGTGCTGTATTCCCTGATAGTGATATTTATGGTGCCGATCATCTTTCCATTTTAGTGATTAGCTTGAGTTTATTGCCCTTGTGTTAGTCGTTTAACAGCATAGGGATTGAGGAGTTTTTATGACAAATATCGTGTGGCATCAACATCCTGTAGATCAAGCCGCCAGAGCCGAACAGAAAGGCCAAAATCCAGTATTACTCTGGTTTACCGGACTGTCTGGCGCGGGTAAGTCGACACTGGCTGGCGCATTAGAGCGGGCGTTATTTGAGGCGGGATTCCACACTTATTTGCTTGATGGCGATAATGTGCGCCATGGACTGTGTAAAGACTTAGGGTTTACGGTTGAAGACCGTGACGAGAACCTGCGCCGTGTCGGCGAAGTGGCCAAATTAATGGTGGATGCTGGGCTTGTGGTGTTATCGGCCTTTATTTCCCCGACTCGTGAGGAGCGCGATAGCATTCGTGCCCGTTTCCCTGCCAGTCAGTTCATTGAAGTGCATGTGTCGACGCCATTAAGTGTGTGCGAGCAGCGTGATCCTAAGGGGTTATATGTGAAAGCACGCAGTGGTGAAATCAGTAATTTCACTGGTATTTCATCACCTTATGAAGCGCCATTAGCGGCAGAATTGACCATAGATACCAGCAAAGGCGATTTAGCGACTCAAGTGCGCGCCTTAATCGATTATCTGACGGCAATCAATGTTATCAATGCCGATAGGGCTAAAGCGCTAGCTTAACATTTAGCCCTTATCTTACTTAAAAGGAGCCTTTAGGCTCCTTTATTATTTCTGGGTTTTGCTGGTTATGTTGTTGATTTATATTTTATTTTTATGGGGTGTTATTCTATTTTAAAATCCTTAGCGAACAAGAGTTGCAGGGCCTTGAGGTATTCTTGATCCGGCTTAGGTTGCACGAGTTGGGCCAGTTCATCACCAATCGGCGTTAAGCGATAATAGCTAAAAAGCAGATTGCCGCTCTTAGGCGTGAGCTTCATTTGTATGCCTTGCAGGGCAAATTGAATCGGTGTTTTATTGTTGAGTAAGCCGGTTTCGAACTCGCTGCTGTGCAGTATTCCCGCATCGACTAAGGTCAGAATGCTCGAGTAGGGTAGGCCAAACTGGGATAAGCCTAAATTGACTGAGGTCGTTTTACGAAAATACTGGCCAATACCACCGGATAAGCGATAGCCGCTGATGAGTTTTAGGCGCTGTTCGCTATTGACCTTAGCCGCCATGCCGAGGGCTTTTTCAAGGATTTGTGCTTCCCTGTGCGTCAGTTGCTTAAGTAGCGCTAAGGTGCGCAGACTGAAGTTGCCGGGATTGACTATCTCGCTCGATAATATCCGTGCCCACAAGTCTTGCATCCTACGGTTATGGATTTGCTCCGCCATCAAAAAGAATTGATGACTCCAGTCGGGATCGAGATCGACTCCTGTCACATCAGATGGCGTATAACTGAGGGCTAAGGCAAAAATGGTTTCCACATTGGCTTGATACTGGCTCGATAACTTGCGGGCTCTATGTTGGGCGCGTTCGGCGATGGAAGCATTCGCAGGGCGATATTCTTGCTCACTGGCTAAGCCTAATTGACGGCCGAGTAGCAGGGCTTTCTTGCGAGCAGATGCCTCGGATGTTGACTCGCCTTCTTCTGCCAACATTAAAATATCTGAATCCTTCATCGCGTTAATCCTTGAGCCTGCATTAGGGGTGAAGTGAGGGCATAGCGCTCACCTTTATCTGTCGAACTTATTTGCCTAGCTTAGATGGCGATCACTTTAGCGTTCAGTTCTAAACTCAACATTGAGCTTAGCTTATTCCTAGGCCCGTTATTATGCCGCTTTATTCGACCGCTTTAGCGATGGATTTCGCTTTTTTGCTCGTCCAAGACCATAAGGTTTCATTACCCGGTTCAGGATGGCGCGGTACATTGAGCGCCAGAATTAACGAACATACGGCAAAGCCTGCGCCTATGTAAAATACCAAGGCGGGATCGGTTAACCATAATAAGCCCAAAAGCACAGGAATAATCACAGCGGCAATGTGATTAATGGTGAAACTCACCGACATAGTGGCGGCAATATCTTTGCTGTCGGCGATTTTTTGAAAATAGGTTTTCATCGCGATAGCCATAGCAAACAGTAAATGGTCGATCACATACAGCGCTGCAGCCATGTGTGCTTGCTCGACTAAGGCGTAACTGATGAAGACTATGATGAGTCCGACGTATTCCACTGTCAGCGCATTACGCTCACCAATTCGGCCAATAAACCGCCCAATCGCAGGCGCAAACAGCAGATTGACGACATAGTTTATTAAGAACAGCGCGGTAATTTCACTCACGCTATAACCAAACTTTTCGACCATCATAAAGCCCGCAAACACCATAAAAATTTGCCGTCTCGCACCCGAGAAAAAGGTCAGCAGGTAATAGAGCCAATAGCGCTTACGCAGGATGATTTTTTTATGTTGGACTTCCGTGGTCTCAAATTTTGGATAATACCAAGCCATAGTTAGCACCATGACTAGACCTAACGCACCAATAATCAGATACATGTGTTGATAGTCTAGTTTCAACCAGGTCATCACCAGCCAAATACTGGCGTAGCCCACTAAGGCCGCGGCCGAGCGCCACGCCAGTGCTTTCCCCATAAAACCCGCAGTATCTTTTTTATCGACCCACTGCAGCGTCAGTGATTGGTTGATGGTTTCAAAATAGTGAAATCCAACAGACATCAATACCGTCGTCAGATACAGGCCTATGACTTGAGGAAAGAAACCTGTCACTGCTACGCCAATGCATAACAAGGCCAGAGAAAGCAGGGCGAAGGCTTGTTCTCGAATGAGTAAAAGCACAAAAATGGCGGTAAAAGCCAAAAAACCCGGGATCTCGCGCAGGCTTTGTAACATGCCGATTTCAGCACCAGTGAACTGAGCTTTTTCAATCACGAAGTTATTGAGCAGTGCCTGCCAAACGGCAAACACGAGCGACATTACAAAGGTCATCCATAGCAAGAGTGCTTTAGGATCTTTGGTTTGAATGGATTTCATGGATATGGACTCAGGCGATAAGTGTGCAAATGCTAATGCTTTTTTGGCTAATAGGCTAGATCACTTAACGCTTAAAGAGTGTGTGGTTTATGAATCAATATAGCGATTTCTTTGAATAAAAATACGGCCGTCAGATCCGCTATACAATCAGATACTAATGTAATTTGTTTGTAAATTTAATTGTAAATTCTAATGCAAATCATTCTCAATTGATCTATTTTGTTCGCGCATTTACGGGGAAGCTGTTACACAGCGCGGAGAAAGAAATGAGAGCAGAGTTAAAGTTGAGTTCACTGGCCATCTTGGTCACTGCGTTCATAGGTGGGGTTAATTGCACTGCACAGGCAGCGACGGACCCTGCGATTTTAGAGCAGGCTATCGCAAGGCAAGAGGCTCAATTACAAGAATTAAAGCAGCAGTTATCAGAATTAGCTGCGCAACAGAAACAGCAGCAAGTTCAGCAGGCAGACTATCAAACTAAGACCAATACCGCGGTAGATAGTGTTGAAACCGCCGCCGATAAACTTAGCAAGTTTTCATTTCAATCCTACGGTACCGCCGTTTATACCAGTGATGAGTACTTTGATAACGTCCAAGACACCACACCAGAGCGCCGTAATCGTTTCGATTTAGAGCGCGTTGTCACTGAGTTCGGCTATCAATTTACCGATGCTTGGAGCATGGAAGTCGAAATAGAGTATGAACATGGCGGCACAGGCGTCGCCTTAGAATACGATGGTTTTGATGAGTTCGGTGAATTTGAAACTGAAGTCGAAGCTGGCGGTGAGGTGATGATTGAAAAGGCCGAGCTGCGTTATCGTCCGTCTAAAGCCTTTGGTATTAAATTTGGTAATATCCATGTTCCTATTGGCTTGACCAGTATGCTGCACAAACCAAATCAATATCTTACCGTGATGCGTCATCGAAGCGAAGCCGCCATGATCCCCGCCGTTTGGAATGAAAACGGTATCGGTATATATGGTGAAATGGCTGATTTCCACTATCAGGCCCAAATTATCAGTGGTCTCAATTCAGAATATTTTAGAACCTATGATTGGGCAGCGTCGGGTCATCAAAAACGATTCGAGCATGTTAATGGCGACGATTTAGCATTTGCAGGACGTTTAGATTACGGCAACTTTAAGAAAGGTTCCGCCGTTGGTGTCGCTTACTACTATGGCAATACCAGTGGTAATCGTCACAAGAGTAATAAAATCAATGTGGATGGCACAGTTAGCATAGTGTCCGTCGCAGCGGCTTATGTTGAAGGTCCTTGGATCTTACGCGGTCAGTATCTCTACGGTACCTTAAGCGACAGCGATGCCATTACTCAAGCAAATAAAACAACGCCAGGCTTAAGGCCCGGTAACTTCGCACAGTTGGGATCGCAGTCACAGGCTTTCTTTGTTGAAGCTGGCATCGATTTGAATCATTTCACCTCTCTTCCGTTAACCGTATTTGCCAACATAGATTATTCCAATCCTTTGATGGAAGTCGAAACTGGCACAGCGACTCAGCGTTTTGAAAATACTTGGACCAGTGTCGGCATTAACTATTTCCCTATCCCACAGATAGTGATTAAAGCGGAAGCAGGCTTACAACAAGTGGCTGTCGCGAGCATTCCAGATACTAATTTCTTCGCCCTTGGCGTGGGTTATCAATTTTCGCTCTAGTCACATTCACTTTTGATGGAACAAATAGGACATTAAGCACTATGACATTACGTAAAACGGCAATAGCCATCGCCCTTATGAGTACCTTAGCTGCCTGTGGTGGTTCTGGATCGGATGATTCAACGCCCACAACACCAACTACACCGGATAATCGCTTTAGTTACGTCGCCACTGAGATGATCATTAACTTGACCGATGACGTTATCGTGGCTGGTTATGCGGACTTAGCCGCGAAAGCGGAAGCACTTTTACTGGCGACTCAGAAGCTAACTAACTCAACAGCACAAGCGGATTTAGACGCAGCTCAAGCTGCGTGGAAAGCGGCACGTTTACCTTGGGAACAAGGTGAATCACATATTTTTGGCCCAGTTGACTCACTTAGCATCGATCCACATCTTGATAGCTGGCCACTCAATACGACCGATCTACAAACACAGCTAAATACTAACTCAGGTTTTGATGCTGAGACCATTAAGGGCTGGAACGATGATGTACAAGGTTTTCATACCATTGAATTCTTATTATTCGGCGATGGTGTGAATGGTAATACTAAACCTATCAGTCAGTTAACAGCAAAAGAACGTGAGTATCTCATTGCATTGGCCGAAGTGTTCCGTGATTACACTAAGCAACTCGACGATGCTTGGCAGATAAACCACAATCCGCAAGATGCTGCCGCTAAACCCTACGCTGAGTTGCTGAAGAATCCCGGTGTAGCAGGCAATACTATTTACTCATCGCAATTGGCTGTAGTTGAAGAGTTGATCAATGGCATGATTGCGATTGTCGATGAGGTCGGTAACGGTAAGATTGCTGATCCCTTTGGTGATTCCCTTGCCACCGCCGATACTTCAAAGGTGGAGTCGCAATATTCTTGGAACTCATTAGATGACTTTGCCAATAACATCATTGGTGTACGAAATGTATATCAAGGAGAGTTTACCGGTAACAGTGATCGTCAGGGCATCATTAACTTCGTGGCCGCTGCCGATGCGAACTTAGCGACACGTGTTAGCAGTGAAATCGATGATGCCATTATCAAGATCCGCGCTATTGCCGGCAGCAATCAACAGCCTTTCCGCCAAGCGATTAAAGATGATGCGGGAAGAGCGCGAATTCAAGTGGCTGTGGATGCCTTGACTAAGCTGAAAACCACACTTGAGTCTGATGTCATACCATTACTTTCTCGTTGGAAATCTTAATTTCATATTCAGAGCAATGCTAAGGCGATAGAGGTTCTTCGCATTGTCATGAAATGACGCTAAACGACGGAACCCGTTTGGTGAGTTATGTCTTAAGCAGCAAGGATGCAATTGCATAGTTGCTGCTTTGTCATTTTATTTGTGTGAGATTTTTGATGAATAACAGACACGTTTTATTACCTGCATTTTTCATTGGCTGTTTACAGCTGAGCGCCTGTGGTGGCAGTGGCGATGCACAAGATGTTGATACACCCATACCTGAACCCATTGTTTATCCTGAATATACGGATATCACTGCCAGCGGCGGCGCAACGACAACCTTTGATGCAGGCAATTCAGGACATGGTTTCTCTACACCATCGGTAAATCTAACAGCGACTGAACTTGCGCTGCACATGGCGGGCGATAAGTTTTTTGAGACTTCTTTTACCACGGCACCAAACGCTGAACACCCTGAGTTAGATGGTTTAGGCCCCGTATTTAATAACGCTAACTGCAATGCATGCCATCAACGTGATGGACGCAACTCGACTCCACAAGTCAGCGCAGGTCAGGCACGAGTCAAACTGGGATCGGATGCGGGCATCTTTTTGCGGATAAGTAAGGCTGCCAATGACGTCTGTATTAAAGGCGATGTGAGTAATGATTATTGTGCACCCATTCCAGTACCTGATTTCGGCGGACAACTGTTTCATCGAGGCGTACTGCAAGCACGTGGTGATTGGCAACAGAATCAGTTTATTGGGCAAGCGGATGTTTACTTATCCTATGATACAAAATCAGTGACTTACCCAGACGGTACTGAAGTCTTATTGAAGAAGCCGCTATTTGAAGTGGAAAACCCCTATGATGCGCCAGGAGAAACTAAGCAAAGCCCCAATTTGACCTCAAATCTTTTGCAAGACGATGTGTTAATGGGATGGCGTAATGGAATGCCAGTATTTGGCTTAGGTTTGCTCGAAGCGATTGCGCAAGAGGATATTTTGCAACATGTCGATGAAAATGATGCAAATCATGATGGTATTTCTGCAAGGGCAAACTATGTTTTTGATGCTGTGAAGGCACAAGCGGGTGATCAGGAACCTGTGTCTTTAGGCCGTTTTGGTTGGAAGGCGAATACCCCAAGTGTGCGTGTACAATCCCTAGGTGCACTGCGTGGCGATATTGGCATAACCAATCCTTTATTCCCCGATGAAAGTATCAAAGGTACGGCGCTACATGATGCTTATCTCACTCGAACAGGTTTTATTGATACAGGGGAAGATGAAAATGGTGCGCCTGAAGTCGGAGCTGAGTTCAGTGATGCTGTTGTTTTTTATGCTGAAACCTTGGCCGTTCCTGCAAGGCGGAATGTCGCTCAACCGAATGTAAGAGAGGGAGCGAGATTATTCACTCAACTTAATTGTACCGCTTGTCATGTGCCCTCTTATACCACTAAAACGAGTGGCGACATTGGTGGACGAGCCATGAGTGATAGCTTAAAAGGACAGAAGATATATCCCTTCACTGATTTATTATTACACGATATGGGCGAAGGGCTCGCCGATGGCCGACCAGACTTTTTAGCCTCGGGAAGCGAATGGCGTACAAGGCCACTATGGGGTATAGGTTTAACTCAGACGGTTAATCCTCAAGCCGGTTTCTTACATGATGGACGAGCCGCAACTCTAGAAGAAGCGATATTGTGGCATGGTGGTGAAGCTGAAAAGAGTCAAATTGCCTTTATGAATTTATCTAAAAATGAACGTGAGCAAGTCATTGCATTTTTAATGTCTTTGTAAAGCGTGACAGGATGATTTGTCGATTCATCCTGTTTACTGTATTTCAGTATGGGCAAACCTCAGGGTTTGCCTTTTTTTGTGAGCTTGCTAAAACTACCGCATATACCTGAGTGGTTTGGGGCTAAGCCCGTGATCTATTTCATGTAAATTGCAGGGTAAATCACCTAATATGAAATATCTTAATGGTTATTTTACTTGGGATTAATCGAGGCTAAATTGAAAAGAATTCTCATCATTTATTCTAGTGTTCACGGCCAGACCCAAAAGATTGCAACTAAGCTCGCGCAGCAGTTAACGGCCTTGGACAATGACGTGGTTACCGCTGATATCAAGGCCGCTCCCGCGCTCACTGAGTTCGATAAAATCATCATAGGCGCCAGTATTCGCCATGGTAAACATAATCCTAGCTTGTACGAATTTATCGAAAAGCATCAAGCCGTGTTGACGGATAAGGTCAGTGGTTTTTTCTCCGTTAGCTTAGTGGCGCGTAAACCCGAGAAAAACACGCCAGAAACTAATCCTTATATGCAGGCATTCTTAAGTAAAACCACTTGGCGGCCACAGTTATTACGAGTTTTTGGTGGTAACTTGAACTATCAAGGCTATAACGCCTTAGATAGAAATATCATCCGTTTCATCATGTGGCTAACGAAAGGACCTACGGATCCTGTTACGAATGTGGAATACACGGATTGGCAGAAAGTGGCTGATTTTGGTGAGCAGATCCATCGCGCCTAATTTTGGCATTAAATCACGGCGCCGCGTTTTGCCCCTAGCCCACTTTATTCGCGCTCATTAAGCCGTCACGAATGCATTCATCGCAAAGGGCAAAGGAAGCATTAAGTAGGATGAAAAATATGATGAGTAAACTCAGCTCCTTGTTCCGAGTCATGATGGCGTATCTGCATGTGTGGATTGTGATATCGAGCAGTTTACTCGTGTGTGCCAGCCCGTGGATTTTTATGGGCCGACGGATACCCGATAACGCCGGTTTTTGGGACTATTTGCATGTGTATTTAGGGTTAGCGTGCGCAGTGCTGGGGATATTGTTCTTGCTCAGCAATACCTTGCATGGCAAATGGCACCAGTACTTTGGTTGGCTAGCTGGCGATTGGGCGCAGTTAAAACAGGATATGGTTGGACTCACAAAAGGCAAATTCCCCGTCGCAGGCGGCAAAGGGTTATTTAGTGCCATCGAAGGTATAGGCATGCTGTTGCTGGTGGCGACTGGGATTACGGGTGTCGCTTGGTTGTTATTTCAAGGCACACCCACAGCGCTGGCGTGGCGCAGTTATCATCAAATTTTTGCGCAGGCTTTTATCGGTTTCTTGATCGTACATTTAGTCTTGGCAGCGAGCCATATTCTCGATTTTATTCGCCAATAATAGATTGGAAAATATCACTAAGTGACTGTGTTTATATAGGCGATTGAATTAAGTACTTATATTGCAAGCTTGTATCGAATGCGAATAAAAATGGCCTCCTAATTTGGAGGCCATTTTTTATGCTAGCGCGTATCTTGGATTAACGCTTGTACCTTAAACGAACCTATGTGTCTGGAATTAGCTTAGACGTTGCTGACGTGTCACACCAATTGCGGCGGCGAAGACTAAAAATAACCAGCCTAGGCTGCCACCCGATGAGGTTTTAGCAGCTGCGGCATCTTTCTCAATGGCAAGATAGTTAATTAACCCAATCAACTCATCTAAGGTTTTGATGCTGTTTAAGTTTACTGCGTATTTATCGTTCACGATAAAGGCGGGGACGCTGTCGATTTTGAATTCATTTTGCTGAGTGCGCCACAGGGCCAGCTTTTCATCGGTGCTTTTGCTATCGGCTAATTCGTCGTATTTAGCGGCATCGACGCCAAATTGGGCGAAGACTTTTTTGATGTCATCACGGCTGTTAATTTGCGGCTCGTGCTGATGGCCTGGTGCACTGTGATCGTGGCCGTTTGCGCCCTCAGCACCTTGGATTGCGGTAAACATGGCATGGGTTAAGGCGTCTTTGTTATCAAGGCTTTGGATCACGGCTAATGAACGCATCACTTCGGTGCCAATGTCGCTATTCATAAAGTCGACATGCTTATTGTCGAAACTTATCTGTTTGTTGAGGTTTGCCTTGATATCAGGCAAATAGTTGGTTTCCATATTGAAGCAGTTATGGCAATAAAATGAATAGAATTCAGTGAGTTTTGGTTCGCTGCTAGGCGCTTTGGTCGAGATTTGAGTGTAATGTGTGCCTTCAACAAAATTGGCGGCAAAGGTGCTCAAGGGTGCAATCGCTAAGGTAACAGCCAAGGCTAATTGTTTAATCATAGTTTCCTCAAATTCGGTGGGATTAAATTCACTGTGTCAGTTGTTGTTATCGGCAAAATTTAACGGCCAACATAAGCCATAAAGTGAGCTTCAATCTAGAAGTTTAGCTAGCCAAAATGCCAGCGTAACGCATAGGTTCAGGTTAAATGGAAAGGCTTAATTATGACTGAATTGGCCCGTCGCGACTGGGCTAAATCTGTGATCCCAATGGAAGTTTTGTCTTAGATTTACTTTAGCGTCGCCTTGGCGTCGCAATAGTGCAGACAGGATCACACCGCTAAAGCGATAGGTGTCGATAGGTAACGATTCGATAGTTGTTGATTAATGGCAAGTGCTCTCGCTGGTGAAATGCTTAGGCAATGTCCCTAAGTGACTGCCACGCTTCACACACTTCGCGAAAACGCGCCGCATCACCTTCGGGTCTGTCTGGGTGCCACTTGAGCGCTAAACGGCGCCATTGCTTGCGGATATCACGGGCGGTAGCACTCTCGTCTAATTCGAAAACCCGCAGTGCATTACCCTTATTCATCAGATTGATATTTAAGCCAATATAGCTCTTATAATTGCTCCAGAAGGCCTCAAGCAATTCACGCACTACGTTTTCGCTGGTATCGTAGTTATTCCAATCGAGATAATACTCACGCAGGGACGTATCTTGCATAATCAGCAGGTTAACGTTCGATGGGACTAAGCGGAAGATTTGGATTTCCATGGCTTTGACTTGCAGCCATTGCTTTGGCAGTAATATTTCTTGCAGTTCAAACAAGGCGTTCATCAGCAGGAAGTTACGTTTGAATAAATCGTTACCCGGATTTTCATCAAGCTGGTGGATCAGCCCTTGAGTTTGTAATTCTGTGGCTAAATGATGAATTTTCCAACTTTGGTTCGAGGCTTGTAAAACCGTGAGTAATGGCCAAATCAGTGGGTTATCGCCCTTAGTGTTTGCAACTCGAATCGATTGAGGTTCTTCAGTGAGCGAGGGTTTGGCAAATAACATACTGACTGTCCCATCCTAAATTGTGAGTGTGACCAATGCGCCGATAAAACCGCTGGGCTGCAAAAAAGATGACTCGAAACTACGATAAACGATGATCCACTAAGCTATGCCGTTCTGGACTGTGCAGCAAATCATGCCATAGAGGCAAAGTGTAGGCAAAGATGAATTTTAGAGCAATACCGTGGTGGTTTACTCCTACTTTAGATGGCTTCTTGTGCAAATAAGCCGTTAATAGCAGGCAGGTTTTAGGATGTTGTTGCTGAAGCGGGTTACTGCGCTAAAAAATATGCCCTTGTTTATATCACATCAAATCAAGGGCATGCTGATTGCTCACTTAAGAGGTAGAACTAGATTTCGGTGAAAATCACCTCTTGTTCTAGGCGAGATTTAGGCAATTTAGCGTTGAAATCATCTTCTGCGTGATAACCCAAGGCGACAACTACGCAGGCGCATAGACCTTGTTCTCTTAAGCCTAAGACTTGATTCATTTTAGTGGCATCAAAACCTTCGATCGGACACGCATCAATATCTAATACACTTGCACCGAGCATTAAGGTGCCAAGCGCTAAATAGACCTGTTTCTCCATCCAATGCTGGGCATCTTTCATCTCAAACTTATGCATATTGGCGAAGAATGAACGGCCATTATGCTGGGCTTGTTTTGCTTCCTCATTAGCTAAGCGGCCATCCTTTTCCTCTTGTTCAAGGATTTGCAGCAAATACGCTTCATCTAATTGAGTACGAGTGCAGAGCACCAACACATGGGAAGCATTGAGGATTTTTGGGGTATTAAAGGCATAATTCTCAGTTGCTTGAGCGACTAACGCTTTTCCCTCAGCCGTGCTCGCTAGTACAAAATGCCAAGGCTGTGAGTTTACTGACGAAGGGCTGAATTGCAGTAGGGTTTTGATGTCTGCAATTTTTTCCGCTGGAATCGTCTTTGTTGGATCAAAGGCTTTAGTGGTGTAACGTTTTTTGGCGAAGAAACTTAAATCACTCATGTAACAGCTCCAAATCATCAGGAATACAAATTCAATGGCAGCATTTTAAGCAGGTTCAAGTAAAAAACAATGTGATCAAGACAGGTATTAGTTTCAAAAAAAATTTGAAACTGGGTGCCGATGCAACGCTAAAAAGGAGTAAAACGCCAAGTCGTTTAATTGAGATTTTGGATAGGGAATCGGTGTCTTTACCGTTGAAGCTCGATTTCATTTTAGGGAAATTATAGATAAATATCAGGGACAGATGCTGGCAGCAAAGATTAGGGCAAAGCTTTAGCTGCCTTAGTTGAATGGCTATTAACCCTCCAAAGCCGAGGTAAAGGAACCTTTAGTCATCCTGAATTTATTGTCACTTTTTTGCCCCAAAGCAAGATAACTTTGTTGTCAGTTGTGCAGCATTCATTGTCATTGTTTCCCCTGTGATTCGCCATAAACTCGTCCCTGAGGGCTCGACGACGGCATCCATGCCGCCAACGGTCACAGTTGCAACAATGCCAATCTTAACTAACACTTCTGCTGTTCGTTTAGCTAAAAAGCTATTTGCCCCAAAGTCAGTTAGAGTTGATGCTTCATGTCGACAACTCACTCTCCATTTTCCATACTTTACCTAATCTGACAGAAACGCTTTAGACCATCAGGTCCAACATGCCAATTCTGTCCAGCTACCGCAATTTTCTTGCAAAAGTCTTTACCTTCTGTTTGAATGTGTTTTCTGTTCGCGAACAGAAAACACAGCGGAGCAGGATTATGCTTAAACCACAAGATCTATTAGTTACTTTTAAAATTCTGAGTTATGAAATTGGTTGCTCATCTGTAGAGAGTAGAAGTCACAACTCAAGGAAGGCTCCATGGGTAATATTTGAACCAATAAGTGTGTACGACAGGGAAAAGGATGAGATTATCGTTTCTGATGAACCAGATGACTTTGAAGCTGCAGATCTAGCATTGATTGAACAGTTCATCCTAGAAGGGGAGTCGGAAGAACAACGAGCTAGTTGGACTTATAGAAAGTTGGCGCAACAGCTTTTTATGTCCCTCAGTGAAGTAAGTCAAGCAATCAAAAGAGCGAGTAAAGCAGGGTTATTGATAAAAAGAGGGGACAAAGGCGTCCGAGTCAATAAGACCGTACTAATTGACTATGTCCGCTTCGGTGCAGGAGTTAGCTTTTTTGTCGAGCGAGGGAAAGTTGTCCGAGGTATCCCAACCGCTAGTGCTGCTTCATCATTTAAAGATATATTCGTCTCTTCAGCTGAATTTCCTACCGTCTGGCCTTGTGCCCGAGGGACTGTTAAGGGGATCGCCATAGCCCCTATTTACAAATCAGTGCCAAAAGCGGTTATGATTGATCCGTGGCTCTATAAGCAATTGGCATTATTAGATATTTTTAGAGTGGGTAGTGCTAGGGAGAAAGAGGAAGCAATGCCTTACCTAGCCAAGTTGAAAGGTAATTCATGACAGAACATGAAGCATTAATACTGCCCATAGCTCATGCTTTGGGTAACGACTTATTGGAGCAGGTAGCGTTTGTTGGAGGGGCCACTGTGTCCCTTCACTTAGATGATGCTCAACCCATTGATATCAGTAGTACTAAGGACGTGGACTTTATTGTCTCAGTGTCGAGTTATTATGGTTATCAGGTGTTGGCAGAACAGCTGCGTAGTCGAGGATTCAAACCGTCTATACCCGAAAAAGGCGAAGAAGCACCAATGTGTCGATTCGAATGTGAGGGTATTTTAGTTGATGTGATGCCTGATAAAGAAGACATTCTTGGTTTTTCAAACCCCTGGTTTCAGGTCGGGCTTCAAGAGTCTGTCACATACACTCTGCCAGATGGGTTAACAATAAAAATAGCCCAAGCTAAACATCTATTGGCCACAAAGCTTGTGGCGTTCGCTACTCGTGGTAGGGATATGCTGAGTAGTAAAGATGCTGAGGACATTGTCGTGTTAGTTAATGGCAGGGATGCTTTGCTTGACGAAGTAAAAGAATCTCCCATTGAACTTAGGCAGTTCGTTCAAGAGGCAATGTCCAAATTCATCGCTAACTCTGATTTTGACTACTTGTTAAGAAATGCTCTGAATGGCGAAGAGGAAGAAAGGTTTGAAATGATTGAAGAGCGCTTTAATGAGCTTTCATCTAAGGAGTTTCTTCTTTGACCCCTAGCATTTTAGCTTGTGAAGTAGGAGGCTGTGAGCAAGTAAACGCCGATTACGCAGATCACTGGGCTGTTCAAGGTGGGCACTTCTATGTTGTTTGCGATGGCATTGGTCACAATGAGAACACTGCAGCAGCAGTTAGTGAGTTTTGTGAGCTGTTAAAAGGTGAGTTATCAGGGGGCATTATTAGTGATGAAACAGCCCTCGGTGATGCAATCATCAATGCTGTAAGGTCCTTAGAGCAACGGAGAGTCAGCTTTGCATTTTGTACGACTGCCGCATTGAAGTTGAACGATAGCTTGGTAGTTGCGCATTGTGGAGATTGTCGGCTGGGGTTCTTAACTCCTGAAGGCGTTGATTGGAAGACAGTGGACGACGTTCCTCACTATAAACTGCATCGTGACGGGGTGTTGGATAGGGACAGTTACTTGAAAGCTCGACACTTGGTTTCTTGTAAGATTAAACCTGGTGTTATAAGAGAGAGTCTAAAGGTTTACTCTTTGGACAATCCAGAACCCCAGTGCATGTTGCTATGTAGTGACGGCTTTTGGTCATATGTAGAGGTGGATCTTGAAGGGACTCAGGTTCTCAGTATGGAAGTGATTGACAGAATGCTGCCAGAATTGGCAAGCAGTGCATCTGATAATTTCAGTGTTATCTTGGTCTAGCAACTGGACGGAATTGCACTTCCTAATAAAAAAACTAATTTGATTTGGCTTGGTTAAATCGCATGGCGAAACTAATAGTTGTCCAAAAGCGTGCTGCATAAGGCTTTTAAATCTACAGATTACGCTAATGCCAAAAAGGTGAGCTAGGGTGATTTGCGAGACGACCGTCCGCCCCATGGACGGGGCGGTCGAGCATCCACGGATGGACTGGCTGCGAGTCGATGAGCGAATGCCATGGCTCGCCCATCCGTAGGAGTCAGCATTTAAGTTACCAAGTAACAAGTCATTTTGTCGTACTAACCCTCTATTTTTTACGTGCTTCTGTCTAAAAGTGGGTTACGTATCTCTTTTAAATCTACAGGTTACGCTAGTGCTAAAAAGGCAAGCCAGAGAGCTATGCAAGATGGCAATCCGCCCCTGCCTCCAATAATGAATTTAACTAAAGCCGCTTAAGCTAGCGCAATACCTTGCTTAAAAACGCTTGGGTACGGGCTTCTTTGGGGTGGCTAAATAGCTCATCTGGCGGGCTTGATTCAACTACATAACCGCCATCCATAAAGATCACTCGATCGGATACATCGCGCGCAAAGCCCATTTCGTGGGTGACAATCACCATGGTCATGCCCTTTAGCGCTAAGTCTTTCATCACGTCTAGCACATCGCCGACCATTTCTGGATCGAGTGCCGATGTCGGCTCATCAAATAACATCAAGTCTGGTTCCATCGCTAATGCACGGGCAATGGCAACCCTTTGCTTTTGGCCGCCAGACAAACTGGCGGGATAGGCATTGGCTTTGTCACTTAAGCCAACCTGTGCCAGTAGGTCGAGGGCTTTCGTTTCGGCCTGAGCTGGCGTCATCAGTTTTAGGCTGATGGGTGCTAAGGTGATGTTTTGAATGACGGTTTTATGGGGGAACAGGTTAAAGTTTTGAAACACCATACCCACTTTTTGCCGCAGTTTATCTACGCTCGCATTTGGCGCTGTGATGAGTTGGCCTTCAATCTCGATATCGCCTTGGCTTGGCTGCTCTAACAGATTGATACAACGCAAAAAGGTACTCTTGCCGCTGCCGCTTGGGCCAATCACACTCACCACTTCACCCTGACGAATATGCTCACTAATGCCCTTGAGCACGAGGTTATCGCCGAAGTTTTTATGCAGGTTGGTTATTTTAATCACTTTGTTTCAACCTCTTTTCAAATTTCGACAGCACAAACGTGAAGCTGTAGGTCAGGAATAGGTAAATAAGGGCACAGGTAAATAACGGCACACTGTCCTCGAAGGTACGGCTACGGATGATTTCACCGGCTCGCATAAGGTCGACGCCACCGATAAAGCCAATAACGGCGGTTTCCTTGAGGAGCACGATAAATTCATTTCCGAGTGCGGGCAGAATATTCTTGATCGCTTGGGGCAAAATAATCGACTTCATGGTCATCGCTTGGGATAAACCGAGCGAACGTGCCGCTTCGGTTTGACCTTTGTCGACGGCTTGAATGCCCGCGCGGATAATCTCAGAGATATACGCGCCGCTATTGAGGCCAAAGGCGATGATGGCGGCGGTGATTTTATCGACATCTAATGCTGAAAGTACGATGAAGTAAAGGATCACTAACTGCACAACCACTGGCGTGCCACGGATAACACCGACATAAAGATTGGCGGGGAAGCGGATATACCACTTAGACGACATCTTCATAAAGGTGGTGCCAATGCCTAACACTGCGCCTAATAACATGGCGAAGAAAGTGACGATTAACGTCACTTTCAAACCATTTAATATCAGCAGTATGCCTATCATGCCATCTTCGCCAATCGGGCTAAACAGCGAGGTATTAATTGCGTCTATCATGCTGATATCACTTTATATGGGCAGAAACGAGCGTCTGATATTGGCCGTCGGCTTTCATGTTAGCCAGTGTTTTATTGATGCTCGCCAGCAGTTCAGGCTGCTCTTTTGACACGGCGAAACCATAAAACTCAGCAGGAAAATCCAGTTTAATCATCTTTAATTCAGGATTTTTAGCCAGATAGTTAGCGGCAGGTTCGCTGTCGAATAACACTAAATCTACCTTTGAATTTTTAAGCTCCATAATGGCTTCGAAACCCGTATTAAAGGCGGTGATATTTTGGGTGTATTTTTTCGACATAATGTCAGCGGTTGTGCCTAACTGCACCGCAAAGTGTTTGCCTTTAATATCTTCAAGCGTATGAATGCTATCGTTATCTTTGTTGACTAGTACGACTTGAGTCGCTTCGTAGTAAGGCTCTGAGAAGTTTACGTTGGCCTGACGTTCAGCAGTAATCGTCATGCCCGAGGCGATAAAATCAATCTTGCCTGAATTAAGCGCGACGATCAGTGAATCGAATTTCATGTTTTCGACTTTCAGTGTCTTGCCCGCGTCTTTAGCGATTTGCTTGGCCAGATCGATATCAAAGCCTTTGATTTCATCGCCACTTTGGCCGCCAACATATTCAAAAGGAGGGAAGGCGGCATTGGTGCCAACGACTAACACGTCATCGCTTTTTCCGCATCCAGCTAACAACAAGGTGGCAGTTAAGGTCAGGCCGCCTAATAACATGGACTTTTTCATTTAAGACTCTCTTGTTCGATTTCACTATCAGTGTGGCGACTATAGGCAGATGAGCATTAAGTGTCAATAATTATGCTATTAATTTGATTAAAAATTCATTTTTATTTTGCAGTTTTAAGTCGCAAGATTGAGGCCCGCTGCTTTCCTGTACAAATTTGTGTGTAAGTTGTTTTTTCTGGGTTGAATTATTGTGCTTTGGTCTATAACTATTGTTACTGTTAGGTTTTTGGCTATCTATACTTCTGTGGTGTTTATTAGCGGCTTCTCAATGAGAGTGTCATAATTTGAACTATCGCCTATTATTCTTTGATTAAATTGGCTAGTTTAGCCGCTCTTTAACGGCAACCTTAGTTGGTGTTATTCCTATTTTATGCAGTTTAATCCTCTGGCTGATTTGATTATCAAGCTAGAAACGATGTTTCAGGAGTTAAAAGTGAACTATCTCAACTCAGCATTAGTGTGTTTAGCCCTGTGCTTATCGGGTGCACTGCAGGCCGAAGAGCAAACTCAGTGGCATTACAGCTTAGGCAGCCATGATTTTGTGGTCGAGGATTCTCACACCTTAGGGGTGAATGCGAGTCTATTGTTAGAACATAAAACCCAAAACGATATTTTGCTGACGGCGGCGCTGGATGCCTATATAGACGTAGATGTCGATAAACTCGACCCTGACCACATCCCTGTGTGGTTTAAGTCTGCCTATGCCGCGAGCGGTGAACTTTATCGTGTTAATCCCGCGTTTTCATTCGGTTGGCAGTTCGATTTACAGGGAAAGCGTAATACCGTTAGCTCGGTTGAGAAACAAGCTAAGGTATTTCCTGGGCTGACAGCTAACTTTGATGGGCAAGCATTACAGGCCCAGTTCAAGGCGGGTGCGGGTTATTACTATCTCGAAATCGATGACGATGTGCCTAGAACCCGAGGTTACGACCGTGGCGATTTTGGCAATGGTACGTTTGCTTATACCTTTATGGGGAGTTTAGGGGCGGATGTGACGCCTAAGCTACATATGCAAGTGGCCGCGCAGACATGGCAGGACGAGGGCAAATGGTTAGAGAATCAATATCGCTTTGAGCTGAGTTACCAAACCGATTTTTGGCGGCCTAACAGCATGCTCGTGTTGAGCGCCGAGCACACGCAATACAATTTAGACCACTATGCCAAAGTCGATATTAACTCGGCTGAGTATTTGCCTATTCTGCCATGGGATAGCGATACGCTAGTGCGTTTGAGCTTAGTGATCCCTTGGTAACATAGTGTCACTTATGAGTTAAGTGCTTCTCGACTAAAGCGATCATGGCTTGAGCTGCAAAGGACAATACTTGGTCTTTGCGCCAAAAGAGCGATAACTCCCAGCGCAGCTCGTCACTCGCCAGCGGGATATTCACGACGCCGGGCACGCTGTAGCGCCGCGCGATAGAGCGCGGTAATACCATCACCCCAGTGCCCGCCGCGACTAAGGCAATCCCGAAATCGGCTTGGCTAACGCGGGTGATGTTTTTAGGGACAAATCCGGCGTGTCGGCAGGCATTGAGCACTAATTGATAGAGGGTGTATTCGGTTTCGAACATCACCTGAGGGTCGGCACTGAGATCGCTAAACGACAGTATCTGTCGGGTGGATAACGGATTTTCCTTGGGAAGCACCACTACCATAGGATCGTTAAACACCCGAATACCATCATAGCCGTCATCAAAATCGATAATCCCTGTGGCCAGTTCAATCTCACCCTTTTGGATCGCCGAAGTTTGTTCTACACCGCCACGGACGAGCAAGTGCATGTCTATTTGCGGATATTGCTGGCGATACTTGGCAATAATGGGGGCAAAAATCTCGGCGCTGCCCAGCGGCGCTAATCCCAGATTGAGTTCGCCTGCGGTTAAGCTGCGCTGCGCCGTGAGTTCGGCGAGCATGCGTTGCCTTCCGGCGAGCAGGTCTTTACCGTGTCGATAAACGACTTCGCCTGCGGGAGTGAGTTTAACTTGGGTGCCGCGTTTACCGCGCTCAAGTAAGGTGAGATCGAGTTCTTGTTCTAACTGGCGCACGGCTTTTGATAACGCAGGTTGGGTGAGGTGGACTTTATCGCTGGCTTTACCAAAGCCTCCGGCATCGACGATTTCGATAAAATAGCGAATAACTTTGAGGTCCATTGGGCTTCACCTTTAAATGCATTCTTAAAATTCATGTATTACATTCTTAATATTCATTTTTTTTATCAAATAAGCAAGCCTAGAATAGCCCCATAGAAAACTTTGTTCTAACCGAGAAAATCATGTCATTCCCACAAGCCGCAATACGTCAGTGTCGACATTGGGCTTTGTTATTAACCCAAATCGGCCTCTTCTGTTTACTGTCCTTTGCTTGTCATTGGTTCGCCACTTGGGCACATTCTCCTATTCCTGGGAGTGTGATTGGCTTAGGCATACTCTTATTTTTATTAGGTTTTAAACTCATTCCAGAAAATGCCGTACAACTGGGCGCCGCTTGGTTGATTGGTGAGTTATTGCTGTTTTTTATCCCGCCAGTGATTTCGGTCATTAAGTACGAAGGTTTGTTTGAGCAATACGGCACCAATATATTGTTCACTTTAGTGATGGGCAGTGTGTGTGTGATGTTTGGTACCGGTTTTGTGGTCGACAGAGTGTTTCGTTTTGAGCGCCAACTGAACATCAAAAAGCAGGCCCGTCGCCACGCTAAGGCAGCTTAGTTATGACTGACTCAAAAGTAGTGGATTTTGTGTTGTCGCAGACCGGATTAGCCCTATTTAGTTTATTGCTGACGGTATTTTGTTACTTCGGCGCTAAGCGTCTCTATAAGTACCACAGAGTCTGGTGGTTAGCGCCCATAGTGTTAGCGCCGATAGTGATTACCTTATTGGTGTTTAACCTTAAGATCCCATTGCCAACCTATTTTGAATACACCCATTGGTTAATGGCTATGTTAGCGCCCGCGACTATCGCCTTCGCTTTACCGATTTATCGTGAGCGTAACTTGATCCGCCAATATCCGCTGACGATAGGGTTAGGTGTAACGGCGGGATTATTTCTGGGGATGCTGTCTTCTTGGCTGCTGGTGAAATTTGTGCCTCTGCCGGTGGAATTGTCTAAGAGTTTGCTAGTGCGTTCGGTGTCGACGCCCTTCGCGATGGAGGCCACTAGTGCCTTTGGCGGCGTGCCTGAGTTGACGGCCATGATGGTGTTAATCACAGGCGTGATTGGCATGCTGGTGTGTGAGCCGTTATTCAAATTTATGCGGATTCGTACTTCGTTAGGTAAAGGTGTGGCACTGGGCGCCTCGGCCCACGGTGCTGGCGCGGCAAAAGCCACTGAAATCGGCCAGCAAGAAGGCGTTATCGCCAGTTTGACTATGATTTTTATTGGTATCGCTATGGTGTTAGGCGCCCCCGTTTTTGCGTTGATTTTTATCTAGGTTTTGAATTTTATCGTGTGAGTTTTATGGCTTGAATTTACACACCTCAATTTTGGCAAATTTGCCTCTTCGGGCGCTAACACCTTCTCAGTTATGCGCCCTTTTTTTTGCTTGTGACCCGTCCTAAATATGGCATGCTGTACCCAGTTGAAATACAAAGTATTCAGGATGATTACAGATGTCTAATGAGCGAGATAAACCGTTAAAAACACAACAAAGCGTGAGTCTACGTCCGGTTGAAGAAACTGATCTTGAGGCGATTTTTGCCCATCAAAGCGATCCCATTGCTAACCAGCTTGCACAGTTTCCACCAAGGGATCGGGAAGCGTTTTTTAAGCATTGGCATGGGAATATTCTTGGACAAGTCAATGTGCTAGCGAGGGCTATCGATTTCGATGGCAAGTTTGTGGGCAACATAGGCCATTGGCATAGTGACGGGCAGGCGCTGATAGGATATTGGATTGACCGTGATTACTGGGGCAAAGGCATCGCGACCCAAACCTTAGCGCAATTTTTGCCTTTAGTGAGTGCGAGGCCACTCTTTGCCGAAGTGGCTAAGCATAATCTAGCCTCCCAGCGAGTCCTCTTAAAACACGGGTTTGTGCTGACGGGTCAATTAATTCAAGAGAGCCAAGATACTGAAGCATTGCTCGAATTTGTTTTACGTTAGCCTATAACGGCTCAATCTCGGTATTTATGGCGTATGTTAATGCGTTTATACGCCATAAATCACATCTTCCAATCCTTAAAATCCCTGAACTGCAACCGCTTTTGTTAAAAGTATAAAAAGTCGTTCATTATTTTTATTGCCAATGATTCTACTGCCAAAACTCTCTTTTAAAGACGTAGTTGCTGTAGTAAGTCAAAAGACTGGATCTAGCCGCTTGATTATTCAAGATTAGTGACAGGTTAAGCTGGTTTTACATAAGAAAAATCGAGGAGAAACTGCTGATCTTGCAGATAAAAGTCTAATTGCATTCTATTTCTTTCACGGTAGAACTCCTATACTTAGCCAAACCTGTGCCATAGCACAATCGATCCCTTATCTATTCAGTGAAATCTAAATGAAGATCCGTTTTCTGCTCAGTAGTTTTATCCTTGTATGCAGCAGTCTCACTGTTGCCGCGACAGCGCATTCAGCCGATTCGGCCTCTGTCACTACTAAACATGCCAACAAAAATGCACCCGCTAAAAAAGCACCTGCAAAACAGCAAGAAGTGGCATCGAGTAGTGCTATGGTGGTCGACCTTAAAACCAATGAAGTGTTGTATTCGAGTAACCCTAATGCCGTGGTGCCCATCGCCTCAGTGACTAAGCTAATGACGGCCATGGTGACTTTAGATGCAAAGCTGGCGATGGACGAAAAGTTAGCGGTTAATATTAACGACACCAAAGAAATGCGCGGCGTCTATTCTAGAGTGCGTATCGGCAGTGAAATTAGCCGTAAAGACATGTTATTGCTGACCTTAATGTCATCAGAAAACCGCGCAGCAGCCAGCCTTGCTCACCATTATCCCGGTGGGCATAAAGCCTTTATTAAGGCGATGAATGCCAAAGCTAAAGCTCTGGGCATGAAGAATACCCGTTATGTTGAGCCGACGGGTTTGTCGTACAAAAACGTCTCTAGTGCCAGCGACCTAATTGTGCTGCTTAAGGCCAGTGAAGGTTATCCTATGCTAGGCCAATTGAGTTCGACCGAGAAAAAGACGGTCACCTTTGCTAAACCTAAATACAGCTTAGATTTTCGTAACACTAACCGTTTGGTTTATAAAGATAACTGGAATATCCATCTCACCAAAACTGGTTTTACTAACGAAGCTGGGCATTGCTTAGTGATGCGCACTGAAATGGCAAAACGCCAAGTGGCCTTTGTGGTGCTCGATGCCTACGGTAAATATACCCATATTGCCGATGCAAACCGTTTACGTAACTGGTTAGAGACAGGCAAAGTCACCCCGATCCCTGCCGAAGCTAAGCAATATAAGAAACAGCGTAGCCAGCAGCAATTAGCTAAGTTGAGTGAGACCTAGGCTTTGACCTAGAAGTCGAGCAGGAGCATATCTCTTGCCTTAACGGCTTTATAAAGACTAAAAAACCAAAGGCCAGATGAGCAATCCATCTGGCTTTTGGCTTTTTTAATACTGTAAGTCCTTGATGATTTTTGGTAAATTCCCCGTGGTATTATTACCATAGTGATTGATGTACTCAAGGAAGAAATACGCGTGGCTGTTCTGCTAAAAAAACTTCAACTGATCTATTTTCCCTTCTTATTCATGAGCCTGTTATTTATCTCTGGCTACAGCTTAATCCATTGGCTGTTGTTGATTAAATTTGAGTTTTTTAGCTTAGATGAAGATCTGGTCAATTTGGGATTACCACTGATACTGTCATGGCTCTTGTTGGTTATTTTTCTGAGGCCAAGGCTAAAACTGCTGAAGTTTGTTAAGGATAATTCGCGCTTTTTCTATCTACTTTTCGCCGTGCAGCTCGTGGCTGTGCCTTGCATTATTGCGCAGGAGTATCTTAAAACAGCAACGGGTCAGTTAACCCAATTAGCATCGATCCAAGAATTGTATCTGCATAAAAAGACACAGTATTACCAGTTACAGCAAGCTTATATTGATAAGGCGCAAATTGGTGTGCAGCGAAAGATTGAGGTGACAGGAAAAGGTAACAGTCACTTGAATATGACGCTCTATATTGCGATGCCGATTTTTGCGAGTGGCGCCGATCGTCGCCGAACTTCTGTCTTAGCTTGGTATGGTAAAACTTATCAGCAGGAGATCAGTAATAGACTCGAACCCGATGAAAAGGAACAAGCATACAAGGCATTTTTGACTCAATCCCAACGTGAGTTTGATCAGTTTGACCCGCAAACGTTTGTTTACCTTGAGCGATTAGCCCCTTCGTCGCTGCAGAGAGACTTACTTAGCGCAGCAGAGAAAAGTCCGCTTTATCAAGCTGAATACCCAACGATTTTTATGCCGAAGTTTGAGCCATTTGAAGCCCGTAATGGCCACAAACTCGCTTGGATGCTGATTTGGTTTGTTGCAGGTGCGTTAGTCTGGTTTGTGCTCTTGCTGCGGGTGAAACTGGATGAAGAGGTTCTTAAGGCTGAAACAGTTACAAAGCGTTTTAACCATGCGGGCACAATCGCCGAGCTTAACGATTTTTTTGAAATGATACGGCCCAAGCCGGGTTTTATTGCAACTCCTATTCTGATGTATTTCAATGTATTAGTGTTTATCCTTATGGCATGGTCAAGCCAACATTTTATTAATTTACAGGGTAGTTTCATGCTCGAATGGGGGGCTAACTTTCGACCTAAAGTGCTTGCTGGTGAGTGGTGGCGCTTAATCACGAGTACCTTTATCCATGGCGGTTTAGCCCACTTAGCGCTGAATCTTTACGGCTTGTTTTTTGTCGGCAGCTTTCTTGAACCTGTACTCGGTAAGTGGCGACTATTTTTGGCGTATTTGATCACTGGGGTATTGGCGAGTATCGCCAGTATCTGTTGGTATGATGCCACTGTGAGTGTCGGTGCATCAGGCGCCATTATGGGGTTATTAGGCATACTCGTGATTTGGGTTTGGAAAAAGATTTTCCCTGAGGATATTAACTGGGTACTGAGTATTAACTTGGCATTTTTTGTGACCATAAGTCTGGTCGCAGGATTATTGGGTGGAGTGGACAATGCTGCCCATGTTGGCGGATTGCTGAGTGGGTTATGGGTTGGTTACCTTTCGCTGCGTTATGCTCTAGGTGCTCAGGTGGCTCGAGGTGCTCAGGGGACTCGGAAGATTGAGGGCCATAGCCCAGTTAAAAAGCGTAAGCCGAGACGCAAATAAGTCGCGCTCGGCTTTGGATTTAAGAAGGTTTAGGCGTGTTCAAACATTAAGAACAAGTAAACGATAAACAGCACTATATGCGTCGCGCCGTGCAGGGCATTGGTGCGACCGCTGCTGAAGCTGACCTTGCAGACCATTAAACTGGTGATTAACAGCACCATGTCGGCGGGTGACAAGCCTAAATGCACTTCTTGACCTATCACGCCGCCAATAATTAATACTGCGGGAACGGTAAGGGCAATTGTGGCGAGTACTGAGCCGAAATACAGATTCATCGCCCGCTGTAATTGATTGTTTAATGCCGCCTTAAATCCGCCCACCGCTTCGGGTGACAAGATCAAACAGGCCACGATAAAGCCACCTAATGCCTGCGGTGCGCCTAAGGTAGCGACACTGTAATTGATTGGCATGGCTAAGGTTTTTGCCAATAAGATCACCACAAGCAAGTAACCAATCAATAGCACGGTATGATAGGCATTACTGCGTAATATGCCGTGGTGTTCCTCGTGGTCTTCATGATCGGCATCGACAAAGAAATGACTGTGGCTCTTGGTTTGTACGACTAAAAATACGCCATAGAGCAGAATCGAAATAATGATCAGCATCCAAGACATGGCTTTAGACATGCTGCCGATAGTGCCGCCTTCGGTAAAATTGGGCAACACTAAACAGAGTAAGGCGAGGGGGATAATGACGACCAAATAGGATTTTACGCCATCTAAATTAAAAAGCTGGGTGTGGTAACGCCAGCCGCCAAGTAATAAGGTGAATCCCACTAAGCCATTGATAATCAACATGACCACGGCGAACATAGTGTCGCGCGCCATCACAGGGTTAGGTTCTCCTGTCAGCATCACGGAGGAGATCATCACCACTTCGAGTGATATCACCGACAGGGTTAAGATTAAAGTGCCATAGGGATCGCCAAGCTTAATTGCTAGCGCATCAGAGTGGCGCACCACTGAGAAGATAGCCCAAGTGACAACGCCTAATAGGGCGAGTGATACGGGAATATAGGTCGAGAGCGCAGTGCCATCGGCGAGTAGGCTATCGCCACCGGTTTTGAAGAATACTAAGGTCAGTATTCCCAGTAGCAGGGCGAACTCGTCTTTCATAAATGTCTTCATAGGCAGTTTGTCCAAAGCGAAAAAAAGGCCGTTAGTATAGACACTTGTTATGGCACACTTTGCATGAAACTTCTTTTAGATTTGGGGTTAAGGATAATTATTTGAGCTAGATCGCTTTTTAATCCTAAACCCCATTTCTAGGTTAGCCGTGGTGCTCGGTTTTAATCAGCTTACCGAGTTGATCATAGTGATTCCAATCACCTGACTCTCGGTCACTGATGTAACTGCCTTCGGTGCGTTTTTCGCCATTAGGCCAAAAGCTTTGCCACAGACCTTCCTTGCGATCCCTCAGATACGTGCCTTGCTCGGCTAACTTACCATTATTGTGATAATAGCTGGCATCGCCTTCTTTTTGGCCTTTAACCCAGGTTTCAACGAGTTGTGGCTTACCGTTCTGGTGATATTGTTTAACTTGACCATCGAACGAGCCTTTGGCATATGTGGCCTCTAGTTTGAGTTGGCCGTTACTGTAGTATTCCTTCGATTGACCATGGTTTTGCCCGTCTAAAAATTCAGTGCTGGCCGCTTGTATCCCATCCTCAAACCAGCTTTCCCATAGCCCAGTTTGATTGCCTTTATTCATAGTGCCGCTGAGTTTTAGTTGGCCATTATTGGGATAATATTCGGCATACGGGCCTGTTTTATCATTTTTATCATAGGTTTCGGAGCGGTAAACCACTTGCTTAAAGCTGTAAAACTCCCTAACTCCGTGACGCTTGTTTTCCTGCCAATGGCTTTTTTGTTGGATATTCCCTTCTGGAATCGTGCCATAGGTAGGGTCTTTTTCTTCGTAGCGATAATCAATCCACAGACCCGTTTTTTGGTTGTCGAGATATTGCCCAGCAGCACGGCGACGTCCGTGGTAATACTCAATATAGTCACCATTGAGTTTTCCATCGTTAAAGGTTTGCTCCCGTTGTTTTAGGCCTTCGCGGTACTGGATCCATAAGCCTTGTTTGTTGCCGTTTTGATATTCGCCTTCCTCATTAGGATCGCCATTGGCATACCAGCGGGCAAAATGGCCATCGAGCGGATAACGGCTGGCATCCTCCTTTTTCTTCGAGGCATAATGGGCGAGTTCGCGAGGTTTGCCATTGTCATAAAAGGATTCATATTGACCAACCCATTGACCGTTAATGCGTTTGCCCCGCTCATTAACAGTGCCATCCTCAAAGTAGGACTCTGATTTACCCGTCAGTTTACCTTCGACATATTCATCTAAGCTGCGCAGTTGACCGTTGCTATGGTAACGGCGTGATTCACCGTGTCGCTGCCCCTGTTGCCATTGCTCAGAAGATTGCAGTTTGCCTGCGCTATAGCGCTCAAATAGTCCATCTCGAATGCCCATGTCGTAGTGGCTTTTTTCGAGTAAATTACCTTCGGCATCATAACGCTCCGATGGGCCATGAAGCGGATATTGGCCATTTTCAGCTAGCGTTGAGTCTTGATAACTGCGCAGTTCCTTAAGTTGGCCATTGTCGTAGAAATACTTTTGCGTACCGGCAAGTTGGTTCTGCTTATAGTTGAGATCGCTGGTGAGGTTTCCTTCGGCATTAAAATATTGCTGCTGCCCATCTAAAGCGTCGTTAACATACTGTTCTTCAACTAGTAATTTACCCGCATCGTTAAATTGCTGACACTTGCCTTGGCGTTGCCCTGCCTTATATTGGCATAGGCTGGCGAGTTCGCCATTGGGATAAAATGTCCGTTCTTCACCATCGAGCTGATTAAGGTTGAACTGGCTGGCACTCGATTTAGTTCCATCGTCGAAGAAGGTTTCCCACAATCCTTGGCGGCGACCTTCGGCATTGAAGCGGCCTGTCACAGAGGCTTGCCCGTCGGGATTTTGCTCTAAATAGGGGCCGGAGAGTTGGTTGTTCGCATAGCTTTGGCTTTGGGATAAAGTACCGTTTTCATAGAAACTTTCCCATTTACCGTGGCGCAGGTTATCGAGGTAGCTTTCTTGGGCTTGCAGTTTACCACTGGCATAGAAGCGTTTTACTTGCTCTTTTTTACCGTCTTTATAGCGCGTTGTTTGGGTGAGTTGGCCGCTGCTGTTGTATTCCTTCCATTCGTCTGTGGGCACGCCTTTGGTAAATTGCTGCTCTTCTGTGACTGCACCACTTAAATCGAACAGTCGCCAAGTGCCATCTTGATAACCTTGCTGATAGTTTCCTTCGATAAGCTTGCTGTTATTGGTATGAAATATTTGCCATTTACCATTCGGTATCCCTTCGGAAAACTGACCTAAGGTATATCCTTGGTTATCGCGGACTATGGCGATATCGCCATTTAAGGGCATGCCAGTGGCGAGATTGTAGTAGCTGGGAATTCCGTCTTGCTGACGAATTTCGACCATCATGGAGGAGAGATTTTGCGTGGCCTGCGCATGGAGACTCACTATGCTAGCCCCTGCAATGGCGAGGCTAATCACGCGAAATGGGGTATTGAACATGCTGATTCCTTGTTCTGGGTCTTAAGGCCAAGGTATGTACGGCCTATGTAAGAATCCTAATTTTAATTATCTATTGCGCTGTGCACTCAATGCAGTGCACAGCGTCTAGGCTTAAGCTAAAACCGAGGGAAAACATCATCAGAAGTGACCACAGGGGGTGGCATTTCCTGATTTAAAAACTGGCCATTATGGTAGCTATTAATCACCCGTATCCAGCCATGATCCTTAAACTCGTATTGTTTACCATCAAGCCTGCCTAGTTCGTCATAATTGGCGATTTGGAGCACATAGTCTTCAGATGAGCGTAATTCCCAATGGCCGACTCGTTTACCTTGGTCGAAGCGACCATACCAATAGCGTCTTTCAGGGTTGGGAATTGGGCGGAAACCGTACTCACCATCGGTAAATATCCAATCGCCATCCTGTTCACCATTACGGTATTCGCCTTTTTCATACACTTGGCCGTTACTGGCGTAACGCTGGACTAATCCATCGGGCTTGCCATGTTTAAAGTTAATAGATTCAAGCAACTGGCCAGAGTTGGTCTTGTTGAGGTATTCACCGTGGAGCTCACCATTATCATCGTGGCTATAGGTGAGGGTGGCGTCGTCCTGAAATTTCTTCCAAGTACCTGCTTGTTTATCTTTGGCATATTGACCTTGCTCTACTAGCTGAGTTTTCCCTGTGGCTGGCTCAATTTTCACCGTCTCATAGGCGCCTTCACGCTTACCCGCCTGATAATATTCGCGGGAGAGGGTGATGACATCGTTGTAGTCGAAAGATTTTATCTGTAAGCCATTCAATTGCTTATTGAGTCGCTCCTGGCGCTCGATTAACAAGCCTTTTTTGAAGGTTTCGGAGAGTGACCAGTTTTTGAGTTTGTCTTCTTCTTGAGTCTCAATCAATTGGCCATCGCGATAGCGCTGCTGTTTACGATAAACCCAGCTATTACCTTGGTATTTGCTGTCTGTGGTTTTTTTAATTTGCCCTTGTTCATCGTATTCGATAGCTTGGAGGACATCACCCTTATCGTTGGTGACTTCCTTTAATTTGATCTGGCCATTTTCATAGTAAGTCAGTTGCTCACCGACCTTATAATCAGCTTGATATTGGTAGTGGCGCTCGACCTTGCCATCCGGGAAGTATTCAAAATAATCCCCCTGTTTTTTATCTTTAACATAAGCTTGGGTCGAAAGCAGTTTACCAAAGCCCCAATTCGTTTCGTTGCCATGTTTGAGCCCATCCACCATGGGGATTTCGAGGTGTAAGTTGCCATTGTCATAGTATTGGGTGACACAGGTGCCACTTTTACAGACTTTACCTCTAAGTTTGCCTTCGTCATCATAGAGTTCGCTTATGCCGACTTCTTTGCCATTTTGATAGCTCGCTTTGTAACGGATATTGCCGCCTTCCCAGTAATTCGTTTCTAGGCCTTGTTTCACGCCATTTTCATAGTGCGTTTCAACATACAGTTGACCGGTGGCAATGTATTTTTTAAGCAAGCCATGAAGTTGGCCTTGCTCGTTACGAAAGCCTTGCTCGTACGGTTTGCCATCCTCAAAGTAACATTGATACGCACCGCGAAATTGTTCGCTGGTGATTTTTTTACCGATCTTGTTATCGGCGAGGGCGCTGGCGCAGAAAAGCATATCTTTGTTTTTGTAATAGACCTCAGCCTTATAATTGCCATCGATCATTTCAGTCGATAGCTTTAAATAGTACTGAGCCTGTTTCTCATCTTTGACAACCTTCCAATGGGCATCGAGTAACACCTTTTCCGCATTGACAGAGGTACTGATAAGCACGAGTGCTCCAAGGAGCCGTTTTACTGTAAATAGACGCATAACCGCTCCTTTTTATGGCAAAGGTTTAAAGGTGAATTCATAGGGGATATCGACGGGCTCTTTGGCGATCGTCATATAACTCACCTTGGCGGCGGGGCCTGCAATACTCAAATAACGGCCATCGACCAGCACCTCGTTTATCCGCTGCTCAGTATTTTCGGGGAGTCGAATGGTTAACAGGTTGCCTTGGGCATCTTCGACCTTAAAGTAATTTTTAAGATCGCTACTTGGCTCATTGCCATATCCGGTTTGCGTCAGCCAAGACTCTAAATCGATTAACCAAGGGCGGTCGGTTACAGCCAGTTCTAAAGGCTGCCAGTGAATATCACCTTGGCAATGGATCTTGCCCTTGATCTGTTTATCGTAGAAAAACTGCCGCACGCGGTCTGGGGTCATCAAACTATAGGCTGCCCCGTTTGGGGCGTTGGGATCAAACTGCCAAGTGACGGGATTTTTACCCTCATTAAAACCTTGATCTATTTCAGGTTTGCAGGCGGTTGCCAAGGCAGCTGACATGGGAATATACAGATTATGACCATTGTCAGTTACAGGTTTTATCCCTTGGATCGTACTGAACTCATTTTTTGCAGCATCTAGCGCCGGATTGATAAAGCTACCTAGGCCAGCGTTACCAAACTCGGTGGGAGGATTCGCCAGATTTTTGTTGTAGTCGCTAAATTGTACAAAGCGGATCGTTTTGGTTTGAGTCAACTCCGGTTGGGGTTGTTGCTCAATTAACATTAGGGTTTTAGGAATTTCATCCAGCTTGAGTAACAGTGTGTTGCTGGTGAGGTGATGGCTCTCATCGGCTCCAATCAATTGCTCTAGCAGTTCCTTTTCCGTCGCCGTTAGCCAAGAGGGATAATTACCTTCGCGACGGGCCTCAGCCATCATGCCTTTAAATTGTTGGAAAGGCAGATTAATACTCTGATCCTCACTCTGCTTTGACACGACTTTAAAGAGTTTCGCCTCGGCATCGAGCACTTGGATTGTTAGGCTGGCATCGCCAACCGTGTAAGGTGTTGCCAGCAGTTCATCCCACGACTTTTCGACTATCTTATTCGTCTGTGGGATAAGTGTTAGCTTGGCAGTAATATGGTCTATCTGTTTGAGTTTATTCGCTGTGTTATCCCAACCCGTAGCAATAATATCGGTTGAAGACTCAATCGAGGGATGGTAATTCCTCGCCCAACCTTTACCGTGCTGCCAGAAGTGAATGTCAATCGGTTTGCCGTTTGCGTCATAGGCGGTTAAGTCTTCATAACGCACATCGGCTTCCACATATTGCGGACTCATATTGTGGACAAAGCGCAATTGCAGATCTTCAGGGGTATCAGTGCCCCAAGGGCCAAGATTATCTAAAATACCTTGTTGATCAGGTAATAAGGATTGAATAAATGCCTTATTATTGGGGCGATATTCCTGCGGTATATCGCTAATGCGGTACAGCTCCTTTTGCCTATCATCCCTATCGCGCTCAGCATCAAAGCTATCATCGGCATGCCAAAGCGTGCTCATGATATACGGCCTCTCCTTAGGCGCCATTACGGTTCGGTGGGTAAAGGTACGCCCTTGGCGCTCTTCCCGTTGAAAAAACGCCATGCTCTCTAACCAACCCGTTTTGCGGTTAACTTCGAACTTGCCATAGGCCTTATACTTGTCTTTCTCCCCTTGTAATACGGCGATCAACTTATCTTCACTTACTTGCTCAACCGTCCAAGTTAAGCGCCCATCCATGGGGGCGTTGATGCTATAACCGACGCTAGGCTCAAGCGCTACAGGCAAGGTTGGGGCTTGTTTAAACAAGTGATTAAGATTTTGCCAGCGCTCAAATAACTCCTTGATATCTTTTTGATCCATCTTGGCAATGGGGGTCAGTTCGCGGACTTCACCATTACTAAATTCCACATTAAAGCCATCTTTAACCAACTGAAAGATTTCATTGGACTTGCCTTTGGGGTCAATATTACTCACCGGGATCGGCATGCCATAATCGCTAATTTGCAACAGGTTAGGTTGGATAAAAAAGCGGGCGTTATGGGTTAACGGTGTGGTCAAGCTGGCCGCCTTACCCTCTACATCTTGTAATTGGTAATCCAGCAGTAATCGTGCCTGCAACACTTTGCGAGTTTCGAAACCATCGTTGAGGCTTATGGTAGAAATAATCTGATACTCGCGATCTGCGGGTATATTCGCCGTAACCGATTCTGAGGACGTCGTTGAGTCATCGCAGGCGGTTAACAAGAGTGTGATACTTGCCACTGTCAGTACGATTGCGGCGTGAACTGCCTTGTATTTCCTTGTGGCCATTTGTGCTCCCTTGGTTACGCATGTTATTGAAATGTAAATGTATTAATCTTGGTTTGGCGACATTATACACAAAAACTATCTGAGGCAATAAAACGACGTCATCAAAATGTGAGCTTAAAAGGCGAGCAAGCAAGGTAAAGAGACTGTCCGTGCTTATTTTGTTTGCGACGAGGTTTAGGTCAGCCTTGCGGCAGTAAAGACGAGCTTAAGCGGATAATTAAGCGGGGGATAAAGCAAAACCCAAACCAAGGCGTGCTTGATTTGGGTTTACGCTGGGATCCGCTGTTTCTATTTCGATGCTCGAGATCAGTGATTGATACTCGAGGACAGAAAGCTGTTATCGAAAACAAGCTACAGCGAGAGGATCACGCTGGCAATGGCCGCACTCATGAGGTTAGCGAATACGCCAGCGGCAATGGCGCGAAAACCATTACGGGCGATAAACTCACGGCGCTCTGGCACCATGCTACCCAGTCCACCGATCAAAATTGCCATGGTTGAAATGTTCGCAAAACCACACAGGGCAAAGGTGACTACGGCCTGAGAATGGGCGCTCAGTTGGTCTTCGACTTTCATTAACTGGATAAAGGCCACGAACTCATTCACCACGATTTTTTGGCCAATCAGTGAGCCCGCAGTAATGGCTTCATGCCAAGGAATACCCAGCAGCCACGCCATAGGGGCGAACAGATAACCGAGTAAAAATTCGAAGCTTAACTGGTAACCGAACCATTCACCCACAGCGCCTAACATGCCGTTCAACAGGGCGATAACGCTGACAAAAGCTAGCAGAGTGGCACCAATCCCGACTGAAATCCGCATGCCAGACATAGCGCCATCGGCTAAGGCTTCAACCACATTGGTGGCGCGTGGCAGTTCGACTGAGGTGATTTCATCTGAATTGTTTTTGTCATTTTCGTTGGGTGGCATGAGGATTTTTGCCATCAACAGACCCGCAGGTGCTGACATAAAGGCAGCGGCAATCAGATAGTTAAGATCGACACCTAAAGCGGCATATCCCACTAAGGTACCGCCCGCGACTGAGGCTAAACCACAGCTCATTACCGCGAAGAATTGCGAATCGCTCATGTGCTTTAAATAAGGTTTGATCACCAGCGGCGCTTCAATCATGCCGACGAAGATATTCGCCGTGGCAGATAAAGACTCGGCGCGGCCCGTGCCCAATAAACGCTGCAGGCCACCACCAATAATGTTGATCACCTTAGGCATAAGACCAATATGGTATAGAGCTGAAATCAGCGCCGAGAAGAAGATGATGATACCTAAAACATTGATCGCAAATACGAAGCCGACTTTACCCGTGGCGAGATCGCCAAACAGAAAGCCAATCCCTTCGTTGCCATAGGCTATCACGCTCGACACGCCCGCCGTAACAGATTGCAATACGCCCTTACCCGCAGGGACGTAGAGCACTAACAGGGCAAATATAATTTGTAAGCCTAGGGCTAAAATCACAGTGCGGTAGGGAATGTTCTTGCGGTTCACTGACAGTAACCAAGCAAAAAACAAGATGCTAATCATGCCTAATATCGCGGTCATAATGGGTTTATTCTTTTGAGTGATAGAAGAAGTCGCGCATTGTAGGCCGAGTCAGCGTAAGGGCAAGTCGAGGGCGTTACTGGGCTGTTACGATAAAAGTGACGAAAATAGCAACTATTTAAGTTGCTGTTTATGTTGGATAATAAAAGTTATTTTGGCTACTGTTGCCCAGAGGAAATAATATTTGTGTCTGCGGCAATAATAGAAATCACGCCACAGACGACTTTAGGCTGGTGCAGTAGTCAGTGCTGGTTTGAAATGCAGCTTAAGTGACTGTAGCTTAAATGACTATAGCTTAAGTGACTGTCTTACCTAACCAAGGTTTGAGCTTTTTATCCCAGTAGGGCGGGTGGCCGATATGGGACTTTAAACATTCGATAATCACTTTGTACTTAGTCGGTAAATGGCGCCGCCTTGGGTAAACCACGTAAACGGGCATCTGTTGCAGCGGTTTCCAATCGGGTAAGAGTTGAATAAGCTTGCCGCTTTGAAACTCATCACTGAGTAAATACGTGGCCACGTAGCCTATACCTCTTCCTGCAATCACAGCATTACGCACAGCTTCGGCTAAGTCGACACGGTAATTCCCCGCGACATTGACGGTTTGCTCAATGTCATCCTTAGCAAAACTCCATCGATCATAATTACGGCTTTTACTTTGATAGATAACACAATTGTGCTGAGCTAACTCCCGTGGATGGTGCGGGATGCCGTGCTTGAGTAAATAATCGGGGGAGGCGACCACCACAAAGTTAGTCTCGGCGAGATGCTGGGCGATATAACCTTCGTTCAGCTGTTCATGGTTAGTGATCCACAGATCGAGACCTTCTTCTAGCATGTCGGCCTTATGGTCGAACAGGCTCAGCTCAAATCGTAATTCGGGATACTTTTCCTGCAACACTTCCAGCGCGGGGATGATGTGTAAGGTGCCAAAGGATTGAGAGGAACCGAGGCGAATCGTGCCGCTAATGTCGTCGCGGGCATCCAGCATCATGGCATCGGCATTTTGCGTTGCTTCAAACACTTGCTCACAATAACGCGCGAATTGCTGGCCAGCGTCAGTTAACACTAAGGTGCGCGTGGTGCGCTGCACTAACAGTAAGTTCAGCTCAGCTTCCAACGCGCCAATTTGCTTGCTGACATAGGAGGTCGAGGTTTTTAACTTAGCTGCCGCTTGGGTAAAACTGCCACTGGTCACCAGAGTGTGAAATATCACCATCTGGCTAGCTCTATGTTGTATCACGCCAAGCCCTCTAGAATCTAAATCGCTATTTTAAGCTAGCCTAGCCTTAACCGACAGCCGTTTGTGCCAATCGTGTGTTATTTCAAACCAAGCTTACAAAACAGCACACGTTAAAGTCAGTTGCCCTAAGTACGATTGTTCCTTTACTCTTGAGTTAAATCTTAACACCCACAAGCTAGGGAAGTGACCTGTGGTTAGCTTGTTCAACGGAGGAATAACGATGACACAGCAAGACAAGCAAGCCGTAGCAGAAACAAGCCAGATGAGTGCTCAGAAAGTACAACCGATACCGCAGGAAGCCTTTGACTGGTATGACGAATATGCCCATGGCATTATCGATCGCCGTGAGTTTATGGGGCGGCTAGCAGGACTGGTGGCGCTAGGGTTTACCTTGACCACGCTCACGGGCGCACTGATGCCCAATTACGCCTTAGCCGAACAAGTGTCGTTTAATGACCCCAGTATTCAAGCCAGTTATGTGAAGTTTCCTTCGCCCAATGGTTACGGAGAAGGGCGCGGCTACTTAGTTATGCCCGATGAGTTATTGCTCGCGGGCAGTGCCGCAGGAGAGCCGAAAACCTTAGATCCCACTAAAAAAGCCGCAGTGGTGTTAGTGGTACATGAGAACCGTGGCCTTAATCCCTATATCGAAGATGTGGCTCGCCGCTTAGCCGCGCAGGGTTATATCGCCTTCGCCCCCGATGCGCTGTATTCCCTAGGTGGTTATCCGGGTAATGATGATGCGGGCCGCGCCATGCAAAGCAGTTTAGACAGAGCCAAAATCGAGCAAGACTTTATTGCCGCTGCGCAGTTTTTAAAATCCCATCCCCAAAGCAATGGCAAACTCGGCGCCGTGGGTTTTTGTTTTGGCGGCTATATCGTCAATATGCTGGCCGCCACGATTCCCGATGAGCTTAATGCTGGCGTACCTTTCTATGGCACACCCGCGGCAGCGGAACTGCGTAGCCGCGTGAAAGGGCCGCTAATGTTGCAGTTTGCTGGATTGGATCAGCGGGTGAACGACACTTGGGCCGAGTATGAAACCCAGCTAAAAACCAGTAAAGCCGATTACGTCGCCTATCTTTACCCGAATGTGAATCACGGTTTCCATAATGACTCAACAGGACGATACGATAAAGCTACCGCCGAGCTCGCATGGGCGCGCAGCTTAGCCTTTTTTGATACTCGACTGCGTGGTGAGTAAAGCTGGCTTTATTATTGAGCTGATTAATGAGTAAGTGATAAATCCAAATGAGACGTAAAAGTTCACTCTGATACCTGTGTGCATTTAAGCAAAAGCCGACGCTAGAGTCGGCTTTTATCTTAAATCTCCCACATACCTATGTGGGTTAGTCGTGCTCGAGGATCACTTCTTTTAAGCTTTGGATGGTTTTCACATCGAGATTACCGGGTTGTGTGCTCCAGGTGAGTCTTAGGTAATTGGCTAAGTTTTTAATCTGCTCGTCGCTTAACTCATCAGCATATCCCGGCATGGCATAAAAGCTGGTGGTGGCGTTGTAATGCTGGCTTTGAATACCTTTTAACATCACTGCGACGATATTGTGCGGACTCGCTTTATCTAAGGTGGCGTTACCTGCCATAGCTGGGGCGACATTAGGGCGACCTTCACCATTTTGACCATGGCAACCGGCGCAGTAACCTTTGTAAAGCGTATAGCCTGGCAGTTCAGGTTTATGGCCGTTAAAGGTGAGCGGATCCGGTTTAAGATCATCGTCGGTATCGAGCAGATAACTGCTCACCGCGCGCATATCATCGTCGGTTAAGTGGCTAAAGCTGTGATACACCACGGGATACATGCCGCCAAAGACAGTACCTTTGCGGGAATAGCCTTCAGTAAACAGCGACTTAAGATCCTCATGGGTCCAGTTCTGCCTGTTAAGCTCGGCGGGACGAATGTCCGATGCTTCTAGCCCTTCGATAATCGCGCCCTCAAAGTGCTTGTCCTGCTCCATGGCAAACAGCGTGTCTCTTGGGGTGTGGCATTCACCGCAATGCCCTAGGGCATTGACTAAGTAATTGCCGCGATTCCAATGCTCGCTTTTTTCCTTGCTCGGGGTAAATTCCTTGGCATCGTGGGCGACTAAGTTCCAAGCTTTTAGGCCAAAACGCAGGTTAAACGGAAAGTAAACATCATTGTCGCGATTGGCTTGCTTGATGGGTTTAGTACTCATCAAATAGGCATAAATCGCCTTAGTGTCGTCGTCCGTCAGCAGGCTGTAGGACGTGTAGGGCATAGCAGGATAGAGGTTGCCGTTGACGCCAACACCGTGGTGCATGGCATCAAAAAAGTCCTCGTAGCTGTATTTGCCAATCCCAGTTTCTTTATCAGAAGTGATATTGGTCGAGTACACAGCGCCAAAAGGCGTTTCGAACGGCAAACCGCCCGCGAGTTCGCGCCCGCCTACCGCAGTATGGCAGGCCACACAGTCGCCTATCTTCATCAGATACGCGCCGCGTTCGATGTCACTATTTGTTGTATTGCCACCTTCATCGGCAACGCTGCTGGAACAGGCGAGCAAACCTAGCCCTAAACTCAGGAGTAGATTGTGACTCAGCAGATTTTTTATCCTACGAATGTGCGGGAAATGGCGCAGATTGGCTGATTTCATCACAGGGTTAACCCCTTAGTGTTGAGGATCAGATCTTTGACCGCCGCATAGTATTTTACGTAGCCAGTACAGCGACATACGTGTTCACTCAAGGCATCTTCAACGACTTTTTCAACTTGATCTTTAGCGATAGGTTGTCGCTCTAATCGCTCAAGCAGTGCGGTCGATTCGTTGACAAAGCCCGAGGTACACCAGCCACATTGAAACGAGAAATGTTCCAAAAAAGCCTCTTGCACTGGGCTCAGGGCGGTGATTTCACCAAGGGAGTTTTGTCTAGCATGACCTTCGACTGTGCGGACGCGTTTACCATTAAAACGCTCGACGCCATTGATGCAGGTACGCACCACTTCGCTCATGCCTTGCTCGTCATCGACGATCACAGTACAGGCGTGGCATACGCCCGCGCCGCAACCAAACTTAGTGCCAGTGAGGTTTAAGTACTCATGTAGAAACTCAATCATCATCACACCATCGGCGACTTCAATCGGGCCTACGGCTTGGTTATTAATGGTCAGTTTAATAGACTGGCTCATGCCATGGCCTCCTTAATTTTTTTCGCTGTCATAGGTAAATCGTAAAAGCGGACATGGGTTGCTTGATACACGGCTTCAATCAGTGCCGCGACCACAGGGATCATCACCACTTCGGCGATACCACGGCTGGGATCGTTATCAGATAACTGTGGCAATATGGTATGACGTTGATCCCACACGCCCACATGCCGCGCTAACGGCACCTGATAGCGATTGAGGTTCCACGTACCATTGCCTGCACCTGCTTCAAATGGCGGTAAGCCTTCATGTAGTGCATGGCCTATTCCCATTGCCAGACCACCTTGAATTTGTCCTTCGACCAGCTCTTTAATAATCACCTTGCCCGCTTCTAACCAAGTATGAGAACTCAGAAGCGTGACTTCGCCATTGCCCTCGTTTACGGCCACTTCAACCAAAGTGGCGCAGGGGGCGTAGTAGGTCACCATGGCATTGTTCAGTTCGGCTCTGGGATAACTCATGGCTTGACGATCGATCAAGTGATAGCCATTAGATTTCATGCTGGCTTGACGCGCTTTGATACTCATAGTCGTGTCGGAAGTGGCCGCAAACGTCGCGTTACCTTCGCCGTATTGCAGCGCCAGCGCATCGAGTGCTAAGCGCTCTTTAGTGCCAAGAATGTCGAAATCGGCTTCGGCCCAAGCCCAGCGATTAAAGGCATGGCCCATCACGCCGACCACTAAGCCCATGTCGTGGGCGCGTTTCGCGAGAATATCTAGCGACAATGGCGGAAAGCCCAAGGCGGTTAACTTGCCATCGACCCAGCGACCATCGCGGGCGTTATGCAAATTAGTTGAGCCCATTGGCGTGTTAAAATACAACTCGTTCCAAATCGATACCGCCGCAGGCCACAGGCCGTGACGATAGATCACGTCGGCGGCGATACGGGTGACATGGCTTTGATAATAGGCCGACATAGAAGCTGACGATGCCATGGCTTTAACGGGCGTCCAGCGTGGATTGGCCGCCATTTCATCTTGGCGTTGCTGCGAAATAATATAAGGATTATCGGTTTGCACTAATTGCATCGCATCCCAAATATCCACTTCGGCGAGTTTTACCTCATCGGCAAAGTTGCCGAGGGCATCGCTGACCACAACGGCTTGGGAGGTTTGCGTCCCTGTGCCCATTTCGATAAAGCCGATTTCTAGGGTGATTTTACCGTCTTTCGCTAGGCGAACCGCCGCACTTGGCGCCGCGGCGCCCGTACCATAATCTTTGGTGGCGATACCAAAACCGACGCCGTAACGCATCCCCGGATGTTTGGCCTCATAGTCCTTTTTATTCACCGCACGGTTTTGCCACACGGGATCATGTTCGGCCATGTCGAGCATTTCGCGGTAACGCAAAGTGCCATTAGGAATTGCGCCTTGCGTATTACGCTGGCCAGACTCCATCACGTTAGCGGCGCGCAGTTTAAAGGGATCAACCTTTAACTCGTCGGCTATCTCGTGGATCATGCATTCCATCGCCGTCATCGATTGCAGCGTGCCATAACCGCGCATCGAACCCGCATCAGGGTTACGCGACGCATAGGCGGTGGCGATAATATCGTTGCGCGGTGTGTAGTAAATGCTTTGCATCGCCGTCGCGCCAACCGAGGTCACAGACGGAGTGAAGTTCACTCGTCCGCCGCCATCGACTGTCATCTGCGAAGTTAAGGCTTGGATTTTTAAGGTCGATTTATCCACAGCTAAGCGGCTTTTCATGATGAACGGATGACGTTTAAGGCCAGATTGGAATTGCTCGAATCTGTCATTGGCGAGTCGGATTGGCCCCTTGGCATAAATGGCCGCGAGTACGCCGTAATAGGGGAATATCGAATGGTCTTTCGCGCCAAATCCACCGCCGATATAAGGCGAGTGCACCACCAGATGTTTTACCTTGCCCGCCAGTGGACCAGATAACAGCATGTGCACTGCCATCTCTTGAAAGTCCTGCGGCGACTGCGAGGTAATCACTGTATGAAATGTTTGGCTAGTTGCGTCATACCAGCCGTTAAAGGCTTCGGGTTCCATCATCATAGGATCGATGATCTGGGTGCGATATTCCCGCTCTAACACTTGCCATTGTTGATTGGCTTGGGCGCTAGCAATCTGCTTATCTATCTCGCCCGCATAATAAAGCCCGCGCTCAGACACTGTCCCTTTGGCATTCGGATTGCCTAACCATTCTGGCTTGCGATCTTTTACGCTGGGGAAAAATAGCCCATCGTGGAGCGGGCTATATAAATCTTCCCTTGCGCCATTTTCACCTTCAACTCGAATAAGGCGCCAGCTGGCGTAAGGGTCTTTGGTGTCCGACACAAACGGCGTTTGCTCACCAAAGCGCAGTAAGGTCTGATCAAATTGCAGTAAAGACTTAGCTTGCTTAAAGGCGGGGAAACTGTCGAACAACAATATCGCCACCGCATGACCTAAGTAGTCGGCGGTTTGCCCCTCGGCCAGTAACATGTTGTCACCGTAAAAATCGGGCAGCTTGATTTTATCGCGGGCCAGATCGGCGGCGGTAATCACTTTATAGGGCTTAGCAGACGCAGGTAGATGGTCGAGGGAAAAGCCTTGATAAACATGGGATGCATCGGCGGCGCGTAGAATAAAAGCGTAACCTTGCTGCTTGGGCCAGCCTTCCATGTCCATAGCGCGGTAATCACGGCCATAGACCTTTTGGCCTGTGACCTTCGCTATGCCGTCGTTACGAAACTTAGGTTTGGATTGACCATTAACCTGAGTTTGCCATTGGGCTGCCAGTTCAGGTGAGACAATTGCCGCATTCGCGCGACTCATTTCCCACAACAAAGGGGCCGAATATACGGCAACCCCGCCAATCACACATTGCTTGATAAAGGTCCGGCGTGATGTATTAGATGGTTCCATATCTCAACCTCAGTTGTGCTTCCGTGTCATATCAGCCGCGCTGCTTGGTATCGCCCGATATAGGCTTGTTGTCGATCGACTTTTTATTGATTGTTGCGACATAACTTTGATAAACACTGAATGTAAATTTACATTAGCCACGTTAGCATGTAGGGCTGAAAATGCAAATTTAGGCGGTTAATTGTCGCAGTTTTAATCAAGCTAAATTCGTGTGTAGCACCTGTGTTATCAGGCTTCTACAGTGATGTTCGCACTGTGATTCAACTCAGTTACGTTATGGCTGAGTTTTGCTCAGTGCCCTTTGTTCAGTGCTCTTTGGCCAATGTGTTCACCGAACCCATTTTCCCATGTCAAAATTGGCTCGCTTGCCAAAACAGACCGCCTGACACAGCGAGACTTCATGCCACTGCAAGATCAAGAGATAGTGCTATTTGATGGTGACAGGTTTAGTCACATGCAGTCATATCAACATTATTAAATCAGTGCTTGCTTAATTACTTGATTTGTAATGCTAAAGTTATAGACAAGTGTACGCTATGTCGCTATCTTAGGTTTTTAACAAGGATGAGCTTTAATCGCGTACCCGCGATTCGAGTCACTTGCATCAGGACGATGTGTCTTTTCTCTTTCTTAGATACCCAACTCCTCCTGCAAATTCGTGAATATGCTTTGGCACTTATGCTTGTTGCCACAGTGCTTATTGGCATTTTGCTCAATGTTCAGCAGTGGGCGTTTTGAGCTGGTGCAACCTTGTTTTGAGTGATGGCTTGGCTGACAGATGTTGGCGAAGTGCGGTAGCAATGGGGAAGCTTTGTCGAACGACAAAGTTGAAACGTTTTGATTGTGCTGATTTGTCTGGCTAGCTAATGGATATTGATATCTCTGCCAATTATCAGTGCAGCTAATTGCCTGCCGCAGGCTTTCGCACTGTTACACCAGTGACTCGCCGTGAATACATCCCTGTAGGCTCTACTAAAACATCCATGTTTTAGAAGGTCACTGGTGCAACAATGCCAGTTCGGGTGTATCCCGTAGTATTTATGTTTTCCTATGAAAAATGAGTAATTCAGAATAGTAATGGACTTTGGAAGTTAGGGATGAAATCAGTTTTACAAATTACCTTAGGGATCTTGTTAGCGGGCTTGGTCACTTTGTTAGTGCGAATTGGCTATTTGAGTTATGTCGAATACCGCCTGACACAAGGGCTTAATGAGTTTGCTATGCAACAAAAGCAAACGGAACTAGCTCGCCAGCAGGCAGCGAAAGATCGCCAGCTTGCTGAGTATCAGATTCAGCAAGAGTTACAGCAAAAAGCGGCTGAAAAATCCAGACTAGCCAAGCAAAACGAGGCCGCGCGACTACGTAAAGCCGAAGCATGGCGCAAGTATTATCTAGTCCCCGAAGACTGTAAAAACTTTAAGTCCGACGAACACATGGTCAATTGCATCAACCACAAAGCCGATGCAAAAGCAGAATTTGATAGGGCGTACGATTCATGGGAATTAGTGCTGCCATAGTTAATTTATGGATATGGTAATAAATTTTTTTAAGAAATTTTAACTCACCCATTAACTTTCATGGATGATGTTTTACTTTATAAACTAAGGGTGGGTGTTATGAAACTGATAAATGTTAATGTTGAAAATTTCAGAGGGATTTCAAATGCTAGTATAAAGATAGATAATTTCACTACGCTTGTTGGTGGAAATAATATCGGTAAGTCAACGATACTATGTGCAATAAAAATACTGTTGGATAATTTGAAACCTACTAGAGATGATTGGCCTGCCCACCAACCTAGTGATGAAGTTATGCGTATTACATGTGAATTTGGTGATATTCAACCTTGGGAACGACTAAAACCAGCGATATCAACGCTTTTAAATGGAGATCTACTGCAAGTAAAAATGGAAGCGATTTGGACCGATGCTGATAAAAAACCAGAGTGTTCATATTTTGTTAATCATAAAATAACTGTTACTCCATTTAACAATAAAGGTATTACTGATGCTAAGAAAGACCCTGAGTTAGCTGGAATACTAAGTCATTTAAATATTAATAACGCAGCTGAATATAAAGCTCGAATGAATGAGTTGGAAAGCTATTTAAAAGATAATCGGGCAGATTTGATTTCTGAAGTTTTAGATTGGCATGAGAAAGTTTTCGCTAATTCACTTCAGCAGGCTATTCCTCATGTAATGTATGTACCTGCAAGTTTTAAAATTGAAGACGAACTAAAAACAACCGCAAGCTCTCCATTTGCTTATCTTTTTATGAATAAGCTTTTTCCAAAGGTAAAGGCTGATATAACTTACACTAATTATATTGAAAGAGCTGCATTGTTACAGAATAAGTTAAAAGGAAAATCCGATGATGGTTCTGAGATTGAGGGGCTTGGTAGTGCATTAGATAGTATATCTACCACTCTTAATAGTATTTTAGATTTTGATTCAAAAGTGAGGCTTTCTATTGGTGATATAGATATAGAACCTCATTTTATGAAGGCTGCTACTTTTTTAATTGAAGAGGAAATGGAAACTAGTTTGCAGTATCAAGGAAGTGGGGTTCAAAGAGCTTTGGCATTTGCAATGTTAGAATGTAATGCATCTGTTGAGGCTAGTGTAACTGGTGCAACGAGGACTACGATTGTTTTATACGAAGAGCCAGAATTGTATATACATCCTCACTTGATGAGGAGGCTTAAAAATACATTGCAATCACGCTCTGAGCTAGTCGAATGGCAAGTTATTTGTTCTACTCATTCTCCTTTTTTAATCGATTTAGCAAATAAACCTCAATCAATAAAACTTTTAAAAAGAGGTGTCGGCAACTCTCGTAAAGTGTCACAGTTACCATCAAATATTTTTGAAGAAAGTCCTGATTATGATGAGCGAGTTAGATTACGTGCAGTTTTAGATTTTCATCCATCTGTTTGTGAGAGTCTTTTTGCTAAAAGAGTTGTTATTGTTGAAGGTGATACCGAAGTTGCAATTTTTAGTTTAGGAGCTGAGCTTGTTAAAAAATATGAAATAGAACATTCTCAACATCTTGATACAACGGTTATTTCGGCTGGAGGGAAGTGGACAATACCTGCAATTGTAAAAGTTTTAAATGAATTAGATATTGAGTATAAAGTAATTCATGATACAGATAGGAAAGGACTTTCAGATGAAGATTTAATCGTTGCCCACCATCTTCATCCATATAAAGCAAATGAAAAAATTAATTCAGTAGCTAAAGAGGGAACGGTTTTTCTGGTTAACGATACATTTGAACATGTGTTATGGGATAAGTTACTGGAGGAAAAAGATATTAAGTCAAGTGGAAAACCATATAATTCTTGGAAACGAGTCAGAGATTATTTGGATGGTACATTGGAATTGAGGCCTAGTTGTGAGGTGGCACTTAAAAAAATTATAGAATTTGCATACTGTAATTAGTTAATAGAGAAGATATGACATGCATAACTTTTTCAATACGAAAAGTTAACTCTAATGCCACAGAAGTTCACCGATCCCCTGCGAAGTTGTCGAAATACGCAGATAAAAATGCCGTGGCGACATCATGGATGATGGTGCAGGCTCGGGGGCACATGGATGTGCCATCTGAGCCGTTAGGCGATTTTTATTGGAGTATGAGACAGGTAACTAATGCATGTAACTTCGCTAGGGGCGGCAAGGGGAGATGCAAGAGGGGGATTGCTGTTGATCCCCTTCTTGCCCTGGTGTGGAATGGAATTCCACGACTTTGATTTTTTATTTTGATTTTAAAGTTAGACATTAAAACCAAAAATAAGGGGCTTCGACTCTGCCCCTTAATTCCACATTTGTCTAATTTCCCAAGTGAAACTTGGGCATTAACGAGTACCAATGATTACTCTGGGTCACTCCCTATTCAGGATCGCTGATTACTCAGGATCATAATCAAGCACTGGCGCCAGCCACTTCTCCGTCTCTGCTACAGTCATCCCTTTACGCTTGGCATAATCTTCCACTTGATCGCGGCCGATGTTACTCACGCCAAAGTAGCGCGATTTCGGGTGGGCGAAATACCAGCCCGATACTGCCGCGGTAGGGAACATGGCGTAGCTTTCGGTGATATTCAAGTCGATAGTTTCATCGGGCTTGAGCAAGTCCCATAACAAGCCTTTTTCTGTGTGGTCTGGGCAAGCTGGGTAACCCGGTGCGGGGCGTATGCCTTTGTATTTCTCGCGGATTAAGGCTTCGTTGCTTAACTGCTCATCGGCCGCATAACCCCAAAACTCTTTACGCACGCGTTCGTGCATCCGCTCGGCAAAGGCTTCGGCCAAACGGTCGGCTAAGCATTTGAGCATGATGGCGTTGTAGTCGTCGTGGTTGGCTTCAAAACGTGCCACATGTTCGTCTATGCCGTGGCCCGTGGTCACCGCAAAGCCGCCCATGTAATCGGCGACGCCTGAATCTTTTGGCGCGACAAAGTCGGATAGGCAGAAGTTGTCGTTACCGACACGCTCAAGCTGCATCCGCAGGTGATGTGTGGTCATTTCAACTGTGGTGCGCGACTCATCGGTATACAGCTCAATGTCGTCGTAATTGACGGTATTGGCAGGGAATAAGCCGATAACCGCTTTCGCCGTGAGCCACTTTTCTTCGATGATTTGCTTGAGCATGGCCTGACCATCGGCGAATAGCTTTTGCGCTTCTTCACCGACCACTTTATCGGTGAGGATTTCAGGGTAGTGGCCGTGCAGTTCCCACGAGCGGAAAAACGGTGTCCAGTCGATACGCTCAACTAAATCTTCTAACGGATAATTATCAAATACTTGGCGCCCGAGCACGTTTGGCGTGAACGGGGTGTAGTTCGCCCAATCGTGTTGGCAGCGGTTATCGCGCGCCGCTTCGAGTGACACTATCTCTTTGCGTTTAGCTTGGGATAAACGCTTAGTGCGCATGTCGTCGTATTCGGCATAGGTTTCGTCTATGGTCGCTTGGCGAGTCTCGTTGTTGATGAGTTTACTCACCATAGGCACGGCGCGGGACGCATCGGCAATATAAATGGCGCCATGGGGATAATGGGGCGCAATCTTCACCGCTGTGTGGATTTTTGAGCAAGTGGCGCCGCCGATAATCGCTGGAATGGTTAAGCCTTCGCGGTGGAAGGTTTTCACGTTATGCACCATCTCGTCCAGACTCGGCGTGATGAGGCCGGACATGCCGATGATATCGATATTGTGTTCTTTCACGGCGTCGAGAATTCGCTCCACCGACACCATCACGCCTAAATCGAATACCTCAAAACCGTTACAGGCGAGCACCACGCCGACGATATTCTTACCGATATCGTGCACATCGCCTTTTACCGTCACCATCAAAATCTTGCCATTCGATTGGCCTTCGACCTTTTCCAGCTCGATATAGGGGTTTAAGTAGGCCACGGCTTTTTTCATCACCCGCGCCGATTTCACTACCTGCGGCAGGAACATCTTGCCCGAGCCGAACAAGTCGCCGACCACGTTCATGCCGTCCATCAAGGCGCCTTCAATCACATCCAGTGGACGTTTCGCTTCTTGGCGCGCCGCTTCGGTATCTTCATCAATAAATTCGGTAATGCCTTTGACGAGCGCATGGGATAAGCGTTGGCTCACCGGCCAGCTGCGCCATTCTAAATCTTCTTTTTTACCCACCTGTGCGCCATCACCGCGGAATTTCTCCGCGATTTCAAGTAACTGCTCGGTATTGCTTGAGCCTTCGACTGGGCAGGGCAAGTTAAGCACTACGTTTTCGACCCGTACTTTAAGCTCAGGATCGATATCGTCGTAAATGGCTAACTGACCCGCGTTGACAATGCCCATGTCCATGCCGACTTTGATGGCGTGGTACAGGAATACCGCGTGAATCGCCTCGCGCACTGGGTTGTTACCGCGAAACGAGAACGACACGTTCGACACGCCGCCCGAAATCATCGCGTGGGGCAGGGTGGCTTTAATCGCTTTAATGGCATCAATAAAATCGACTGCATAGTTGTCGTGTTCATCGATACCTGTGGCGATGGCGAAAATGTTTGGGTCGAAGATGATGTCTTCTGGCGGAAAGCCGACCTTATCGACCAGCACCCGATAAGCGCGGGTACAGATTTCGATTTTACGCGCCTTGGTATCGGCCTGACCTTGCTCATCGAATGCCATGATAATGGCCGCCGCGCCGTAGCGTTTCACCAGTGTTGCTTGCTCGATAAACTTGGCTTCGCCTTCTTTGAGGGAAATCGAGTTAACTATGCCCTTGCCTTGAATACATTTGAGGCCAGCTTCGATCACTTCCCACTTAGAGGAGTCGATCATAATAGGTACGCGGCTGATGTCGGGCTCAGAGGCAATCAAGTTTAAAAACTTGTGCATGATCTCTGCGCCATCGAGCATGCCTTCGTCCATGTTGATGTCGATGATCTGCGCGCCGCTTTCGACCTGCTCGCGGGCGACATCGAGCGCCTGCTCAAACTTACCGTCTTTGATCAGCTTTAAAAACTTGGCTGAACCTGTAACGTTGGTGCGTTCACCCACGTTAACGAACAGGGATTGGGCGTCGATAGTCAGTGGTTCCAAACCGGCAAGGCGGCAGGCTACGGGAATATCGGGCAATACGCGCGGGTTATGTCTATCGACCGCTTCGCGAATAACGCGGATATGTTCAGGCGTACTACCACAGCAACCACCGATAATATTGAGCATGCCTTCGCGCGCCCAATCTTCAATCACGTTTGCCATGTCTTCTGGGGTTTCATCGTAACCGCCAAACTCGTTCGGCAGGCCTGCATTCGGATGCGCCGACACATAACACTCACTGATGCGGGATAATTCTTCCACATAGGGGCGCAATTCTTTTGGCCCAAGTGCACAGTTAAGACCGATAGATAACGGCTTGATATGACGAAGGGAATTGTAAAAGGCTTCGGTCGTTTGGCCAGTCAGTGTGCGGCCAGAGGCATCGGTAATAGTGCCCGAAATCATGATCGGCAATCTGTCTTTAGAATGCTGACCAAATAAGTCATCAAATACCGATTCAATCGCAAACAGTGCGGCTTTGGCGTTTAAGGTATCGAATATGGTCTCGACCATAATGATATCCGCGCCGCCTTCAATCAGCGCCTTAGTGGATTCTCGGTAAGCGCTCACTAACTCATCGAAGCTGACGTTGCGATAGCCAGGATCGTTCACATCGGGACTAATCGAACACGTACGGTTAGTGGGGCCTAACACACCGGCGACGTAGCGTGGAATGCCTGTGGCAGCAAACACTTCATCACAGGCTTCACGGGCGAGGCGCGCGCCGGCTAAGTTAATTTCGGCGGACAGCGACTGCATGTCGTAGTCGGCCATGGCGATAGTAGTAGCATTAAAGGTGTTGGTTTCAATGATGTCGGCACCGGCGTTTAAGTAGTCGGTGTGAATTTGTTTGATGATGTGGGGTTGCGACAACACCAATAAATCATTGTTACCTTTGACGTCAGTGTGCCAATCTTTAAAGCGTTCGCCGCGATAATCCTCTTCTTCGAGCTTGTGGTCTTGGATCATAGTGCCCATGGCACCGTCTAAGATTAGAATGCGCTCAGCAAGCTGTTTACGAATGTCTGCCAATATCTGGCCGGCTTTGGTAGAGGGTATCGTCATAAATAATTACCTTAAATACAGCTAAGTTAAGTCCAAGCATCGACCCTTGTTATGCTAAGTGCAGGGTAAAGCGTGTTGTGCAGTCCAGATATCGGCTCTCGTTATCGACCCTAGTTAGTGATCTAAATTAGCTAACTTAGTTAGGCTAAGTGCATTCCATTCTGCTCGGTCGATATTTGACTACTCGTTTTAGTTATTCATTGTTAGAGATTAGTTTTGGACATTTAAACGTATAGACGTCCATAATACGCGACTTATGATTGTCAGGGCAAGGTCAAAATTGACTGACGACAATTGCGTCCTATCAGCACTTTTCACCCAGTTTAACGGCTCTTTTTTTAGGACTAGTTGTAGAGCTAGTTGTTGGGCTAGGGCGTAATTGAGTATATAGGACGACGGTTCTAATGTGGGCTTTCAACAAAATTTGCCATGAGTGATAGACATAGGAATACGATGAAACAAGTTCGATTGTTATTGTTACGCCACGGCGAGTGTGAAGGCGGCGCCATTTTACGCGGCCGTGTGGATGTGCCTTTAAGCGAAAAGGGCTGGCAGCAAATGTCGGCAGCGGTTGAGGCGCAGGCAAGTACCTGCAGCGCGATTTATAGTTCGACTTCACGCCGCTGCGGCGAATTTGCCCAAGCCTTTGCCGCCGAATTGCATTCGACGGCGGCATTGATATCTGAGTCAAGGCCATTGCAGGCGCAGTTTTTGTCGGGTTTACAAGAAATCGACTTTGGCGATTGGGACGGTTGTCGACTCGATGAGCTGTATCAGCAAGAGGGCGAACGTTTAGCGGCCTATTGGCAAAACCCTTGGCAAACACCGCCGCCCAATGGGGAAACTATGGCCAGTTTCGAGTCGCGGGTGAATGGCGCGATTGACCAGATACTCGCCGCCGAGTTTGAACGATTGACCGTCGACTCAGATAGCGCCGAGCTGGCTGTGGGAGCGGGCGTGGCTGCGGGCGAACTGGCTGCCAAAGTATGGGTGGTGACCCACGGCGGAGTGATCCGTCACTTAATGGCGCGCGCCCTTGGGGTTGAACGGGCGGTGGGATTTTACAGTCAACTCGATTTACCCGTGGCGGCCGTGGTGAGCATTAATGTGCTGCAGGATGAGCACGGCGTTTGTTATTGGCGTTTAGATTGGCCGAGCGGGCGCTGCGAGTGATCCGCGTTGCCCTAAGGTGAAGATTTTTCTTGTCTTACCAGCGTGATTGTCGATTGCCTATTAAGGTAAATATAGGATAATGCTTTTTCCTGACGTCCCCGACGCACACGGCCTTGCAAGGCTGGTGGCAGTGTATCGGATGACGTCACAGAAATAGGTGTTGGGAGTTTTGAGTGGTGCGAGGGTGTTCTGTGGCAGTTATGGCCGAGACACGCTGCAAAGGCTTGAAATCAATCTCAACATAATAGGGAATCGGGGAGCTGCTCGTCAGTCAGCCCGAACTGTGCCCGCAACTGTGAGTGACTTTTTATATTGTTTTCAATACAAAAAGTGACGAGTCAGGAGACCTGCCTATTTCTGTTATCGCTGCGTGCAGCCTTAGTTCTCGAGCGGGTGACTCGAGGGAGCCGATGACAATGTGCACAACCTTTTTTAATTCAGGTTTGGACTCGCTAGGAGCACCACTTTGGTGAAACTCTCTGCCATCCAAACGAGCCATGCTTTGAATGACAGCGACACTCGCCCATCAGCGAGCCAGACGGTCGCGCTCGATGTCAGCCAGTTAAGCTGGTGTATCGATGGCAAAACCATTCTTTCCAATATTAACTTTGCGCTGCCAACGGGGCAGATGTTGGGTTTGATTGGGCCTAACGGTGCGGGTAAGTCTAGCTTGCTACGCTGTTTGTATCGCTTTGTTCGCCCGACTCAGGGCAAAATTACCCTGTTTGATCAAGATATTGAGCGTTTATCGCCCAAAGCGTTTGCCTGCCGCGTTGCCGTAGTGCAGCAAGACACGCCGCACTATTTCGATTTAACCACAGAGCAATTGGTCAGCATGGGCTTAACACCGCACAAGGGCATGTTCGATACTAATTCGAGCTGTGATGGCGAGCGCATTGCCAAAGCCTTAGAGAAAGTCGGCCTGAGTCATAAGATGCATCAACAGTACGAGCACTTATCTGGTGGTGAAAAGCAGCGTGCCTTAATCGCCCGTGCCATAGTGCAGCAGCCGCAACTGCTGATCCTCGACGAGCCAACCAACCACCTCGATGTGCGTTATCAAATCCAAATCCTCGAATTAGTTCGTAGCCTTGGCATCAGCGTGATTGCCTCTATTCACGATCTCAATTTAGCCAGCGCCCTGTGCGACAGTTTGTTGTTGATCCATAACGGTGAAGTCAGCGCTATGGGCACACCAACCGAGGTATTAACCGAGGCGCGAATTGGTGATGTGTTCGGCGTTTGCGCTCAGGTGTCGACCCATCCACAACATAAAAAGCCCTTAATCAGCTACTTTTATGGCTACCATGATTCGACGCACAACATGGCTGATGCTTTGGCTGAGCGAGGCGAGGGCGGATGATTCAGGGAGTAAACAGCATTTCATCTTACATTTGGGGCGTATCGTGACACCTTTGACGAGACAACAACTGATGCTGGTCGCATTAGGCATAATCACTTTGATAACCCCCATTGCCGCCACGAGTTTTGGCGCGGCGAACATCAGTTTTATGGATGTTATCCAAGTGTTTATCAATAAAATGGCCAACCTCACTCAAGCCAATGGCATGACAGAGCGCATCGTGATGGAGCTCAGACTGCCGCGTATTTTGCTGGCCTTTGTGGCGGGTGCGGGTTTGTCCTTGGCGGGCAGTGTGCTGCAAACCGTGACCCGCAATCCGCTGGCCGATCCATATTTGTTTGGTATTAGTTCCGGCGCATCCTTTGGCGCTGTGGTGATGTTGACGATATTCACAGGCTCTGGATTTTTTGAGAATACGGGTATGGCGGCGAACTCGGGGATTTTTAGTGGCTCGGGCGCCTTGTCGGGTTTGCTTTGGTTTAGCTTGCCCTTCGGCGCTTTTATTGGCGCCAGTTTGTCGGTACTGATAGTGCTGGCCTTGTCTGGCCTTGGGCTCAATAGCCAAGTGGAACGCATGTTGCTCTCTGGCGTGGCGACCTCCTTTATGTTCGGCGCGCTAACGAGTCTGTTGCTGTATTTCGCTAGTCCGCAGGCGACGGCTTCTGTGTTGTTTTGGAGTTTAGGCAGTTTCGCTAAGGCCAGTTGGTCCTTATTAGTGATGCCGACACTGGTGATTGGCGCGAGTTTGTTCATTATTTTAGGCATGAAACGGCAGATCATGGCGTTGCAAGCGGGGGATGAAACGGCGCATACCTTAGGGGTGAATGTGCCTAAGTTGCGACTCAATATGCTGCTGCTCTGCTCCTTGATTACCGCGATTTTGGTTGCCACCTGCGGCGGTATTGGGTTTGTCGGTTTGATGATCCCCCACACAGTGCGCATGCTGTTTCCCGGTCGTCAGCCGATTATTTTAACGGCGCTGGTGGGCGGATTATTTATGGTGTGGATTGATGTGCTGGCGCGCTGTTTGTTGGGCAATCAAGAGTTGCCCGTGGGCATTATCACAGCGGCCATAGGTAGCATGTTCTTTTTGCTGATTTTGCGTAAACGCAGAGTCATGGCGTAAGCACCTAGTCAGAACGTAATCCTAGAGTCATCTTGCAAGCGCAGACTGACGGGATAATCAGTATTTCTGTTGATATCCCACCCGCGATTGGAAATGCACAATTGGACATGTTCGTCATAAACGCGGGATGCGTTGTGGTTATTTAATGTAGATTACAAAGTGGAGTGTGGATGTCTCAGTCAGCCGTGTCTTTTCAAATAAGCCCTGTGAGTAAAGCGCAGGATCTGGTGATTCTGCAGAAAATTGATCTTAAGACTAAGCCGCCCGGCGCCTTAGGTCAGCTCGAATCCTTAGCCTTGCAGATTGCCCGCGTGCAAGCGACTGATTTGCAACAAACGGAGCAGCCACAAACGGATGTGCTCAAAATAGTCCGTCCAACCATGTTAGTGTTTGCGGGGGATCATGGCATTGCCGCAGAAGGCGTGTCGATTGCCCCTAGCGAAGTGACTCACCAAATGGTGCAAAACTTTGCCCATGGCGGCGCGGCGATTAACGTTTTTTGTCGGCAGGTGGGCTTTAAGCTCGAAGTGATCGATTGCGGTATGTTAACGCCAGTTGAAGGGGTTGAAGGCATTATCGATCAACGTCTTGGCGCGGGCACAGGGGCGATTCATTTAGAACCCGCGATGGCGCTGGAAACCGTCGATAAAGGCTTTGCTATGGCGCGCGATTTGATTGAACGTCACCATCAAGCGGGTTGTAACTTAGTCGCCTTTGGTGAAATGGGCATAGGCAATACCTCCTCTGCTGCGGCCATTATGGCGGCGATTATGCAGCTGGATGTGATTGATTGTGTCGGCCGTGGTACGGGCATTAATAGTGAAACCTTAGAACGTAAATTGATGCTGATTGAGCTCGCGTTATTGCTGCATCAAAGCGCCTTAACTGGGCCTAAGTCAGTGTTAGCTTGCCTAGGAGGTTTTGAAATTGTGCAGATGACGGGTGCTATGTTAGCGGCCGCTGAACGTAAAATGCTGGTGGTCGTGGACGGTTTTATCGCGACAGCGGCAGCATTAGTCGCAGTGCAAATCGCCCCCAATGTGCGTGATTATTTGATTTTTGCCCATCAATCCGATGAGCAAGGTCATCTGCGAATGTTAGAATTTTTGCAGGCTAAACCTTTATTATCCCTAGGGCTGAGATTAGGCGAAGGTACGGGGGCGGCGTTGGCATTGCCGCTTATTCAAGCCTCAGTAAATTTTTACAATCAAATGGCGAGTTTTAGTGATGCGGGGATTGAGGCTGTTGTATGATGTGCTCTGCTAAGTCGCTTATTTTACTTATTTAAAATAATAGCCTTTTAGCCAACCGTTTTAATTTTAAACCTTGCAGCAAGTGTGAATTCACTAAGGATGCTTTATGTCAGAACGCGAAAGCTGGCACAAAGAGATAGATTTATTTTTAGTTGCCATGGGCTATTTTACCCGCATTCCTATGCCTAAGTGGGTCGAAGTCGATAGCGATAAGTTGAATAAGGCCAGCCGTTATTTCGGTCTCGTCGGTCTTCTGGTCGGCTTGTTAAGCGCCATAGTGTTTTGGCTGACGCAGAACTGGCTCCCCGCTGGCGTTTCTGTTCTTTTAGCTATGTTGGTTGGCGTCTTGCTCACGGGCGGATTCCATGAGGATGGCCTCGCCGATACCTTCGACGGTTTTGGCGGGGGTTGGACGGCTGAAGACAAGCTGCGGATCATGAAAGACTCGCGCCTTGGCAGTTATGGCGCACTGGCGCTGATGTTGGCCCTGCTGCTGAAATGGCAGTTGCTAGTCGAGTTGGCACTGTACGATCCTGTCGTTGCGGGTTCAGCACTTATCGTCGCGCACACTGTGAGCCGTGTGGTATCAGCCAGTATCATTTTTAGCGAAAAGTATGTCCGCGATGACGAGACCAGTAAGTCTAAGCCGCTATCGCAACATCAAGGCATTAATGAGCTGCTTATCCTGATCGCCAGCGGCGTATTAGTGCTGTTATTCCTCAAGGGGTTAGCGGCATTGTCATTGCTATTGGTGATGATAGGACTGCGCCGTTTGATCATAGTGATCTTTAGACGCCAGATTGGCGGTTACACGGGTGATACCTTAGGCGCGGCGCAGCAAATATCTGAAATCATGTGTTATTTTGTATTGCTCGTTGTGGGTAACATACTGTGATCCACCTCGTCCTAGGCGGCGCCCGTAGCGGTAAGAGTCGCTACGGCGAAGCCTTAGTGCGTCAGTACACTGCGCTCGGCTTCGATGCTTGCTATGTGGCGACGGCGCAGGCGCTAGATGATGAAATGGCGACACGTATCGCCAAACATCAGGCGGGACGATCGGACGATGGTATCGAATGGCAATTGTTTGAAGAGTCGCTCGCCCTCACTGCACTGTTAAAACAGTTAGCAAAACCTGGGCGAGTGATTTTAGTAGACTGTTTAACTCTTTGGTTAACTAATCAATTACTTGCATCGAACGTTAACATCGATGATGAACCCGCGCCGACTGAGTGGAATGCGACTGACTTTGCCACTTCCACCTTTGCCGTTTCAACCTCTGACGATAAAGCTCATGCGAGTTGGCAGGCCGAGAAAACCGCTTTTGTGGATTCCCTCGTCGAGCTTGAGGGAGTGGTGATTTTGATCAGTAACGAAGTCGGTTCTGGCATAGTGCCCTTAGGTGAGTTGAGCCGACAATTTGTCGATGAAGCGGGCTGGTTAAATCAAGCCGTGGCGACCTTAGCGGACAATGTCACCTTAGTGGTCGCTGGTTTACCCTTAGCATTGAAACCACTTTAGACTTTGTGCTCAGTCAACGTTTTAAGCTTAAGTTGCATACTTAAGTTATTTTTAGACTGAGCTGTTATGTTAATGACTGCAAACTAGAATAAGCCTTTTAAACCTATGCCCTCTCCAAACACAGACAACACAGGCGGTGCAAATGCACTCGATACCGCTGACACTCCTGTAGTTAATACGCTTGCGGTTAATTCACCTCGGCGCGCGGCAGTCTTGATGGTGCAGGGCACAACATCGGATGCGGGTAAAAGCACCTTAGTGGCGGGGATTTGTCGTTTGCTCGCCCGTCAGGGGATTAAGGTTGCGCCCTTTAAGCCGCAAAATATGGCGCTCAATAGCGCTGTTACTGTCGATGGCGGCGAGATTGGCCGCGCACAGGCCTTGCAAGCCGTGGCCTGTTATCTTGAGCCCCATACCGATTTTAATCCCATACTGCTTAAACCAAGCTCGGACACGGGCGCGCAAATTATTGTTCATGGCAAAGCCCTGACGACACTCGAAGCCTCGGCCTTTTTTGGGCCTAAATCTAAGGATTACAAGGCAATGGCGCTTGGCGCTGTGCTGGAATCCTTCGAGCGATTAAGCGGTCAGTATCAAACCATAGTGGTTGAAGGCGCGGGCAGTCCAGCGGAGATCAATCTGCGTGAAGGTGATATTGCCAACATGGGATTTGCCGAAGCTGTGGATTGCCCTGTGATTATCATTGCCGATATCGATAAAGGTGGCGTATTTGCCCATTTGGTCGGGACCTTAGCCTTGTTATCAGAATCCGAACAAGCGCGGGTAAAGGGCTTTGTGATCAACCGTTTCCGTGGTGATATTAGCCTGTTGCAATCAGGGCTCGATTGGCTTGAAGCTTATACTCAAAAGCCTGTTTTAGGCGTGTTGCCTTATCTGCATGATTTACATCTCGATGCCGAAGATGCGCTGGTTGATTCGCCCACTAAGCAGCCGAAGAGTCGTTTTAAGGTGCGGGTACTCGTATATCCGCGAACCAGTAATCACACAGATTTTGATCCGCTGCGGTTGCATCCCGATATCGATTTTGACTATGTGTCATTGCAAACCCAAGCCGCGAGTCACGCCACTCATTTGCCCGCCGCCGATGTATTGATCTTGCCCGGCAGTAAGAATGTGCGCGCCGATTTGGCCTTTTTACGCCAGCAAGGTTGGGATAAGGACATCGACACACACCTGCGTTACGGCGGCAAAGTGCTCGGTATTTGCGGCGGTTACCAAATGTTAGGCCAAAGTATTGCCGATCCCTTAGGGATTGAAGACAGTGCGGGCGATACCGAAGGACTTGGCTACCTGCCATTGAGCACAGAACTGAAAGCCGATAAACAGTTACGGCGGGTGAGCGGTGAGCTAAGGTTACTTGGGCAAACAGTTGCTGTGCAGGGTTATGAAATCCACTGCGGTGAATCACGTTATCTTATCCCTAGGCTTGAACAAACGAATGCGCCCTTGCAGTTAATCCCAGAATCGACAAGCTTAGCTGCGCCAGCGATGAGTTTTGCCGATGGCCTGCAAAGTGATGATGGGCAAATCTTAGGTACTTATTTACATGGGCTATTTGATAGCCCTGATGCCTGTCAGCTGATTTTGCGCTGGGCGGGATTAAACGATGCTAAGACGATAGATATCAATCAAATACGTGAGCAGCAACTCGAGCGTTTAGCCGATGTACTAGCCGAACATCTCGACATGCAAAAATTACAGCCAATTTTAGAAGCATAAGTTTTAAAAGCAGACATTTTTAGCCGCAGAGTGAAGAGAAGACCATGACAGCACAGAACGACAATGAACAAGCGCAAATCAAGGCCGAACGCCACAAGGCTCGCCAACAAAAAGTGAAAGCCGGTGTGGATGCTAAAATTGCCGCCGCCCAAGAAGAAAAGGGGATTTTGCTGGTATTAACTGGTAACGGTAAAGGCAAGTCGACCTCAGGTTTTGGCACGGTCGCCCGCGCCGTCGGTCACGGTAAAAAAGCCGCGGTAGTACAATTTATCAAAGGCACCTGGGAATGCGGTGAGCGCAACTTACTCGAAGGCGCCGGAGTTGAGTTTCATGTAATGGGTACAGGTTTTACCTGGGAAACCCAAGATAAAGAAAAGGATACCGCCGCCGCTGTGCTCGCTTGGGAAGCCGCTGAAAAGCTGCTGCAAGATGAGAGCATAGATTGCGTGATGCTCGATGAACTCACCTACATGGTGAGCTATCACTATCTGGATGTGGAACGTGTGCTTAGCGCACTTAAAAATCGTCCACCGATGCAGCATGTGATTATTACGGGCCGTGCTTGCCACCGAGCGATTATCGAGCTTGCAGATACGGTCAGCGAAGTGCAGCCGCTGAAACACGCCTTCGAAGCGGGTATCAAGGCGCAGCAAGGTTTTGATTACTAATCGAACTTGGTAAAAGTCGGCGCATAAGCGACTATCTGTTATTGGCTGGCAGCTAGGCCTTTAGCCACTACTAGCCGTTAGTCACTAACCGTTTAGCGTTCAAAGTGTTCTCAAGGATGATCCTATGAATAAGCGTATCGTGATTTGTGCCGATGGGACTTGGAATCGGCCCGAGAAAGATCTAAAGGTCGATTTCCCAACCAATGTGCTGCGCCTCGCGCGTGCTATCAGCCCGATAGCGGCTGATGGTAAACCCCAGCAGGTATTTTATGATTGGGGTGTGGGTTCCTATTACGATCAAACTATCGGTGGTGCGACAGGGCGCGGTTTACATAAAAACATCATGGATGGGTATCGCTATATAGTGCAAAACTATTCCCCAGGCGATGAGTTTTATCTCTTTGGTTTTAGCCGCGGTGCTTACACTGTGCGTTGCTTGTGTGGCTTGATTAATAACTGCGGCATACTTAAACGCCCCGATGCGGCGTTGATTCAACAAGCTTTCGACCACTATAAAAAAAGCAGTGCGCCCTTTGCGCCTGATGGTGAAAAATCCCTCGAATTTAGAGCGAGATACAGTCATGAATCACGGGAAATCAAGTTTGTTGGCGTGTGGGATACCGTGGGTGCTATGGGGATCCCTATTTCATTTTTAGGCTTGTTCGAAGATAAAGACGAGTTTTACGACACTAAAATTGGCCGCAATGTGCGCGTTGCCCGACATGCGTTAGCCATAGATGAACATCGCAGTGATTTTGAGCCGACTATTTGGCAACTACGCGACAATATGGACATGCAGCAAGTGTGGTTTGCGGGCGCCCATAGCAATATTGGCGGTAGTTATAAACCCGATAAAGACGGTTCATTGTTGTCGGATATTGCACTGTTGTGGATGATATCCGAGGCGCAGAAATTTAATTTAAGCCTAGAGCCACACTTAGCCGCGAGTGTGCATCCAAATCCGCTCGCGACCTTACATGACTCGAGACGCAGTTTTTATCGGATAAAACAGGAATATTTACGACCACTCGACCCTGAGCAAATCCCAGTACTTTTGCATCATTCGGTGAAGACCCGCTGGGATCAAGATCCTCAGTATCGCCCCAAGAATCTACAAACTTATATCGAACACTATGGCTGGCCAGAGCAGCTAGTTTAACTCTATAACCCCAAGTGACCTGAAGCTACTACGCCTGCATCTTCAGGCGGTTTGGGGATAAATACTAAGGCATATCATGATTAAGCGACACTTAGCTGGACTCGTTTTTGGGCTCAGCTTGTTTTTTCCCCATAGCGTATTGGCCGAGCCCGCTAAACGCATTATTGCGCTCTCGCCCCATGCGGTGGAAATGCTTTACGCCATAGGTGCGGGCGATACAATTGTGGCCGCAACCGATTATGCGGATTATCCCGAGGCGGCAAAAAATATCCCGCGTATTGGGGGTTACTATGGCATTCAAATGGAGCGGGTGATGGAGCTTAATCCCGATCTGATTGTGGTGTGGGATTCGGGTAATAAAGCCGAAGATATCAACCAGCTTAGGACGTTAGGATTTAACCTTTATGGTAGCGATCCTAAAACCTTAGAAGGCGTCGCCAAGGAGCTTGAAGAGTTAGGCCAACTTACGGGGCATGTTGAAGAAGCAAGCAAGGCTGCGGCCGCTTATCGCGCTGAGCTTATCCGATTGCGGGTTGAAAATGCTAAAAAATCAGAACCTAAGGTATTTTATCAACTCTGGTCGACCCCCTTGATGACAGTCTCTAAAAACAGTTGGATCCAACAGATCATCAGTGTGTGCCATGGCCAAAATGTGTTTTACGATGCTGCCAGTGATTATCCGCAAGTCAGTTTAGAAAACGTCTTGCTGACCTTGCCCGAGGTGATTTTGCAGAGTGAAGAAGAAGGTAATGTGAAAGGGGTTGATTGGCGCCAATGGCCAGAAATTCCTGCCGTGAAGAAACAGCATATTTATCAACTCAATGCCGATTTATTACACCGCGCGACGCCCAGAGCTTTACTTGGCGTTCAAGCCTTATGTGATGCCTTGGATAAAGCACGTTAAATAAAACGCCTGACAGATTATTCCGTCAGGCGTTTAGTCAGATGTTGCTATTTTTTAAGCGTTTAGAAAGGCGCGTTGATGTCGACCACATTAATCAGCTTGTGGTTTACAAACTCTTTCAATCCTAAATAAATCAACTCGCGGCCATAACCTGAGCGGCGTACGCCACCAAAGGGTAAGTCGGCCTTGACCATAGTCGGATGATTAACAAACATCATTCCAGTGGAAACTTGTTTCGCGACCGCGAGCCCGCGTTTAGTGTCGGCGGTAAACACTGAGCCACCCAGTCCAAAGGGCGAGTCATTGGCAACGGCAATCGCTGCTTGCTCATCCTTCACTTTGTGGATACTAGACACAGGACCGAAGAATTCCCAATAGTAGGCGGGATTATCTGGCGTCAGGTTTGTCAGTATTGTTGGCTGTACAAAGGCGCCTTGCTGCGGCACTTTTGGCCCCACTTCGGTCGCGGTTGCGCCGTGTTTCACGGCATCACGGATCTTCTGCTTCAACTCATCGGCTGCACCTTGGGAAGACAGCGGTGCCAGCGTAGTGGCCGAGTCCATAGGATCGCCTGCTTTTAGCGCTTCGATCCCCTTGATATAGCCCTGCATAAATTCATCATAAATGGCTTCAACTAAGATCATCCGCTTAGATGAGGTGCAGACCTGACCCGCATTCCAGTGACGACCAAATACAGCCCAGTCGATGGTTTTGGGGAGCTCGGCATCTTCCAGCACGATAAAGGCATCAGCGCCACCCAGTTCGAGGGTGGACTTTTTCAGCGCCTTACCCGCAAGAGCCGCAATGTGCGATCCCGCATCTTCTGAGCCTGTGAAGGCGACCCCATGCACTTTGGGTGAGTTGATGATCTGCCCTATTTGTTCTCGGGTGGCATACAGGTTTTGGAATGCGTCTGAGGGCAATCCGGCATCGCGCATTAGACCTTCAAAAGCGGCGGCGCACTGGGGCACATTAGACGCATGCTTGAGCAGTAGGGTATTACCGGCAGCAAGCTGCGGCGCGAGGATGCGAGCAATTTGATAATAGGGAAAGTTCCAAGGTTCGATGGCCAGCAATACACCCAGCGGCTCGTTAACCAGTATCGCTTCACCTTCGGCGGGATCGGCAACGGGCAGTTTTTGCGGAGCTAACAATCGCTCGGCATGTTCGGCGTAGTATTCGAAAATTTGCGCCGACAGTTCGACCTCTGCCTCAGCTTCTGCGGTGACTTTGCCCATTTCTAAGGTCAGCAATTTAGCGTAAGCGGGCTTGCTGTCTCTGAGGATGTGAGCGGCTTTAGTGAGTACGGCGGCCTTGTCGGCAAAAGGCGTGGTTCGCCAGCTTAAAAATGCCTGATGGGCGGATTCTATCGCTTGCGTGACTTCGGTATCTGTTGCATTTGGAAATTCTTTAACTAGTTCACCCGTAAAGGGATTGATCGTTGCATAAGCCATATGTTCCTCCAAGCGTTCAACGAATAGAGAGTAAATGCCAACTCTTGGCATCGAGGGTGTAAATATCGTGTCTGTTGTTATCTCCCTTGCCATCTTGCTTAGTATCGATGCGAGGCAAGGGAGTGATTAATGAGCTTTAAACCGCAAGCTTTTTATAACGTTCAGCCATTGCATTGGCGGCAATCATGGCTTGATAGACATCGTCGGCAGTTAACTGCATCGGCATATTGCCCATAGTGTCGCCCTCTGCGCAGGCAATCTCAGCCACTTTGCGCCACTCTGCTTCGACAAAGGTTTTTAGCCCCAAATCGGCGAGCGTGAGCGGCAGTCCCGCGGTTTTGATGATGTGAATGACGTTATCGATTTCGGCTTTGGGGGCATTTTCGAGTACTAGCTGGGTGAGTAAGCCAAATACCACTTTCTCGCCGTGCTGGGCTTTATGTAGGTCAGCTACCGCCGACATACCATTGTTCACAGCATGGGCTGCGGCTAATCCGCCCGCTTCGGCCCCGACACCACTGAGATAAATCGTCGCTTCAATGGTTTGCTCAAGTGCGGGAGTGACTATCTTGTTTCTCACCGCATCCATAGCGGCTTCAACATTTTCAGTCAGTAGTTGATAGCAAAGCTGCGCTAATCCCAGCCCTGTGCGGGAAGGTTTTTTCAATACGAGATTGACGCCATCGGATTGATAACAGGCGCGGGCTTCAAAGTAAGTGGCCAGAGCATCGCCTATGCCCGCTGCAAAAAATCGGGCGGGAGCCGCGGCGATAATGGCTGTGTCGGCAACAACAGCATCAGGATTTTGTGGCAGAAACAGATAGCGTTCAAACTCACCAGTTTCGGAATAGATCACGGCAAGTGCCGTACATGGTGCATCGGTTGAAGCAATAGTTGGGTAGAGCACCACTGGCCGTTTTTGATAGAAGGCGACGGCTTTGGCGGCATCTAAGGTTTTACCCCCGCCAACTCCAACAATCACGTTGGTATGATGCTGTTCTGCCAGTGCACCTAAGCGCTTTATCTCGGCTTCGCTGCACTCATAGTTGAATTTTTCGAGATGGTTGCTGATCCCATTTTGGTCCAGCCCTGCGACCGCTTCATTCTCAACTCGGCTGAGGATAAATTCATCGCAGATGATAAAAGCATTGTCACCAAAGTCCTTAACATAATCATGCGTTTGAGCTAATAAGCCCTTGCCGATAATGAATTTTTTAGGGGAAGTGACGGTACGCGGAACGACAGTGCTCATAGAGCCTCCTTTGCACTTATGACGGTTATCCTTTCATGCTTACCCTAGCATACGCTTAATTTATCGTCACAGCATGAGCGGTGGTAATATTTTTATTATGCAGCGTAAATTACTACTTTAGTGCCTAATTAATAGATTAAAAATGTGGTTTATTATTTTATTGGTCGAGTTAAATGCTTTGGTGTTTCTTTCTGGTTTTTTCTGGTTTAAGGCAGGGGCGAGGGCTCAGAGAGCGAGGCGAACTCAGTTGGTGAAGAGATGTAAGACGGAGCGGGCGAGCTGATTTAAGACTGAGTGGGCGAAGTGATATAAGACATCTAAGCAAGTGATGAAGCTAAAACTGGATTGTGTGAATAGCGGAAATGCCTGCTGTGGAAACACAGCATAGTCATTAATTTAATGGGAATTTATTACCTCAAACCCGCCCTAAGCCTTGCTCGCTGTTCATGCTTTATGTGATGCTCTGTACTGTCGTTAGTTTGTGTCCTCGCTAGATGCAATCGTTAGCTGAGATAAAAGATAAGTAATCAAGGAGTGAAGATGGCAGAGCAAAATGCGTTAGGGCAAGAAGCCAGTAAAGGCACGTTAATATTCCTCTGTGGCAAAATGGGCGCAGGTAAATCCACCTTATCGCGACAACTTGCTGAGGCCGAAAACCGCGTTTTAATCTCGGAAGATGAATGGCTGGCGGCGCTGTATGCCGATGAAATTAACGATTTTGATACTTACCTGAAGTATTCCGCTCGTCTTAAGCCCTTGCTTAAAAAGCATGTGCAGGAACTGCTCTGTTCGGGTGTATCTGTGGTGATGGACTTTCCCGCGAATACCGTGAATCAACGCCTGTGGTTTCGAAGCATTTTTACCGATTGCGGCGCCGCCCATAAGTTGATGCATCTTAATCACAGCGACGCGCTTTGTTTGAGCCAACTCGATAAACGCAGACAAAGTCACCCTGAGCGCGCTATGTTCGATACCGAGGCGATGTTCTGGCATGTGAGCGGTTATTTTCAGCCGCCGACTCTGGATGAAGGCTTTTATCTTGAGGTGATTGAGAGCTAAGTGATTGAAAAATTGATTGAAAGCCAAGTGACTGAAGCTTAGTTACAGAAGCAAGTTACTGAAGCAAGCGACTTAATAAAAACAATAGGGAATATCATGTATCAAGTGCTTGAAGACGTTGTCTCAGCTAATGATTTTATCCGTTTACGGCAGATTTCGGGGTTAAGCCCTCGGCCATTGGAGGGCGCCATTAAGGCCTTACCTAGGAGTTTATATGGCGTGCAGATAAAGCTTGCCGATCAAACTGTAGGTATGGGACGTGTGGTTGGCGACGGCGCACTGAACTTTGAAATTGTTGATATTGCGGTCGATCCCGAGCACCAAGGCAAAGGCTTAGGACGGCTGATTATGCAGCACATTATGGCCTATCTTGACCGTGAGGCTTTTGAGGGTGCGTATATTACCCTGATGGCCGATGTGCCTGAACTCTATGAAAAGTTTGGTTTTAAATTCAGTCGCCCCGCAAGTGAAGGCATGTATATAGTGAAATAACGCTGTTAACCCATACACTTTTAACTAAAATTCTCGTAGCGGCACTCGCAACAGGACTCGACGCTGTAGAGCTTAAACAGCAGTACTCGCAGTAGCAGAGCTAAAACAGCAGAACTAAAACAGCAGAACTAAAACAGCAGAACTAAAACAGTAGAGCTTGAATAACAGAACTCGAACAACAATCAAAGGAAGCTTAACCTATGAATACTTTACTTATTTGCCTATTTGTCGCCATGTTATTGCCGTATCTGGCGAAAGGCCCCGTCGCTTGGGCGATGGCCAAGGCGGGCGGTTATGACAATAATCATCCCCGCGCCCAGCAAGCACAGCTAACCGGTTTTGGTGCTCGCGCCTTGGCGGGGCATCAAAATGCCTTCGAGTCCCTGTTAGTGTTTGGTCTGGCGGTATTAGTGGTTATCGCCACGGGCAAAGTGAACCCCACCACTGAGTGGTTGGCAATTACCCATGTCGCCGCCCGCTTTGTGTATCACATCCTATACCTTGCCAATAAAGGCACCCTACGATCCCTCTCATGGTTTGTCGCTATCTTCAGCGCCTTCGGGATTTTCTTTCAAGCTTTTTAATGCACTGTCCCAGTGTAAAAACGGGTTTTAAAACCCGCCTAGAACCACTCGCGATAAGTAAGACGTGGCCTGTAATAAGGGTCACTTCCGCCTCTCTACCTTAAAAATGACCTTATTAAAGGTCATTTTTATATCTATTAAGCAAACTGTCAGGTTTTAATTGTTACCTTACGCCCCCGATGTATTGGTTAGTCCCTTTGCTACCGTTTTACCTCAGTTAGAGATATGTCATGTTTAAAAGGCTCAAGCTTTCGTTAATGATGCTCACATTCATGAGTACGTTTGTTGTGTACTCTTTTGAATATCCACAAAAGACGCCAGCTAATAGTCAGATTTCAAATGGAATGGTATTTCAAACATCCACTTCTTTGCCTCAAACTGCTCCCTATCCTTTAACTATGAGTACGAGTGCTCGGCTTCTTATCGATAGTACGTCAACATATGTAACGGCTTTTCTTTTGCAGTTAAATAGAGGCAATGTTGTGGAGACAGGCGTTAACTCTTTCCCATTCCCACCTATGGCCCAACAGCCCGTTTTACCCAGTTCAGAACTAAAGCCACAAAACGTCAGTATTACTTCGATTAACGAATTGATGCTCTTGTTTGATTCACTTGATTACACGCTAGAAAATTTTCATAAGGGTAATAAATCGATACCTAGATTGACCTTTGATGCAGTGGGAGAGGGCTGGCGTTCAGTGTCAAGCCAACTCCCTGTGAAGCAAAAGAAAACGGTGTTTTTTAGATTAATGACACCTTTAGTGCTGTTGGCTAATGAGAAAATTTTACAAGAAAGACAAGTTATCATGTCGGCAGATATTGATGACACAGCGCTGATTGCTTTGGCTGTTAAGTACAAAGTGTTAAGCAGTACAGATAAGCCGCTGTTAGAGGCCCAAAGACAAATGCTGCTTAAAAGGGTGGATATCCTGCCACCATCTCTAGTATTAGCACAAGCAGCAAAAGAGAGCGGTTGGGGAACATCGCGATTTTCCCATGAAGGTAATGCATTATTTGGACAGTGGGATTTCAACGGGGATGGCATGGAACCTAAGCAAAAACGCCAAGGATTAGGAAACTATGGTTTAGCCCGTTTCGACACACCACTTGCCTCGGTGGAAGGGTATCTACTGAATTTGAATACCCATAATGCCTATCAAAAGATGCGGGATCTTCGTGTTCAATCCAGACAAGATAATCAAGCTGTGACAGGCTCTGAACTCGCTGGGACGTTAGACCGATATTCGGAGCGCGGGCACGCCTATGTTGAGGCGATTCGTCAAATGATCCGCACCAATAAGCTCTATCTGGTGGATGATACTTATTTGAGTGATGACGCGCCACTACATCTATTAACAAGAACAAACTAAGTGATTGGTTAAATGTACATTATTACTTAGACACTATTGAGAGACCTATTTAATTTAGGCCTGATTCATCAGCGACAAAGCCAAATAAATATGCTTGCAGTTCAGACAAAATTTCAATTTCATTCTCGAACAAGTCATCGTGTTCAACCCACTCTTGTCTTGATAACATATTTAAATCAGAGATATTTACATTGTATTTATCAATATATTCAGAAAATTCTTTAGTCATTACAGGCTTATAGACATTCAAAATATTTCTAACTTGATTATTGAGTTTTGCACTAAGATCATTCCAACTTTTTATAAGCTCCTTCTCTCTCTCTTTAAGCCTTGGCATTTCATCTATCTCATCCTCTTGCATATGGTTCAAACGCATATAAATGTCATACATTTCTTTAGATAACTCTAACTTATTCGATAGTGCATTCAACAAATCAAAAACAATACCTTTCCTGAGTTCCCACCGTCTTGATCTTTCTTGTGTATACAAACCACTACCATGCACTAGGACAGCGATGATGGATGCAAAGGCTATTACGATGTTAGTTAACACACCTAAGCTTAAGGTAAGAATATCTAAACAAATAAAGATACAGCCAAATAAAACCAAACCAACCATAATTCCAACTAAGATTGGGCTCATTAAATCATCACAAAAACGTATAATTCTTATATACATGCTTTAGCCCTATATTTCATCTGTAAACTTCAACAACAGTGATATTATTCTTTATTCTCAATTAATTAAAGCTATCTCAGCCCTTCTCAACCAATACGCATACGACTTCTTACTGTCTAATCCCATCAATGCCAATTGGCCTTTGCACACGTAACAAGTGCGAATCGCCCGAATACAGTTTGGCGATAACCGCTCAATCATCCTATCGAACTGGATCACATGCTTAGGAGCGCTCAAAAAAAGACAGAAAATGCATAACTCTTTTAATGCGAAATGTTAACTCTAATGCCACAGAAGTTCACCTCTCCCCGGCGAAGCTGTTGAAATATTTTGATAAAAATGCCGTGGCGATATCATGGATGATGGCGCAGGCTCTGGGTTAGCCGTTAGGTGACTTTTAGTGGGCGTATGATACTGGTTACTATGGTGTTTACGGAGATATGAGTCATGTAGCTACAGACATACTTAAGTGTTGGTGAAATTAATCACTTGCATGTAAGTGACCGTTGGCGGCATGGATGCCGCCGTCGAGCCATCAGGGACGAGTTTATGGCGTGTCACTGGAATGAAAGTGATTAATTCTATGCATAAAAGATAAAGCACTAATCACTCATAAAGAGGGGATTGCTGTTAATTCCTTCTTGGTCGATTCTTGATTAACAAATCAGGGGTGAAGCCCCACGACGTTGACTTTTCTTGATAAAAATACTGATAGATAAAACCAATCAGTTGGTTGCAAAACTCCACATGGCTTGAATCAATCCATCAGAGACTTCAAATACCACCATCACCTCAAAGGGTTCATCTCTAATCCCGCTGATGCGTTCGTGGTCGACGACTTTATTGCCCACCACCATACGGCTGACGATTTCGGCATGTAAGTTGGGCAGATTAAAGCGCTCATTCTGATAGAAGTCACTAAAAGCGGCTTTACCTTGGATGACGGGCGCTGTTGCGGGTGGGCGATAGATGCACACATCGTCACTGAACTGGGCGACAAAAGTAACGAGATCGCGCTGGTTGTAGGCTTCAAGCTGAGCTTGAACCAAAGCTTCGGGTGTGCTTTCTACTGCTTTGGCTTTAGTTCTGGCACTTGCACCGATGCCTGTGGCTTCCGTCATATTCACTATCCTAATGTTTTTATTACAACAGCTTAAGCTGTGTTTGTCCCCATTGGGTGGCGAAAGGCATCGCCTCCTGCGGACTCAGGACAAATTCTTGTTCACAGCCATCGCCGCGGGGTGTTTCCCAGAATTTGATGGTCTTTGCCTCAAGGGTGAGCTGATAATATCCCGAGCCGTCTGATGAGGGACATTCTGGATCTAACTCTTTACCTGCAAACAATTTTTCCCTTAATGCTTGAGGTAAAGGATGGCTCATACTATCTAGCATGCTTTGCGGTTTGGTATCGGCGAGAAACCATTGCCACGGGTGGAAAGGTTTGCCGTCGGTAAGGGAGAAACTGACAAATTCTTGGCTGATGCCATTAGCGCCATAGCCTGCGGCCCAGCGATATAGGCGCACACTGAGCCAATGCTGATTAATAAAAATCGGCTCGGCAAAGGTTTCGTCAGTCACAAAACTGCCCATTTGTGCCAGCATTCTGCGGCGAGTGTCAAAGGTTTGTGCTAGCTGGGCTTCATCGGTGAGCTTATGTTCAAGCCATTGATTAATTGCCAAGATACCCGTTTGTGGGCCTTTAAATTCAATACCCACATCTGTGCCAAACGTCAGCGGGCGATACTCAATATTTTCATAGGGTTGCCATTTCCCTCGGCTGAGTTTTGGCCTTGTTTCTAGTGGCAGGTTATAGGCATCGGCACCGCAATCTTCTAGATCATCTGGGCTGGTTTCTCGCTCAAGTTGCACGGGTAACGATTTACCCGCGCTATCTTTAAACCAATGGCCGCTCAGTTTTTGTGGCGTGACAGTATCAAACTGCCAGTTTCCAGTGTTGCCTTCTTCTTTCCACAGTTCATCTTGCTGCTCGAGTCTTATTGGCTTTAAGTAGCGTTGATAGTAATAACTGCCTGTTCCATATTGATTAAAGCAGACTCTGACTTTGCTTTTGCCTAATTGTCCCTGCCAGATCCCCGTCAGTTCATTGGCCGCAAAGGAATGTAATGGGAGCGTAGAAGCAAGCAATAGGCTTGAAGATAAAACAGTGAATAACATCCTTGTGGGCATACTGATTTTCTCTTAAAAGGTCATAGGTTAGGGCTGTATTTTAAGCGAGAGACACTAGCCGATTGTGGTCTAAAAATCAAAATGAATCTGGGGCATAAAAAAGTCGCCCGTAGGCGACTTGATGTTAAAGACTTAAGGCTTACTCAACCTGCCAATCAATGGCTTCACCTGCACGAATCGGCACTACGTTAGTGTCGCCCAGCGGGTAAGTTGCAGGGACATTCCATGGTTTTTTCACTAGCGTGATCGTGTCGGCGTTACGTGGCAGATTGTAAAAATCTGGGCCATTGAAGCTTGCAAATGCTTCGAGTTTATCTAGCGCATTCACCGATTCGAAGGCTTCGGCATATAGCTCAATTGCGGCGTGGGCCGTGTACGAACCCGCGCAGCCACAGGCGGCTTCTTTCTTATCTTTAGCGTGGGGCGCCGAATCTGTGCCTAAGAAGAACTTCTTGCTACCGCTTGCTGCAGCGGCCAATAACGCCTGCTGGTGGGTATTGCGTTTTAAAATCGGTAGGCAGTAAAAATGTGGGCGAATACCGCCCGCCAGCATATGGTTGCGGTTATACAGCAAATGGTGGGCTGTAATAGTCGCGGCCACATTATCAGAGGCTTGGGTGACAAAATCGACCGCATCTTTAGTGGTGATATGTTCAAGCACGATTTTAAGTTCTGGGAAATCGGCAACGATTTTGCTGAGGATATTTTCGATAAAGACGCGCTCGCGGTCGAAAATATCAATCGATGAATCCGTGACTTCACCGTGCACTAAAAACAACATACCGACTTCTTGCATAGCTTCGAGGGCAGGGTAGATGTTCTTCAAATCGGTTACGCCTGAATCCGAGTTGGTCGTCGCGCCCGCAGGGTAGAGCTTCGCGGCGACAATTTTACCCGAAGCTTTGGCTTTGCGGATTTCATCTGGGCTAGTTTTGTCAGTTAAATACAACACCATCAAAGGTTCGAATTGTGAGCCCGCTGGCACCTGCGCTTTAATGCGGTCGTAATAAGTCAGTGCGGTTTCGGTATCGATAGCGGGGGGCACTAAGTTTGGCATGACGATGGCGCGGCCCATATAGCGGCTGATGTCGCGCACGGTATCTTTAAGCTGGGCGCCGTCTCTTAAATGAATATGCCAGTCGTCTGGGCGAGTGATTGTTATTGTGGTCATAGGGTTGGTCTTTTGATCGTTTTTGCTGCGAGGGTGGCAGGATCTTATGTGGCAAGGATTTTACTGTAAAGGGAAACTCGGTAGTTTCGGCCAATAAATCTGTTAGGACATGTAATTGAAACGCTTAGCTGCATGGCTCGCGCTATGTCATCTTTTTTAACATCGGACACTTTTGATTAATCTGCTGCGGACACTTTTCGATTTAACTCCCAGTGTCCGCGGACACTTTTATCAACAAAACAAAGTTAACGTTATGAATAATAATGTGTTTACTGATTTGGCATAGGCTTTGCTATCTCTGTGGTATAGATTTCCAATAGTGTCCGTTGATTGCGCTCCGGCACTGATGATTCCGACAGGGAAGCGAGTAAAGCCATGATTAAAGATACTAGCGGCCAAGATACTGTACTTGTGCCATCGACCACTAAACGTCTTAAGTTACCTCTGTTGATCGGCGGTTGCGCCTTATTAGTCAGCGCCTTAGTGTGGGCGAGCTTGGGCACAGATAGCGTGAGCAAATCCTTAAGCCGCAGCGACATCACTACCGCAACACTCTTTGTTGGAACCTTAACCCGTGATGTTGCGACCACAGGTAAAATTGTGGCGGCGAATGCGCCTATTTTGTATAGCACAGAGGAAGGCACAGTCACTCTGCTGAGTAACCCTGGCGATAGCGTCAATAAAGGCGATGTGGTTGCCAAACTCGATAGCCCAAGATTATCCAATCAGTTGGAGCAGGCTAAGTCGATTTTGGCGGGAATGCAGAGTGCGTTAGAGCGCGCCAAGTTGGACGCCAGACGCGGTCAACTGCAAGTGAATCAAACCTTAGACATGGCCGCGGTTGACCTAGAAGCCGCCAACAGAGAACGTCGCCGTGGTGAGTTGTTAATTAAAAATAAGCTGATCAGCGAAATCGATTACGAAAAAGGCAAAGACGAATTACACAAGGCTAAACTCAAGTTTGCCCATGCCGAGCAGGAAGTCGCGTTAACAAAAGACACCCTGACCTTCGAAGTTAAAAACAAAGCCTTAGAGGTCGAGCGCCAAACCCTTGCGGTGCACGAACTCGAACGCCAAGTTGAGGCTCTGAATATCAAAGCCCCCGTTGGCGGCATTATCGGCAACTGGATCACCGAGCAGAAAACCCGCCTTAGCGCTAATCAACCGATTCTAACCGTTGTGGATTTAAGCGCCTATGAGGCCGAACTTGCGGTGCCAGAGTCCTACGCCGACGATTTGGGTTTAGGGATGGAGGTTGAGCTCAGTTTCGGCAGCGTGAAGTTAATGGGCAAGTTATCGTCCATCTCCCCCGAAGTACGTAACCGTGAAGTGACCGCAAGAGTGCAGTTCGTTCAAGATAACAGCTTGAAACTGCGTCAGAACCAACGTATCTCCGCCCGAGTCTTGTTAGAGCACAGACCCGATGTGTTGATGGTGAAACGCGGCGCCTTTATGACTAGCGGTGGTGGCAATGAGGCTTACCAAATTGAAGGCGATTTAGCCAGCCGCCGCGAGATCAAACTCGGCAGTACCAGCCTGAGCCAAGTCGAAGTGCTGGATGGCGGTAAAGCCGGAGACGAGTGGGTGATATCCAGTGTCGAGCCCTTTAACCACGCCGAACAGGTCAGGATTCATTGATGACCGATATTCGTAAATTACTAAATAACCAATCTGATGAATTTAACAGCGCAGTGATCAAGGTGAATGACGAAACCTGCTGCGACATGGACAAGAATAGGAGCCGAATATGCGTGATAAACAATTTGATTTCAGCGTGTTGATGTCATCAAAAATGTTTGGCGTGTTGGCCTTACTGCTGCTGGTGGTCGCGGTGGAGTTGAGTATCGGTGAAGCCAATAGCTGGTTTTTCCTTGGACTGAATTTGCTGGAATGGACCAATCCATTGGATGAGGTTCGCCAAGTGGGTGAGGTTTCGGTCGAAAGTGCCGACCTTATATTGGGCGTTTTTGTGTGGCTTTTAGAATCTGTCGTTGAGCTCTTTTTCGGCTGATGACGCTGCCATGCATTGAGTCGTTTAGATGCAGCGTAAAATCGATTTGATTATTTTAAGGAAATTAACATGTTATCAATGAAGAGTGTGAGCAAGGTTTTTAAAACGGATTTAGTGGAAACCCACGCCCTGCGCGATTTTAACCTCGAAGTGAATGAAGGCGAGTTTGTCGCGGTCACGGGTCCTTCTGGCTCAGGTAAAACGACTTTTTTAAATATCGCGGGTTTGCTCGAAGGTTTTACCCACGGTGACTATTTTCTCGATGGCATTAACGTGTCTAACCTGAGCGATAACAAGAGCGCTGCTATCCGTAACGAGAAAATCGGCTTTATCTTCCAAGGCTTTAACTTAATTCCCGACCTTAACTTGGCAGAAAATATCGAAGTGCCGCTGCGCTACCGTGGTTTTAATGCCAAGGAACGCCAACGCCGCGTACAGCAGGCATTAGAACAAGTGGGTTTAGCTTCACGACTCAAGCATTTTCCCACTCAGCTTTCGGGCGGACAGCAACAAAGGGTGGCGATTGCCCGTGCATTAGCCGGTGAACCCCGCTTCCTGCTCGCCGATGAACCGACTGGTAACCTCGACAGCTTAATGGCGCGCCAAGTGATGGAATTACTTGAAAATATCAACCAAGCGGGCACGACTATTATCATGGTGACCCATGACCCTGAACTCGCTCGCCGCGCCCAGCGCAATATTCAAATTGTCGACGGTCAAGTGTGTGATTTTACTATGTATCAGCCCCATGGCAGTGTACAAACTGTGGCGACCCCGCACCCATTAGACAAACTTGTCGCCAACGCCGACCGTTAAGGATATGCATTATGTTCTTTTATTATGTTGATTTAGCTTGGCGCAGCATTAAGAAAACCCCAGTGCTGTCGCTGTTGATGGTGTTGGCGATTTCGATTGGTATTGGTATCACGATTACTACGTTAAACGTGTACAAGATGATGTCATTTAATCCTGCGGGTGAACGCTCAGATGAGTTAAATGCGGTACAGCTTTGGAGCCAAGGTCCCGATTCTTGGGATGAGCTTAACTCGTTAGTGACTTATCAAGATGCGATGAATTTGCGTAACAATACCTTACCTAAACGCCAAGCGGCGATGTTTCGTACTGGGATGGCTGTGCAAACGGAGGATGCTAATTTTGCGCCTATTTTAGAAAGCATTCGAGTGACAGATAGCGACTTTTTTAAGCTGTTTGACGTGCCATTTTTGTACGGTAATGCGTGGGATAAATACGTCGACACTGAACCTGCTTATCAAGTGGTGATTAACGATAAACTCAATCAAAAGTTGTTTGCGGGTCAAAACAGTGTTGGCAAAGTTATCTATCTTAATCGTAAACCTTATCAAGTGGTTGGGGTGATTGATGCTTGGGATCCCCAGCCTAAATACTATGATCCCAACAATGGCGCCTTTATCGAGTCGGAACCGATTTTTATCCCCTTTTCGCTGACGCCTATTGAAGAGTTTGCTCTCTGGGGCAACGCCATGGGTTGGAAGTTTGAGTCGGTGCAAAGCCACCAAGATCGGCTTAACTCTGAACAAGTGTGGTTGCAGTATTGGGTTGATTTGCCAAATAAAGACGCAGTAACCAGTTACCGTTCTTGGCTCAGCAATTATGTGGCGGAGCAAAAAGCTCTAGGCCGTTTTACGGATAATAAATCTGCCGCCGACTCAGTCAAAGTATCCGATGTCGCGACTTGGCTTGAATACAATCATGTGGTGCCCGAAGACAATAAAATCTTGGTTGGCTTGAGTGCACTATTTTTAAGTGTTTGTTTAGTCAATATATTAGGTTTAATGCTGACAAAGTTCCTCAAGCGAGCGCCCGAGGTGGGAGTACGCCGGGCAATTGGCGCTAGCCGTGGTCAAATCTTCGCTCAATATATGGTTGAAGTGGGCATGATTGGTTTATTCGGTGGTTTGCTGGGACTTGCTTGGGCCTACGCGTCACTTTACGGCTTATCGGCCCAGTTTGAGGTCGCGAAGGATTTAACCCATTTATCGGCGAGTATGTGGATTATCACCCCAAGTATTGCGGTAGGCACAGCCTTGATGGCTGGCTTGTATCCCGCGTGGGTGGTGTGCCGGACTAAACCTAGCGTTTATCTGAAAAGCCAGTAAGGGACTCATTATGTTGCATATTAAACCTATTCTCAGCAGTTTATTGCGCAGTAAAAGTGGCCCAGTCTTACTGCTTATTCAGATTATCTTGTCTGTGGCAATTGTGGCGAATGCGAGCTTTATTATTCAAGAGCGTTTAGCCCTGATGCAGCGTGATTCGGGAGTCGAAGAGTCAGAGGTCTTGACCTTTAGCTTGTACAACTTTGATCCATTGATAGATAAAACCGCGCAAAACAAAATTGATCAGCAAATTTTGCGGGGGCTGCCCAGTGTGATTGCTGCCACCTCGACCAATATGTTGCCTTTGAGCGGGGGAGGCAGCACGAGCACCTTAAACCTAGGACCCGATCCGGATAATACTAAAACGACAGCGGCATTTTCCATGTATTTAGGCACAGAACACACCATTGAGACCTTAGGCCTTAGCTTGATCGAGGGGCGCAACTTCTATCCCCACGAAGTTAAAGGTGATCTCAAGATCCCGAGTCGATTAGCGATCATCTCCAGGGCGGCAGCTCAAGCTGCCTGGCCGGGTGAGTCCGCTCTGGGCAAGGTGTTGTACGAGGGCAATATGGTTCAAATGACTGTGATTGGGGTGGTCGATAAACTGCAAGGGGTTGGTGTTGACAGCTCAGCCCTCGAATACAGTGTGATTCAAAATGTGGATTATGGCGGCCGTCAGTATATGGTACGGGCTAAGCCTGAGTTTCACGCCGAGCTTAAAGACGCGATAAAAAAAGCGCTGCTGGCCGAGAATCCAAATCGAGTTCTCGATGGATTTAAGTCAATCGAGGCCATAAAAGATAGGTCATACCGAGATCATAAATTGATGATTACTGTGTTAACTATGATGGTGGTGTTGTTATTGCTTATCACCTCGCTCGGTTTAACGGGCATGGTGATGTTTAATATCCAGCGCCGCACTAAGCAGATAGGTACCCGCCGTGCATTGGGGGCTAAAAAGCGCGATATTATCAGTTACTTCCTCGTGGAGAATTATTTGATTTGCTTAGCGGGAGGCGTGCTTGGCGGCTTGTTAGCGATACAGTTAGGCCAACAGTTAATGAAAATCTATAGCTTGCCTATGTTGGACTTAAGCTACCCACTAATTACTGTGGCAGGTTTGTTTATTGTCACCACGTTAGCGGTTTACTTGCCAGCGCGTAAGGCGGCAAATATTTCGCCAGCAACCGCAACTCGCAGCGTATAGCGGAATATTTGATGTTACTCAAGGTACGATAAAAGCTCGACAAAAGTGCGATAACAATAGGATGTTATTGCACTTTTTGTTACTTTACGGTTAACAGTTTTACTTAGGACAACACTCACACTTATGGATACTATCCTTATCGTCGATGACAATCATGCCATCTGCCAAGCCCTAGGTTTGATGCTAGAACTCAATGATTATCGGGTGCTGATTTGCAATAGCCCAGAGGACGCTCTTGGGTTATTGACGACACAAGATGTGGATTTAGTGATCCAAGATATGAACTTTACTCGGGATACCACCTCAGGTGAGGAAGGTCGGCAGCTGTTTTACGCCCTGCGCGAACGCCAAGGGGATTTGCCGATTATTTTGATGACGGCGTGGACCCAGCTCGAAACCGCAGTTGAATTAGTCAAAGCGGGCGCTGCCGATTATATGGGCAAACCTTGGGATGACGCTAAGCTACTCAATAGCATCACTAATCTGATTGCGCTTTATAAACTCTCCCGTGCTAACCATCGTCTCGAGCGGGTGAATCATCAACGCCAAGTGGCGATCGCCGATGCGGATCTCTGCGGTATTGTCTTTGGTAGCGGTGCTATGCAGCGTTGTATTGACTTAGCCTTGCAACTGGCACGCTCCGATGTATCGGTCTTGATCACTGGCCCCAATGGCGCGGGAAAAGACAAACTCGCCGATATTCTCCACGCCAATTCACCCTTAAAAAACAAACCTTTCATCAAGGTCAATGTCGGTGCCTTGCCGATGGATTTATTAGAGGCCGAGCTGTTTGGTGCCGAGGCGGGCGCTTTTACTGGCGCGACTAAAGCGCGTATTGGTCGCTTTGAAGCGGCCGACGGCGGCACACTGTTTTTAGATGAAATCGGTAACTTGCCGTTATCTGGCCAAGTAAAACTGCTGCGCGTGTTGCAAACCGGTGAATTTGAACGCTTAGGAAGCCATAAAACCCAAAAAGTGAAAGTGCGGGTGATCAGCGCGACCAATGCGGATCTGGCCCAAGATATTGCCGAAGGGCGATTCCGTGAGGATTTGTTTTACCGCTTAAATGTTATCGAACTGGCGTTGTCGCCACTGAATCAACGCACCGATGATATTTTGCCTTTAGTACAGCATTTTATCGGTAGCGATTTTAGCTTGAGTAAGCCCGCATTGCAGGCGTTGTTGCACCATCGCTGGCCGGGTAATGTGCGTGAGCTGGAAAACGCCTGTAAGCGAGCGGTATTGTTGGCGCAAAGCCATGTGCTGACTGAAGCTAACTTTGGTTTAGCACCTGTCGTGAGTGCTGCAAGAGCTGCGACTTCCCATATTTCGGCAGCTTCTGCGCCGCGACACTTAGAGCAGCGACAGTCCGAACCGCGCAGCTTTGAACAGAGACAATCTGATCCTCAGCCCGTTTATGTGCCAAGTTCTAATCCCACTAATGCCACTTTTTCTGATAGATCTGCCCGCGACCAAACACAGTCGGCTAATGAGGCGATAGAAGTGAGTCGAGAAGATATCGAAGCGGCGCTAAAACAGCACCATGGCGTGATTGCTCGGGTCGCCAAAGCGCTTGGGCTCAGTCGTCAGGCGCTGTATCGGCGCATGGATAAGTTTGGTTTAGATAAGTCATAGGCCAAGTGCAGATGCTAGTTTGTAGCTTTTAGGCAACAGCTTCTAGGCAACAGATACTAAGTCTCAGATACTAGGTCACAGATTCTAAGCTTCAGCTTCTAGGCGAGAGAAAGGCAATCGATTAAGGAATGTCAGTGTTAATCCGAACTAAAATTATCATTTATTCAATGGTTTGCTGCGCATTTGGCGTCTTGCTTAGTTTTGCCTTGGTGAAATATATCTCACCTGAAACTTCGGCTGTCGCCACATCTAAGGCAATCGAAATCCCCGATGTGAATGTACAACTCGACTTTGCTGATCTGGAAAAAACCACTGCTGCCATTGAGCTTGCCCTTAAAAATACTGAACAATTGCAGCTAGCGGCAGCAATGCAAGCGCGCCAGAGGACCGAGCAGATTAAGGCTGAACTGCAAAAACTTGAACAACTTAAGCAAGAACAGTTACAAATAAAACTCTTCAAGTTAGAACAACTTAAAGAAGGGCAGTTTAATTTCAGCGCCCATATTGCAGAGCCTTTACGTGTAGAACCGCTCTCGATTTTACCGCCCAAAGCCCCAGCATCCCCTGTGGCACCCACTGAAATAGCAGAGATCGAGCGAGTCTCGAGTTTAACCTTAGGTGAAGGTTTACTGGTGTTATTGCTCGCTTGTGGCGCGTGTGGCCTAAGTGTCGCTTGGTTAACACGGCATCTGGGTCGTAGCTTGGATTCCCTCGAAATAGGTCTGCTGAACTTTAGCGATAATGATTTTAGTGTGAGTATTCCAGAACATGGTGAAGGTCAGCTACAAACCTTGGCCCAGTTATTTAATTATTCTGCGGCAAAATTGCGCCAAGAAAGACAATACATTTACCAGCGCGAGTTGTTGCTGGATAAGGTGATCCAAAGTTCTCCTATTGTGATGTTATTGCTCGATGATCATCAGCGCTTAATTTACGCCAACGACGCCGCGCGGCATTTATTCCATCGAAAAGGCAAAATGGAAGGCGCCAGCTTAGACGAATTGCTGGTGGACTTACCTGAGGCATTGGCCTTAGCGCTGGCCCATGACAAGAGTGGGCTTTTTGCCATAGGTGAAGACGATGTGGAAACTTGGCATTTGAGTCGTGGTCAATTTTTATTGAACAACCAACAACATAACTTAATTTTACTTAAACAGATGACCCGCGAGCTTAATCGTCAAGAGGTGGCAGTGTGGAAGAAAGTGATCCGCATTATTAGCCATGAACTCAATAACTCAGTGGCGCCCATCGCCTCTATGGTGAACTCGGGGCGTTTACTGACTAAAGATCTGGATAATCCAAAACTTAAGCTGATTTTCGATACCATAGAGAATCGCACTGGCCATCTGAGTCAGTTTATCTTCAACTATGCCCGCTTTGCTAAGTTGCCGCTCCCGCAGCGGCGTCAGGTGAATTGGACGCAATTTGCGACCCAGTTAACCCAGCATTATCCCTTTAAACTTAGGCATGATTTGCCTGAGGTTGATGGTTATTTCGACCAAGGACAGATGGAGCAAGTGCTACTCAACTTGCTTAAAAACGCCCATGAATCGGGTTCAAACCCTGAGGATGTCACCCTGTCGATTCGGCAACAAACCTTAGTGGATGGTGCAGGTTTTAGCATTGCGATCGAGGATCGCGGTACTGGCATGTCAGGCGAAGTTTTAGAGCAAGCGTTGTTGCCGTTTTACTCGACTAAACAATCGGGTACAGGGCTTGGTTTACCTCTGTGCCGTGAAATTATTGAAGCCCATGATGGCAGTATTAGTATGCACAATCGCAGTGACGGTGGCCTGTTGGTTCGGCTATGGTTGCCACAATAATCCCCATGCCTTGTATCAATACCGCAATGCGACCTTAGGGTCGCATTTTTATTGCCTCTTGATCCGTTCGTTTGCCCTATGACTCTTGCCTTAATCGCCTCTTAGCGTATTAGCCAAATGGGCTATTTTTGCCTTTTTACCTTAGCTCTTCGGGCTAATTTGCCCCCCAGCGTAATGACGGGGGATCTTCAACCCTGTTAACCTGCTTTATCGAAAATTGACGCTAAAACTCCCGTTGTTAAAACGGAGGTTAGCGGCGGTTTTAAGGTTCGATTAAAAGGTAAAGGAGGGATAAGTGAAACAGTTAAAACAGCGTCTGCTTACTTACGTTTTATGTCCATTCCTGCTGCTGGCTTCCCCTATCACTCTTGCCGACAACGACATTGAAATTAGTGGCTTAGTGATAGATAGAACCTTGACTCGGTTTGGTAAGGATTTTGGCTTCTACTACTCAAGCTATTGGCGCGAGCTGCCCTTTACCCAAGGCTTTAACGTGACCTTGTATGAGACAGTGTTTCCGCAGGCGGGGACGGTTTTAAGCTTAGAAGTCAACGGAACACGGATTTACACTACCCATTTTGGTCGTCGTGCAAATCCGGTTAAAGAGAGTGCAGAGCAGGCGATTTTGATCACGATTGATTATTTAGCGCAAGTCAGAGCCAATGCAATAACAGGTGATTTTTCAGGAACATCGGACGATTTTTAGGATAATAATAATGACATACAGGACGTTACTTGCCCTTGTCACGCTATGTGTGGCAAGCAGTGGCCAAGCCACTGAATTGATCTATACGCCAGTGAACCCCAGCTTTGGCGGCAATCCACAAAATGGGGCTTTCTTATTAAATAAAGCCCAGGCCCAGAATGACAATAAATCTACCTCTACCGAGAAGGACTTTGTCACCCGTTTTAAAGAATCCCTAGAGCGTAATATCATTAACTCGATCACCCGTGGCGTCGCCGATGGTGAAATTACCGACGGTGTTTACGATACAGGTGATTTTCGGATTGAAGTGGCTTCTACGGGAAATGGCGTGATGCTAACTATTACAAATACTGAAACCGGTGAAGTCACTGTGATTGAAATGCCAACATTCGGAGGAGTCAACTAATGGCCCGTCTAGTGTTAGTGAGTTTATTACTGTTAAGCATGTCGGCCTGTAGCTTGATCCCCAAACCCGATTTGAATATCACGCCTGCCGAGGTTAACCCCTTGAGTGAAGTGATGCGTGGGCTGCAAACTCAACCTGGACCTAAGTTTCCTATTCCAGTTGCTGTGTATTCCTTTCGCGATCAAACTGGCCAATATAAACCACAGGCGAACGTGAGTTCGTTTTCGACCGCCGTGACTCAGGGCGCAACCTCTATGTTGATGCAGACCTTGCTCGATTCTAAATGGTTTACCCCAGTGGAACGTGAAGGGCTACAAAACCTGCTGACCGAGCGCAAAATTAGTAATAAACAGAGCGGTACTAAGGGCGATGAAGTGCCCGTATTATCCACCGCCAGATTGTTACTCGAAGGTGGCGTCATTAGCTATGAGACTAACACCAGCACAGGCGGTAGCGGTGTCGAATACTACGGCATTGGCGCTTCGGAAATGTATCGTGAAGATCAGGTGACCATTTATCTGCGCGCCGTCGATGTGCACACAGGTAAAGTGATGATGTCGGTTTCGACCAGCAAACGTGTTTTATCCCAAGAAATGCGCGCTGGCTTGTTCCGTTACACCAGTTTAAATCGCCTTGCTGAGGCAGAAATCGGTTTTACCACTAACGAGCCAGTACAGTTTTGCGTGTTGCAAGCCATTGAATTAGCGGTCGCTGAGCTGATTGATAAGGGCATTAAGCAAGGCTACTGGAGTCCAACTCAAGTCACCCAGCCAGTAGAGAAAGCGCAGGAATTGAGTCAAAGTTAGACGTTAGACGTTAGACGTTAGACGTTGGAGTTAGATATCGCAGAAAGCAGGCCTCTGCTTTATCTCTTAGTCACTATCTGTGTGAAGACGTAAAAGAAAACCGAGCCAGTTAAACTGACTCGGTTTTTTATTGGATTAAATTCTGCAGTGGGTGGGCGTTTGCTGTGCTGTGGGTAGTGTATTGTGTGGTGTTAGTCTGCTTGCATGGCCTTCCAAAACAGTTCAAAACTGGCATCGCGGTACGTTTTATTCGTGCCTAAGTGCGGGTTATCAATAAAAAATCGGGTTGCCGCTAGGTATTGGCCATGGCAGTTTTCTAGCATCAGCTCCAGCGGATAGTGGGCGATTAATCCCTCTATTTGTCCTTGCTTAATCAGCTCGCTAATAAAGCCTAAGATGCTGTTCATCGCCTGATCGCGCACCTTAGCGGCAATCATGGGCGACATTGAATATTGCTGAAAAAACAGCTGTTTGACAGGGTTATCCAGCGACCAATCAATCGCACTTTGCCATAGTTGTAGGGCATTGAGCTTTAGATCGCTGCCATTATGAGTGTTCAACAGCAAGGCATCGGCAAACTCTTGTTTTATGGTAAGAAATAAAGATTCCATCAAGGCTTCCTTGGAAGGAAAATGATGGAACAAGGTGCCCGTTGCTACACCTGCTTGCTTAGCTATCGAAGCGGTGGACGTGCCATGAAATCCTTGGCTGACAAAGAGCGCTAAGGCAGTGTCGAGAATGGCTTGGCGTTTATCTGTCATGGTTTTAATGGCTTGCGTTGTTGATGGCTGATTCAAGAGTTATCCCCCAGTGACTAGCGCAAAAATAGCTTCATTAAGATGCGCTGGATAACAGTGCCGTAGGGCGGGTGCACAAATTTGCCTGTGTTGAATCGGCCTCGGCTAAGCACAGTTTTAGCGTGGCTGAAGGTTAAAAAACCTTCCTTGCCATGGTAATGCCCCATTCCCGACGGGCCGATTCCGCCAAAGGGCGCATCGTCAGCGGCGACATGAAACACGGTTTCGTTAATGCACACACCGCCAGAATGAGTCTGTTGGAGGATTTTTTGCTGACTTTTCTCATCGAAACTCATCACATACAGCGCTAGCGGTCTTGCTCTCTGGTTGATGTATTGAATAGCTTCATCTAAGGAGTCGTAACCAATGATCGGCAGTAATGGACCAAAGATTTCCTCTTGCATTAATAGCATATCTTCACAGGTATTCGTGATTAGCTGAGTTGCGAGTTTGCGATGTTGGCTATCTATGGCTTCGTCCGTCGCCGAAATAATATGGGCACCTTTAGCTTTCGCATCTTCGAGCACTGTCATAAGGCGGTCAAACTGACGGGTATTAATGATGCTGCCATAGTCTTTGTTGTGGTTTATCGCGCCGTACATGGCATTAAATTTAGCTTGGTAGGCGGCAATAAATTCATCCACTTGGGCTTTAGGGCATAGAACATAATCGGGTGCCACACAGATTTGTCCGGCATTCAAACACTTACCATAAATCATTCGTTCTACTGCTATCTCAAGCGGCATATCGGGGGCGATAATGACTGGCGATTTACCGCCCAGTTCGAGTGTCACTGGGGTGAGATTATTGGCCGCGGCGCGCATCACATGGCGGCCAACTGTGGTGGAGCCGGTAAAGAGTAAATGATCGAAGGGCAGGGCTGAAAATGCGGCGGCAACATCGGCCTCACCTTCAACGACTGCCACGTGTGACTCATCGAAGACGTGTGCCAGTAGTTGTTTAATCACTTGGTTGGTCGCAGGGGTAAATTCAGACAATTTGAGCATGGCGTGATTACCCGCGGCGATGGCGGTCACTAGCGGGCCAATCGACAGCATGACGGGGAAATTCCACGGCACGATAATGCCGATAACCCCTAAAGGCTGATAATGCACTGTGACTTTGGCTGGGGCGAGCAAAAGCCCCGCATGGCGAGCGCTGGGCTTGAGCCATTTTTTTAGATTTTTCAAACTGTAATTGATGTTGTTGATGACAGGCATAATGTCTGAGATCAGGCTGTCATCAATCGATCTATGGCCATAGTCTTGGCTTAAGGCTTCGACTAAGGGCGTTTTAAATTGCAGTATGGCCGCTTTAAGTCGAGTTAATTGCTCCACTCGCGTAGCGTAATTCGGATTCGGCGCCGCTAAATAACTGCTGCGTTGGCGCTGGAGCAACTGAGTCAGTGGCGAGGCATTAAGGTGTTCGGTGGCCATATTCATAGTGGTTGCTCCAAGCGAGATTATAGGCTGAGTCTTATTCGGCACTTTAGTTAAGGTTTAATCTTAACGATTGAACCTGTTATTAAACAAAGACAGATAAATAAGTACCGACTGATTAGTCGGTTTATCCTAGCTTGCTTAGTGAGATGGTGCAAGGTATCTGGTGTATTTTTGAGCAAGATCACGGCTTGTTGTGGCGTTAGCTTTTACACTAAATCAAGGGTTGTTACATAAGGAGTATGTATGGCATTGTTAAAGCACGGAATTTCAATTGGTATTGAACGCTATGGTGATGATGATTTTTTCGTTGCCTTTAAAGCTATCGGTACCTTAACTCATCACGACTACGAGATGATGGTGCCTGTGTTGGAGTCGGCACTGGCAGGCGTAAAAGATCCCGATATCTTCGCTTTAGTGGATGTGACTGAGTTAGATGGCTTGGAGTTACAGGCCGCTTGGGATGATCTCAAACTTGGGGTGAAGCATATTCGTCATTTCGAGAAGATTGCCATAGTCGGTAAGACGACTCTGCAGGAAGTGCTGGCTAAATTGGCAAACTGGTTTACGCCTGCTGAGGTCAGGTTTTTTGTTGATAATGGCGACGCCGTTGCTTGGTTAAAAGACTAGTTGCTCAGCAATCCATTTGCGCCATAGAAGGAGTACAGATTATGCGTACAGGTCAAATACTCTGGCCCACAGATTTTTCGGAAACTGCGGCCCATGCACTGAGTTATGCCATTGAAATGGCTAATCTATACCATGTAGGACTAAAAATTTTACACGTGGTTGAACAGCCGCTCGGCGATGAAAACTTTATGATTTTATCGATCACTCCTGAAGAGCTGGCGAAGAGCATGGAGGAAGCGGCAGCAACCAAGATGCAGGCGCTGTTAGAAGGGTTAAACACTGAACTTTCCATCACGACCTTGATCCGCCGCGGCGATCCTGTGTATCAGATTTTAGAAGAGGCCAACAGTAAAGATATTGGCATGGTAGTGATAGCGAGCCATGGCCGAACTGGGATTTCGCATTTTTTACACACCAATGTCGCAGAAGCGGTAGCTAACGGTGCGGCTTGTCCTGTGCTGGTGGTGAAGTAAGTGAGTTAGTGGCTTGACTTAATAAATCCAAAGGACGCTTATTGCGTCCTTTCTTTTTGATTGATAAAGAATAATTAATTGAAATGGGTACGCAAGAAGCATAGCTAACTGCTATAAAATAGTGGTATTTTGACTTTAATAGATAGCCTGATTAAAACTCAAATGATGGATAAGCTTATGCGTACTCAAGAAGTGTTATGCCCTACGGATTTTTCCTCCACCGCAGCCCATGCGCTCAAATATGCGGTTGAAATGGCTAATCTTTATCATGTCGATATTCGATTATTGCATGTGACAAGCCCAGCCCGTGGCGCCCATTGCTATGGTATTGCGGTCGATATTCCCGCCACATTGGAAAATGAACTTCAAGCCTTTGTCGATGCAAAAATGCAAAGTTTGCAGCAGGAAATGCAGCAAGATCTCAACGAGGGACTCAATATTAAGCTAGTGGTGCGCCATGGTGATGCTATCGATGAGATTTTAGCGGAAGCCGTCGATGTCGGCATGGTGGTGATTGCCAGTCACGGCAGCAGTGGTTTAGCGGATTTTTTAAAGCCCCATGTGACACAAGATATTGTTAAGTATGCTAAGTGCCCTGTGCTGGTGGTGAAATAAAGCTTAGATATATAGGTTGAAGTAAAGAGCTTTAGATAAAGCTCTTTGAGAAAACCTAGTAGGAATCATTTTTTATTATTTTAGGTTCAGTTAGCTTGTTTGACACATCGGCTTCATTTTCAAATGACATCAGGCGTCGATACTTTTCCTGCAAGGCCACTAAGCCCCCATCTTGGGTAATTTGTTTGAGTCCAGCATTAAAATCATCCCGAATTTGTTCACTGAGAAAGGCAAACTTGTATTCTGTTGGTGGGAATATTTGGTGGCAAATGGCCTGTTGTGTTGAATCTTTCTCAGTGAGTTTCCCCTCAAGGTAGGCCTGCTTTAAGTAGTATTTGAAGATATTTTTATCCATCACCACGACATCGGCCCTGTGTTTCATCAGCATATAAACTTGCTGCACTTGCCTCGCTTGTTCTTGGTAGCCGCTATTAGCCTTAGCCATTTTGGCAAATTCTTCCCCTAATAACGATGATGCGCGCTGAAAGGAGACGACTTGTTTGTTGTTTAAATCGTCTATGTTATTGATAGTAAAATGATTGGCTTCGAGGCTAATGGCGCAGTTTTGGTAGGTTATCGCAACATTGGAGTAAAAGACGTTGTCGATCATGCCATCTTTAATGTTGATGATACCATCGAGTTTACCTTCCCTGAGTTCATGGAAAGTGCGTGCTAGAGGTAAGTAGTGGATAGAAGCAGTATGCCCTTTAACGGCGAGGGCTTGGTTAAGTAATTCGAGTTCGAGCCCGCTATTGGTTTCTTGGATAACATAAGGGGGGATAGACAGACTGACGCCTATCTTAATTTCTGCCGCTTGGCCGAGCTGAGCGCCGCATAAGGTGAGTAACCCCATCAATTTAAAGCGGTTACGACGAGCCACTGAGCTATTTGGCTTATTTAGATTATGCGCCATAAGTTACCAACACCTCCGCGGTACACACTTGCAACTGTGTTTGACACTCGTCAGTCTTTCCATGACTCGATTGAATAAGTGTAGTGTGTCTGTGAACTCAGCACGGCTTTATTTATCCAAATACGCTAAAGAATGAGCGAATTAAAAGGATGAGCCAGGTTCACGCAGAAAGGCAATTTCCTCTGCTGTCGATTCTCTGCCTAAGATGGCGTTTCTATGTGGATAGCGACCAAATCTGTCGATAATTGCCTTATGTTTCAGTTCAAACGCTAAGTTTCCTATCGCCGCTTCGCGGTTAAACAGTTTAACCGCGACTTGATGGATCATGGCCGACTCGCTGTGCATATAGGGCATAAAGAGAAAGGGCACTTGTTTAGGTTTAACTGCTAAATCAACCTGTTGGGCAACGGCTTCTTGGGCGAGCACTAAGGCGATGGCATCGGCTTCGAAAGCGGCAGGCGTATCACGGTAAATATTACGGGAGAATTGGTCGAGTACTATGATCTCCGCTAATCGGCCTTGGGGCGTGACTCGCCAATGGGAAAGCTCCCCACGTTTAGCTTGAGCTAATATGTCCCCAAAGCGCTGTTTGATTTGTTCATCAAATTCAACATCTTTAATCCACCAAAGCTTTGGCTCAATTTCTTCAAACCAAAATGTCAGTATTTGATCGGCTGTAATTGTCTGGCTCATCTTAGCGTTCCCTCATAGGTGGTGAGTGACATTACAAATAACAGTTGTTGGGGGAGGATGACAAGTCGTTTCGCTTGATTTAGGGGGAGATTGGTTATCTGCGGAGCTTGTCGCGTGGCGTAAGTATTTAGTGTTGGCTATTGCCTTATTGACTGAATATAAAGTAGTTTTGATGATAATTACTTTTGTTTCTAGGCAGGTCATTCTATGTCACCTTCAATGCCAGTATCCCAACAGGTTTCAAAGCAACATAAGGCGTTTTTGCGTAAGCTCTATTTAGCGCACTTAATGGATGACGATCGCCATAATCTTTTATCACTCAATAAGTTAACTGGAATGCCGCGCCGCACCTTACAGGATGCCATCGCCGCATTTGAGGATATAGGTATTCGAGTCGAGTTTGTCCAGGAAGGCAGTCGTAACAATGCAGGTTATTACCGCATAGTGACATGGGGGCCAATCAGTAGTGCATGGGTTGATACCCATCTCACTGAAATCGCCGATCTGATTGGTGTTGTTGAGAGTGGCGAAACGGCAGCATGAAGCGGTAAGTTCTGAGTTCGGCAATCACGTCATAACATAATAGGCGGCAAATCCTGCCCAACTTAGCACGAGTAGAGCGATAGCAACCCAAGTGGCTCGGGTGAACTGACTCTGGGAGTCGATGATCTCGTCAGCATCGTCTAGATTATCTATGTCATTCACTGTGCGAGATTTCGCTTTCAACTGTTGTTTACGGGCTTTATCTCGCTCACGGGCTTTGGCTTTAAGCAGTTTTTTATACTCGGCGATGCCTTTTTCAATCCCTTGGGCAATGAGCTTAGTTTGCTCTTTAGTTTGTCCTGGCTTTTGAGTGGCTTTGGCTGCGACCAGTGCTTCTTGCTGAGTTTCTGTCGAGATAGTGGGTTTCATCTGGATTCTGCCTGATTTAATGCGACTTAAGTTAACGCGACTTAAGTGAATGCGGCTTAAGTTAATGCGGTTTGAGTTAACGCGCCTGCGGCTGAAATATACTCGTGAATACGAGAGTCAATATGCCCGCGAAGCTGCTCGCTAATCTGTTCCTAAAAAAGCGTGCGAAAAGTGTCAGCGCCAGATTATACCCGCATTAGACATTAAAACTTACAGCCAATATCTTCATTTCATTAAAAAATCAGTGGATGCCCGCCTTGTGGTGCAGCAAGGTACACAGGTTCATAGTCCCATACTTCACGAATGGTATCGACCGACAAGGCTTCCGCTGGCGTGCCTTCGCTCACGATTCGCCCTTGTTTTAATACGATTAATTGATCGCTATAGCGAGCGGCTTGGTTAAGGTCGTGCAGTACCACTATCACAGTGTACGCGTGCTGATGAGCTAAGTTTTGGGCTAACTCAAGCACTCTGTGTTGCTGGGCGAGATCTAATGCCGATGTTGGCTCATCGAGTAACAGTATGGGCGGGAATGGCGATTGACTGAGTTGAGTCAAGACGCGGGCGAGCTGGACTCGCTGCTTCTCCCCTCCCGATAGCGTTGGGTAACTGCGCTTGGCGAGATGAGTTAGCCCCACTTGTGCCAGCTGCTCGGCAACTAAGGTTTCCCCCTCTTTATGACTAATGGTTAAGGGGTAAAGACCCATAGCGACCACTTCAGATACTGTGAAGGGAAACGTGAGACTGGCGTGTTGTGGCAGCACGGCTAAGGATTTTGCCAGCTCGCCCCTAGGCCAATCCGCCAGCTGGCTATGGCCTAGACGGATACTTTGCCTTGGTGTGCTGATTTCTTGGCAAAGGGCTTTGAGTAGCGTCGATTTACCCGCGCCATTGGGGCCGAGTAGGGCGGTTACTGCACTGGGTTTAAATTGCACATTTATATCGCTGAGCACCATTTTCTGCCCAATGCTGACATCGAGCTTGCTAATGCTGAGCTTGGTGCGTTCAAACTGCGCATGGGTTGAATGAGTTAGATGCGCTCTTGGGGCTAATATTGAATCTGATCTTGATTCTGATTTGGCATAGGAAGTGGCAGTCATAACGCCTCGCTTAGATGAGCTTACTGCGTTGTTGCAGTAGTAAGAAGATGAAGAATGGCGCACCTATGATGGCGGTTACTAATCCAACGGGTAACTCTGCTGGTGGTAAGAAGGCGCGGGCGCCGATATCGGCCAAGGCTAATAGGGCGGCACCTAAAAGTGCACTGATGGGCAGCAGTTGACGATGATCTGGCCCTAACATCATCCGCACTAAATGCGGCACCACTAGGCCGATAAAGCCAATAATGCCTGTCGCCGCGACACTTACGCCAACGCCTAAGGCGCAAAGTAAAATGAGTCTCAGCTTAAGCTTATCGACATCTATCCCTAAGTGACGCGCTTCGGATTCACCAAGTAGCAAGGCATTGAGCGCCGCCGCATCTTGGCGAAATCGCCAGCTTAGTAATGCTAACGTCACGAGGCACAGGCTGACATACATCCACTGCGCACCTGCTATCGAGCCCATTTGCCACAAGGTTAAATCACGTAGCGCCATATCGTTAGCAAGGTACGTGAGCATGCCAATTCCTGCGCCTGCCAGTGCCGCAATAGCAACCCCTGATAGCAGTAACAACACGACCGATGTTCCGGTTGGGCTACTGGCGAGGCGATAGACAACAAGGGTGGTGATTAAACCCGATACAAAGGCACTGATGGGGATCATGAATGGATTTACATTGGGTAACAGCACGATACAGATGGCCGCGCCCAGCGCTGCGCCAGATGACACCCCGATAATACCGGGATCGGCCAAGGGATTACGAAACAGCCCCTGCATTACAGCGCCGCACTGGGCGAGCGTAGCGCCTACCGCCAGTGCCAATAATGTCCGTGGCAGGCGCACAGTGTTGACCACCAGTTGCTCGTGGGGCGCAATATTGCCTATGTTTTGCTGAGTCGCCCAATTAAGCACAGCGCTTAGGGCATCCACTAGGCTGATACTGACAGGGCCTGTGCTGACCGAGAGTAAGCAGCTTAGGACTAACAGTGTGACTAAACCGGGCCAGAGCCAGCGATTGAGGAACATCTCAACTATCCTTTCTATTTTTATCAGGTGACTCATAAGTTGTGTGAGTCAGTGGTGCAAATCAGTGAGTCCGATTAGTGGCTCATACAAGCCATTCAAATAAGTGACTCATATAATCAACATGAGCCCCCTGAGTAGTGACGGTATTCGTTACTATGCAGGTTACTGATTTTGTTTGAGCAACGTGCTAGCAAGCGTATCGGCTGCGCTAATGGCGCTGATGCCTAAACCGCCGAGAAGGGCTTGTGGCGCGAGTGTTTGTATATGGCCATTTTTACCCGCAGGAGTATGAGCGAGTAGCGGCATCTCTTTCATCAGTTCTTGGGCAATGTGCGCGTTGGTTTGCTCTGTGGGTTTATCGCTGCGCTTTGACAGTAAAATAATGTCGGGCTGCAAGGACAAAATCCCTTCCTGAGACATACTTTTGTAGCCATCAAACTCGGCGATATTCTGTGCGCCTGATAGCGCGATAATGGTATCAGCGGCAGTGCCTTTACCGCCGACCCGTGCGCCACGGCCTTCTTGTAGCAGCATAAAGAGGATTTTTGGCTGAGCGCCAGCATCGCTTATTTGCTGTTTTTTATCCGCCAAGCTTTGCAGTTGTTGATGTAAGTCCTGCTTTAACTTAATGGCGTTATCTGGGCGATTGAGTAATTGACCTAAGGTATCCACATTGCTCATTAGCTGCGGCTCATCGTTCGTTGCGGGTAACTGCACAACTTGGATATGGGCTTGTTTTAATACATTGAGCGTGGTCTCAGGCCCCATGACATCCGAGCCGACAACGAGTGTTGGCGAGAGCGCAATAATGCCTTCGGCGGAGAGCATTCTGTGATAGCCAAGCTTAGCCACATGGCTTAAACCTTCAGGTACATAGCTGGTGGAATCTATGGCAACCAGCTCATTGCCCGCATCGAGGGCGAGCACGAGCTCAGTGACGCCCGTGCCCGCACTCACGAGTCTTATCTCACTTTCAGTACTTTCCACATCGGTCTCAGCACTAAAGGCGCTGGGCGATAGCAAAGCCGACAATGCAGAGACGATAACTACCACTTTGCTTAATGATATTTTAGTTGCTTGAAACAACATGGTTAAACTCCTAATAAAAACTGGTTCGCCACAGGCTTAGATACTGTTTTTAGTCTCTGACTTTCAAAATCTTGGCTTTAAAAATCAGTACATTAAATCCAGGAACGTAAAGCAATGCTTTACGGCCTGCATGTTTTGTTTTGGTTATGGTCTTGTCAGAAAGGCAACATTAGTTGTGTCTCTGATTCATTATTTAGCTTGCCTATTTGGCTTTGGGGGCAGATAGCGAGTTAGGCAAGGCGCTAATGCTCCATTAATATTTGGGTCTGGCTGATGGACAGCGTCTGCAGCAGCGCGAGCAGTTGCATCAAGGGCTCCACTGGCGCGGCCTTATCGGCGGCAATAACAACGGTCGCCTCTGGCATAGTCTTAAAATGTGCGGTAAACGCGGCGGTAAAAGTCGCTAAATCATCAAATGTCTCACTATCTATTGCCCAATAAGGCGCTGTCGCCATGATATTGATGGCAATCGTTGGCTTGTTGTCGACTGCCGTGATGGCCGAACTTGGGCTTTGCGGCACATCCACCGGTAAGCTGAGTAGTTGGCTGTTTGCCGTCAGTAGTAGAAATACCAACACGATAAAAATAATGTCGATTAACGCGGTTAAATCTAGGCTCGGAAGTTGCTCAGGCGAAGCAATGCCAGCCTGCGAACGCTGTGATGCATCTGCACTTATCATGTCTGTGACTCAATCTGAGTATGGGAGTTGAATGCCGACTTTTGCTCAGTGCTGCTAGAGCGACTGTTACTGCTGACTTTGCTGAATGCTTGGTATTGATTGCTATCGATTGAAATATCTTCGATACCCGCTAACCAGAGATTGAGTTGATTGAGCACGTGCCCTGCGCGCAGACATTGTCCTTGAGCCCAAATGCCAAATAGATGGGCGGCGGTAATCGCGGGCACGGCGATAATAAGCCCGGCAGCTGTGGTGTTCATCGCAAGGCCGAGTCCAGCGCTGAGTTGCGTTGGGGTAACTGGGCCTTGTGATTGCCCAAGCTGAGCAAACATGTCGATGAGACCTAGCACTGTGCCAAGTAGGCCGAGTAATGGGCTGATAATGCCAATCACTTGCAGAACCTTAAGCCCGGCTTGCAAGTCGCGTTGCTGTTTGTTGAGCCACAGACTGAGCAATTCTTCCCTTAGCACTTTGGGCTGGTGGACTTGTTTGAGTAACAAAGTAGCGCCACGGGCGAGTAAATCTTGTTGTGCGCTGGTTTGTGCGAGCAGCACGCTGACGTTTTCAGTGGTCGCCGCCGAGCTTGATTGACGCAATGCCTTTATCCAAGCCTGTTTTTTGGGCCAGATTGACAGCAGAGTTTGATGCAAAAACAAGGCGCTACGTTCAAGGCAGATCATCAAAGCTAAAAAAGCACATAACAACAAGGGCCAAGTCAGCACGCCAAGTTGTGTCTGTAGGGTTGAGAAATCAGTTACGGGCATTAAGCCTCTCCAATCGATTGAAAAATCAGTTTTATACGTCATTGAGTGAATCAAAAAGTGAGCTTTACTATGGTTAGCTTTCAGCAATAAGATTAAGGCCCGCTAGTTAAGCGCGAAACGAATCGGCACTCTGACCTTGTAATGACTCGCTAGCCTTGGCGTCGGCGCCGCAAATTGCCAGTTCTCAACTGCAGCAATTGCTGCCTGATCAAGCAGGCTAAATCCTGAGCTTGTGACTAACGTCAGCGCCAGTTGCTCGCCAAGTTCGTTAAACATCACTTCTATGGTTGCAGTGCCTTCGAGTCCTTTCTTACGCGCTATTCGCGGATAAGTCGGTTGTGGTGGCGCTGTAGCAAACAGCGGTTTGGCTAATTCCACTATGTTGGTTTGGAGGCTGTCGTTAACAGGGGCATTGTCAGATGCTGCACTGGCTACATTTTGGGGCGTTTTTGCATCTAGTTCGGCAGTGTTAGCAATTAAATCCGTTAGTTCTTGTGCTGTTTTAGGCTCTGTTTTTAGCTCTAATTCTTGCTCTACATGTTCGGACCGCTTGTGTGCTAAAGCGCTCGTCCCTGATGGAGTTGTATCTGGATGACTTTGAGTCGTGGTTTTTTCGATTGAAGGTTTCTTAGCTAACTGGCTGCCAATTCGTTGATCAGCTTTGGCTTTTTCAACGGCCTCGATAACCGTCTTATCGACAGATTCTGCTGTTGATACTTTTCGCACTGTGCTGTTTACGCTTGCTAGCTTGGATTCTGTTTGCGTTATGGGCTCGACATTGGCGTTGCTGCTTGTCGTGCTCGTCGCAGCAGAAAAATTGAGGGTGACACGATTTGCGCTCGGAGCGTTCGCCACTTGATTTACACTCGATGCTTGGGCGCTTTGCTGCATAGTGATAGCGGGTTGCGAGGCGATAACCCCCGTTTGTATGGCAACAGTTAACGCGCCAAAGGCAAGATATCGTTTTGGTGTCACAGCAACCTCTTTTCCCCAATAAAGCACTTCTGCTCATTTATCTTCGCTAATTAAGATATCTCAATATAAACAAGATCGCAAATGATAATGATTTGCATTTGATCTATTTTATTATCTCAGGTAGAGTGCCTGCAATAGCTCGAATGAGCGCTTAAAAAAACAGCTAAACCGGTAATTCATCCTACTTTATGGGGGCTGATTACCTTGGACTCGATTAGGAAGGGGCTCAAGTTTGCAAGAGCCAAATTTGGAATGGAACATCTATAACAGACTCAATCTTAAAAGGATTGGCGTCTGGAAAGAGAGTCTGGGGTCAGTATTGAATTGCACGGATATAGCTGATTATCACTTGAGGATGAAGAGATGAAGAAAAAGCCGTTAGTGATCGCAATGGCGATAGCACTGAGCAGTACGGCCCTAAGTTTTACGTTAGCGGCAGAAGAAAATGTGAAGCCAGTTGTTCAAGGCGATGCGGATAAAAAACTCGTTACAACTGAGTTTGATGAAGTGTTAGTGAGTGCAACCCGCATCAGCGAGAAATCCTCCGAAACCAGCCGCAGCGTAGCCGTGGTGGGTGAAGAGCAACTTGCGGTTGCTCAAGCATCATCCGTGGCTAATGCCCTTAAAAACGAGGCCAATATTACGCTGACAAATGGCCCAAGAGCTTCATCTCAGGGGGTTGAAATCCGTGGTTTAAGTGGCAGTCGAGTACTGCAAACTATTGACGGAGCAAGACAAAATACCGACTCTGGCCACAGAGCAACTTTCTTTATGGACCCTGAGTTACTGAAATCCATTGAAGTGCTGCGCGGTCCAGCCAGTAGTTTGTGGGGCAGTGGCGCACTGGGTGGTGTCGTCGCGCAAAATACTAAGTCGGCACAAGACTTTTTAGCGCCAGATGAGACCTTTGGTGGCTATTTCAAACAAGGTTATGAAACCAATGGCTCGCGCACTAAAACCAGTGGCGCGATTTATGGTCGACAAGACAGTATCGATTGGTTATTGAACGGCTCTTACACCGACTCTAACAATATCAAAACCGGTAATGACGAAACCCTCAGCAACAGTGCATCTCATGGCAGCAGTGGTTTAGCTAAATTTGGTTGGCAAGCTGATGAAGCATCACGCTTAGAGTTATCTGCTAGAGTTAATAAGATCAATGAATTAGTGCCAAGTAATCCTTCTGCGGCAGCCAGTAATTCAGTGCCTTTGGTGCGTCGCAAGACAGACGATCAAAATATCACCTTAGATTACAGTTTTAATCCTGCCAATAACCCGTATCTGGATACTAAGATGCAAGTGTATTGGAACAGTACCGACTACGATGAAGACCGCATCACTAAGGGCCAGCTAGACAGCACTGAGTACCGCACTGTGGGGATTAACCTCAATAACAGTTCGCGCTTGGGCAATACTTTATTGACCTACGGCGTTGATGGTTTTCGCGATACCATAGAAACAACCCGTGATGATTCGGGTCAAGTGGGCCAGCGTCCGGGAAATATTGATGGTGAAACCACAGTATGGGGCGCTTTTACGCGGGCAGATATTGAGCTGACTAAGACGTTAAATCTGGATGCAGGTCTGCGTTATGACAGCTTTAAAAATGACAGTAATAACCTCAATTTATCCTCAGATGACAATGAGTTATCCCCGTCGCTAGGGCTAGTTTGGCAGACTCAATCTTGGTTGACCTTAAGCGCACGTTACGATCAAGCCTTCCGCGCACCTTCGGTAGAGGAAATGTATTCTAGCGGCACCCATTACTGCATTCCACCTATACCGGGATTCTTGCCCCAAGGTCTATGCAACACCTTTGCGACCAATCCGGATCTAAAGTCTGAAAAAGCCCGTAACAAAGAAATCAAAGCAGACTTACGTTTCAGTGAGTTAGCCGGTGATGATGAATTAGCGTTGACGTTCAACATCTTCCGTAACGATGTGGACGATTTTATCGTGCAGCAAGTGTCTAATCCTTGGCATGGCATTCCTGGATTCGAGCAAACGACTTCATGGAATAACGTTGAGGATGCACGTTTAACAGGTTTTGAAATAAGCGGCCGTTATCGTATTGGCCAAACTCGTTTAGCGATGAATTACGGCCAAACCCATGGTGAAGATCGTCAAACGGGCGGCGATATTGAAGGTATACCCGCCAATAAATTCAATGTCGATTTATCCCAAGGCATTATGGAAGGTGACATGAAACTCGGCACTCGCGTTACCTATGTAGCGACGCAGTCGAATACACCTGACGGTAATAGAGTGGCGAAATACGACGATTACACCCTATGGGATGTGTATGTTGCATGGGAGCCGACTATGGGCGCCATGGCGGGTGTGAGAGTGGATTTCGCCATCGAAAACATCGGCGACGAGAAATACCTACAAGCGTGGCAAACCTTGTATCAACCGGGCCGTAATATGAAGTTATCGGCGCGCTACATGTTCTAAGTCACTCTATAGCTACCAGCTGGAGACAGTAAAATGAAGATGACACTCGATACTGAGCTTGATGTTGCGCCAGATTTAGGCTCTGAGCAACGTCAGCTAAGTGAGCAGCAGGCGCAACTGCGACAACGATTTGAGCAACAAGCTGATTTGATGCCAGCACAGCTCGCCAGTGAATTAGGCATTGCCGAGCTTGAAGTGGTTGCAGCGCTGCCGCCCGAACAAGTGGTGTTTGTGCCGTTAACTCAGCTCGATACCTTACTGCAAGCCTTACCCAAATGGGGAAAGTTAACCACTATTGTGATGTTATCTGGCAGCGTATTTGAATTTAAAGGGGATTTCCCCGAGGGAAAATACGCCCACGGTTATTACAACCTCTACAGCAAGGGCGACGGTGTGCATGGTCATCTCAAATTAGATGTCATGCGCGGCATCGCCTTGATCAGTAGACCTTTTAGAGGCAGCGAGAGCCATTCGATTAACTTCTTCGGCAGCGAAGGGGAGGTCGTATTCAAAGTATATTTAGGTCGTGATAAACAAAGAGCGCTGTTTCCTGAGCAAGTTCGCCAATTTAAAGCACTCGCGACTGCCTTTGCCTCGGTGCAATCACATATCTGAATTGCAGCATTAACGACAGTATTTAAGGAACACAGCAAATGAAGCCTGAAATGACCGAACAAGAACAACGTTTAAGAGACAAGCTTTTACCTGAGATAGAAGCCTTCAAACAGCAAAGGGAAACCTTACAACTGGCCACGCTAGGTATTGATGGCCAGCCGAATGCGAGTTATGCACCCTTCGCACTGGCCGATGATGGTTTTTATATTCTGGTGAGTGACTTAGCTCGTCATGGTCATAACTTAAAGCACTCATCTAAGGTCTCTGTGATGCTAGTTGAGGATGAAACCGCCGCAAAATCGGTTTTTGCCCGCAAGCGTTTGACCTTCGATGCGATTGCCGAGGCCGTGCCCCGCGATACGCCGGCCTTTATTAAGGGCGTTGGTGTGTTATCGGCCCGTTTTGGTGAAATGTCCGATAACCTTGCGGCATTAACCGATTTTAACTTATACAAGCTCGCGCCCCATCAGGGTCTTTATGTGAAAGGTTTTGGCCAAGCATTTAGCCTGAGCGGCGCAGAGTTGTTAGATGTGGATTGGAAGCGTGATGGCCACCATGGCACGCCAAAAACGCCGGAAAACCAGCAAGTCGCTTAAGTCGCGCTAAGCGATGGCAATAAAACCAACCCGCACTCGCTGCGGGTTGGTTTTATGTTTTTCTTTTGAGTAAAACCACGCTTTGCCCTTGAATTTTCCCGCAACAGGTAGCATCTAATTGATATGCTTTAAGCAAAGCTGCGCGGTTAACGGCTTGCAGATGACCAGTTCAGGCGAATGTTATACTTGAATTGCCGTTCCCTACCGAAGGATATCACCCGTGACAGAGCCGACCGTCGAATTAGCCAAATCACCAAACCCCATTAAAGCGGGCGCAGAGCCATTGCCTGAAAAGTTAATTCCAGTCACGCCTACAATAAGCGCTGATGCATCGAAGGTTAAACCAACCTCGGCGCAGCAAAGATCGGTATTGCCTTGGATTATGGGGTTTCTTAAACCCTACAAACTGAAAGTCGTCGCGGCGATTATTTGCTTGATGATAGGCTCGCTCGCTTGGCTATCATTGGGCCAAGGTGTGCGCTTAATGGTCGATGAAGGCTTTGTGCGCGACAATGCGCAGCGGCTGAATGAAATCATACTGTTAGTGCTTGGGATTACCGCCGTCAGTGGCACAGCGGTGTTTTGCCGCTTCTATTTAATGACTTGGCTCGGCGAGCGGGTCAGTGCCGATATTCGTCTAACTGTTTACAATCAACTGCTTAAACTCTCGCCCGCCTTTTACGCTAAGGTGCGTACTGGCGAAGTGATCTCCCGTTTTACCGCCGACTCTACTTTGCTGCAAACCGTGGTGGGCTCGAGTTTATCTATGGCACTGCGCTCTAGTGTGACGGTACTTGGTGGTTTAGTCATGATGGGGATCACCAGCGTTAAGATGACCTTATTAGTGTTATTGGCTGTACCTTTAGTGTTGGGACCTGTGATCTTTTTCGGCCGTAAAGTGCGTACGCTGGCGCGAGAAAGCCAAGACAGGGTTGCCGATCTCGGCGCTTATGTTGATGAAACACTTCATGAAATTCATACGGTACAAGCCTATGGTCATGAAGATAAAGACCGTAGCTTATTCAATACCCGCGTCGAAGATGTGATGTCTGCGGCAAGCGGGCGGATCCGTTACCGTGCCTTGCTGATCTCAACCGTGATGTTTTTAAGTATCGCGGCGATTGCTATGGTGACTTGGGTCGGTGCCCACGATGTGATGGCGGGTAAGATGACGGGCGGCGAGTTATCCGCCTTTATGTTTTACGCTGTGATGGTTGCAGGCGCTGTGGCGACCATTAGCGAAGTAATCGGCGAAATTCAGCGGGCTTCTGGCGCCGCCGAGCGTTTAATTGAACTGGCTGAAACGCCAGTGGATATTCCCGTTGCAACTCATCCTATTGTTTTACCCGCCAAGGTCAGTGGCGAGTTAATGATTGAAGGACTCAACTTTGCCTATCCAGAGCATGATGCCTTAGTGCTAAAACAGCTCAATATGGCTATTGCCGCGGGTGAGCGGGTCGCCTTAGTCGGCCCAAGTGGCGCGGGTAAGAGTACCTTGTTCCAGTTATTGCAGCGCTTTTATGTGCCTAGCGCTGGCAGTATTCGACTGGAAGGAATTGATATTGCTAAGCTTCTGCCACATGACCTTCGGGCGCAGTTTGCTCTGGTGCCGCAGGACTCAGTGATTTTTGCGACCAGCGTACTTGAAAACGTGCGTTATGGCCGAGTCGATGCGACTGAGCAAGAAGTGATTGATGCTTGTATTGCAGCCCGTGCCCACGAGTTTATTAGCGAGTTTACTGACGGTTATCAAACCTATTTAGGTGAGCGTGGCGTGCGGCTTTCTGGTGGGCAAAAACAGCGGATCGCCATTGCACGGGCGATTTTAGCCGACAGACCCATATTGTTACTCGATGAAGCGACCAGCGCTTTAGATGCGGTAAGCGAGCAGAAAGTGAAGCAAGCGCTGGACGTATTGATGGCGGGTAAAACCACCTTGATTATTGCCCACCGCTTATCGACGGTAATCAATGCCGATAGGATTTTTGTGTTCGATAAGGGCGAGATTGTTGCCTGCGGACGCCACCAAGAGTTGATGCAATCCAATGCCTTATATCGTGAATTTGCCAGTCTGCAATTGTTAACCGAAGAGGCCAATGCCAGCGCCTTGAATGAGACAATTTAGGTAAAATAAAACCCAGTTGCTAGCTGAAACGCTCAAGCTAGCTCACTGGGTCTTTTATTGTGCTTTTGTTGCTAAGCTTTGTTAATCAGCTTTGTCTTTAAGTACTGCACTTTAAGTACTGCACTTTAAGTACTGCACTTTAAGTGCGGTCTCTAAGCTTTATCTTTTAGCTCGCGGCGCAGAATTTTACCTACGGTACTCTTAGGTAATTGCGTCATAAATTCAATGACTTTTGGCAATTTATAGGCGGTCAATTGCTCGCGGCAATAGGTTAGAATGGCCTCTTTAGCCTGTTGATGATCTTGGCTATCATCCTTGAGCACGATAAAGGCTTTAACCGCTTCGCCCGAGTGTTCATCTTTTACTCCCACCACGGCGCATTCGATCACACTTGGATGGCTCGCCAGCACGTTTTCCACCTCGTTGGGATAAACGTTAAAGCCTGAGACTATGATCATATCCTTTTTGCGATCCACAATTTGATGGAACCCTTCCGCTGTTGCTATGGCAATGTCACCGGTTTTAAAGAAACCTTCTGGAGTCATAGCATTGGCGGTTTCCTGCGGATTATTCCAATAACCTCGCATCACTTGTGGGCCGCGCGCGGCTAATTCTCCCGCTGTACCTAAGGGCACTTCAAGGTTGTTTTCATCTAAGAGTTTAACTTCAGTGCCAATCACAGGTTTACCAATAGTGCCAAGCTTTTGATAACCGGGCGCATTGAGTGAAATCACCGGTGAGGTTTCAGATAATCCATAACCTTCGCTGATCATATTGCCTGTGGTCTGTTGCCAAATATTCGCCGCTGCGGCAGTGAGTGCAGTGCCGCCAGAGATAGTGATTTTTAAGTGGCTAAAGTCCAGCGCCTTAAACTCGGGTTGATGGCATAGGGCGACAAACAGGGTATTGAGTCCTGCAAATCCCGTGAAGGGGTATTTGGCGAGTGTCTTAATTAAGCCACTAATATCACGCGGATTTGGAATTAATACCGAGCAACCGCCGCACTCGAAATACAGCACTAAGTTCACCATAAACGCATAAATGTGGTAAATCGGCAGCGGCGCAACAAAGATATCTTCCCCTTCGGTGATCACGCTCGCGATGCGGGATTTTACCTGCGCCGCATTGGCGAGCATATTGCCGTGGGTCAACATGGCACCTTTAGATAATCCTGTCGTGCCACCTGTGTATTGCAACGCCGAGAGGTCGTCGAGATTCGAGATAAATCGGCTAAAAGGGAGGTCAGCCCCTTGCTTTAAAATCTGACAAAACTCGACATTCTTAAGCCCTGTTTTTGGCTGCACATGCGGATCGATCAAATCTAAAGGATGGGTGGAGATGACGAGTTCTATTTGAGTGCTGTCGATGACTTTGGCCAAGGTCGGCAATAGGTCGGATAACACCACGAGCGCTTTAGCACCAGAATCATTGAACTGATGAATAAGCTCGCGCTCGGTATATAAGGGATTCGTATTAACAAGGATTAGCCCAGCCCTGATTGCGCCGTAGGCCGCGATGACAAATTGGGTGATATTGGGCAATTGAATGGCGATGCGATCGCCCGGTTTGAGTGTGGTCTTATTCTGTAAATAGGCGGCAAAGTAACGAGAGTCGCGTTCTATCTCATTAAAACTACTGGTTTTACCAAGGCAGGCATAGGCGGGTTTATCGCCATAACGTAGGCTGGTTTTCTCGATCAGATCGACCAGTGATGAGTAGTCTAGTGTGAGTTGAGAGTCTTGATCGTATGCCATGCTGAACTACCTCAAAGATGATGTTTATTAGTTGTTATTATTCTGGAGTTAAACAGGTGTTTAGATTAGAGGGTGTTAGCACTAGAGGTCAATGCTTATCGCGAAAAACATCGCTATGCCAATAACGGTATCTTTATGTAACAAATAGTATTTTTACTCTAAAGCTGAGGCGTTAACGATAGCGTAATTATCGTATCATCGATAAAGCGTAATAAAGCGTAAAGGGAGAGCATTCGAGATCTGTCTTTTGGGGATGAGTGTTTGATTTAGAACGGCGCTTAGGTTGATTCCCCAAGCGCCGATTTAGCGGTTAATGTAGACGGTTACCGATATTAACCGCTAAAAGAAGCCTAGGGACTGAAGAATCCAGTTTCTTGACTCACTTGCTGGCTTGGCTGCTTCACATCCGTCACCGAGAATTGGATCATTTTACGCCCCGAAGGGATGGCATCCTTATCGGCTAATACTGTTACTGGGTAGTCCACTTGCTCGCCCGCGGCCAAGGTAATAATAGGATCGGCAATCAAGCTAAAGGGCATTTCACTGTCGACGGCGAGTTGATACTGCTTAGTGTCCTGCGTTTTGTTGCGGATCTTCAGCTGATAGGTATTTTCAATCTTATTGTCAGCCGTTTCGCGGTACAGGCTCTGACGGTCTCGGATCACGTTAAGCTGGATCTCGCTGCGGCTATTTAAATCTAAACCTATCACTATCAGCATGATCACGACCGCTGCGCCATAGCCTAAGAATCGCGGCGAGCGCCAATAGGAGTAGTTGACTCCCTTAAGATCATTCTCACTCATGTAGCCGATAAGGTTCGGTTTATAATCGAATTTCAACATGGTTTCATTACAAGCATCGACACAGGCACCGCAGTTGATGCACTCATATTGCAAGCCGTTACGAATATCTATCCCTGTTGGGCAGACTTCGACACATAAATTACAGTCAACACAATCACCAAGATTACTCTCTCTGAGATTGGTTTCTTGCTTACGTTTACGCGGGCCGCGGGATTCACCGCGCTTGGCATCATAGGTCACGGTTTTAGTGTTGGCATCGAACATTACCGCTTGGAAACGTGAATAGGGGCAGCAATGTAGACACATTTGCTCACGCATCCAGCCCGCATTCAGATAAGTACAAATGGCGAAAAACCAGACCCAGCTAGTCACCCAAAAGCTGGCATTGCCCGTAAAAATGTCGATATAGAGTTCGCGGGCGGGTATGAAATAGCTGATAAAACCACAGCCAGTGAGCAGGGCGGCGAGACCCCAAAGTAAGTGCTTGGTGCTTCTTTTACCGATTTTGCTGCCAGACCAGGACGCTTTATCGAGTTGCTTGCGTTTGTTGCTGCTGCCTTCGATGCGCGTTTCTATCCACACATAGATAAAGGTCCACGCCGTTTGTGGGCAAAGATAACCGCACCAAACACGGCCCCAGAACACGGTAATAAAAAACAAACTAAAGGCCGCGGCGATAAAAATCCATGCAAGTAGGGTAAAGTCCTGTGGCCAGAGCGTGATGCCAAAGAAGAAAAACTGTTGCTGGCTGATATCTAACAATATCGCTTGGCGGCCATCGATGGAGATAAACGGTAGGGCGAAAAATAGCACGATCAGCAGGCTATTCATCATGGTTCGCAGGCGCTGAAAATCACCTTTCTGCTCACGAAAATGGATGTTGCCTGAGGGCGTATTGCTCCCTGTTGCAGTTTCGCTGGAGAGGATTTTAATCGGAATGTGCAGCTCGACTGAGGAAGGTTTCGCGCTCACACTTTTATTCACATTTGGAGAATTGGGGGTAACTTCGCTCTTGGGCATAAAAGGGTCCTAACGGCTTAAATAAGATTCGCCTCCCTATAGCAAGCGCTAGGCCAAGTTTTAACTGATTCAACCTTATGATATATATGGTTATTTTAATACTTTGGTTAGATGTTGATCGCGATATATCACACATTGGCGATATATCGCGTTTTTTGCTTGTGTGATTTGAGTTATATTTCACTCGATTGACGTTGGATCCCCAGTTTTTTCATCCGCGATCTCAGTGTACTTGCGGGAACGCCTAGCACATTCGCCGCGCCGAGTGGGCCGGATATTCGCCAGTTTAAACGCTTAAGGGTTTGTTCTATATGCAAGGCTTCCGCTTCTGCTAAGGTTTGTCCTTGGGCCTGAGCTAAGGGGTTATTGCTCGGCATCGCATGGATCTGCAAAATATCGCCTTGGGAAAGAATGGCTTCGCGTTCGAGAATATTTTGCAACTCGCGCACATTGCCCGGCCATGTGTAAGCCATCAGTTTTTGTAACCCTTTTTGGCTCACGCCGCGGATTTTTTTACCTAACTTACGATTCAAATTATGCAGTATATGGCTGACGAGTTCGGGGATATCTTCAATCCTCGCACGCAGTGGCGGTACTTGAATTGGGAATACATTCAAGCGGTAATAGAGATCCATCCGAAATAATCCTTGCTCGACTCGCTTGAGTAAGTCGTGGTGACTGGCGGCGACCAAGCGAATATCCACTTGTATGGTTTCGCTGCCTCCGAGGCGTTCGAAGGATTGCTCTTGGATGACCCGCAGTAGTTTTGATTGGGCTTCTAAACTGAGTTCTGCCACTTCGTCGAGGAACAGTGTGCCTTGGTGAGCAAGTTCGAAGCGACCTTTACGGCGGCTGGTGGCACCGGTAAATGCGCCTTTTTCGTGACCAAAGAGTTCACTTTCTAACAAGGATGCCGAAAACGCGGCGCAGTTGACACTGATCATAGGTTTATCTTTGCGGCGACTGAGTTGATGTAAGTTACGGGCTACAAGTTCTTTGCCTGTGCCATTTTCACCACAAATGAGCACAGTACTGTCGGTATTGGCTACCATATGCAATTGCTGGATCATGTGGCGGATCACGCTACTGCCACCCGAAATATCCACATCACCCGTTTTGTCAGCTAGTTCTGCCTGTAGGTAATGATTCTCGGAGGCAAGTCGCTCCGAGAGCGCTTGCACTTGCGCCAACGCTTGACGTAATGACTGCTCCGTTTGCTTTTGGATACTAATGTCACGAAATATCGCGACTACGCCAATGAGTTCATTATCACGGTAAACGGGCGTAGAACTGTAATGCACGGGAAAGCTACTCCCATCTTTACGCCAGAACACATCATGGGTGATTTCGCGGGTAATGCCATCCTTTAATGTGTTGTAAATTGGGCAATCTTCTTGGGGATAATGGCTACCATCGGCATGGCTGTGATGATGACAGTTATGGATATTTTTGCCCAGTAACTCTTCATTTTTCCAACCTGTCATGCGTTCAGCCGCGGGATTGATAAACACCGCATTCCCGCTTAAATCAAATCCATAAATACCTTCACCGACAGCGTTAAGCAGTAACTGATTTTCAGGCAAGAAATGCTTATCGACTGATTTTTGATTATTGACCGAAATCTTATTTGTCATCTGCGGTACTCAAGCTTGGCTGGTATTGCCCGAGTATACCTTAAGTTGCATGTCGCGATATATCGTGTCTTTGATTGAGTTAGTGAGTATTTCCCACTTTATGGTGACTTATGGGTTTTACATTTTTGCGCCCTAAAGTGCATTTTACCTAACGACACACCTTAAAAAATATTCACTTATAACAAACTGATCTAAAAGAGAAATGACTAATATTCATTCAAAAGTCTGATTTAATATTGGATATTGTCTTATTTATGTTATAAAAATGTTCTTGTTATGTAAAAAAATAACTTTGTATTGACCGTAGTTGCAAGGTTTAGGGATGAGAATCGCATAAAGCAGGTCAGGTATTCTAAAAAAATAATAAGCAGTTGGGATGAATATGATGACCTCAAAGAAGCAGAAGTTTGGATTAAGTGCAGTCAGTTTGGCGATTACATTAGCTTTGTCTGGTAGCTTCATTAGCCCGCAAGCCATGGCTGAGGAAGAAGACGCTGCTGTTAAAAATGAAGGCGTGGAAAAGATTGCGGTTGTTGGTTCACGTGCGGCACCACGCTCAATCGGCGATTCCCCTGTTCCAATTGATATTATTAGTAGTGACGACCTTAAAAAGAATGGTTCGACTGACATGATTGATATGTTAGTGACATCGGTACCTTCGTTTAACTCGCGCGCTCAACCCATTAGTGATGCGGCAACCTTAGTACGTCCCGTTAACTTACGTGGGTTGCCTTCCGACAGTACCTTAGTGTTAGTCAATGGTAAGCGTCGTCACCGCGCAGCTGTGATTGCGTTCCAAGGCGGCGGCATTAACGATGGTGCTCAAGGCCCAGATATTTCAGTTATTCCTGGTTCTGCATTGAAGCAAGTCGAAGTGCTGCGCGACGGCGCTGCGGCGCAATATGGCTCTGATGCGATAGCAGGCGTCATGAACTTTGTCTTAAAAGATAATTCCGATGGTGGGTCCATCACAGTGACCCAAGGTGAATATTACGAGGGTGACGGTGCCACGACCACAGTCGAAGGTGATGTTGGTTTACCGTTGACGGATAATGGCTTTGTTAACTTAAGCTTCCAGTATAAAAATGCCGATGCAACCAGTCGTAGTGTGCAGCGTCCCGATGCGGCTAACTTAGCTGTGCAGGGCAATACTGCGATTAATGACCCCGCTCAAGTATGGGGTAATCCTGAAATCAATGATGACTACTCAGTGTTCATCAACTCAGGCTTAGACATTAATGCCAATATGCATGCCTATGCCTTTGGTAACCTGTCATCCCGCGATGCTGTGGGGGGATTTTATTATCGTAATCCGCAGGATCGCAGTAATGTGTATACCCCTCCAGAAGGCGGTAACTTATTAGTCGGAGCTATAAATGGTGATCAATCGTCTTGCGTGCTAGTGCCAATTCCTAAAAATGCGGACGGTTCTGATGGCAACGTGTTAGATACAGACGCATACAAGGCGATGGTTGCCGATCCCAATTGTTTTGCTATGAACCAAATTTTCCCCGGTGGTTATACACCGCAGTTCACTGGGACCATTGAAGATATGTCTTTCTTCGCTGGTGTAAAGGGCGATATCGGCGAGTGGAATTACGATTTCAGCGCCGGTACGGGGAGTAACAAAGCCAGCTTCGGCCTTAAAAACTCGTTAAACCCATCATTGGGATTAGATACCCCAACTGATTTCGATACCGGTGCCTATGAGCAAGTTGAAACCACAGTTAACCTCGACTTTTCGCGTTTTATTACCTTAGGCGGCATCGAAGACATTAGTTTTGCTTCTGGTTTTGAATGGCGTAATGAGTCATTTGAGATTTTTCAAGGTGATGAAGCCTCTTGGATTGCCGGCCCCTATGCCGAGCAAGGCTTCAGCATCGGCTCGCATGGATTTAAAGGCTTTGGCCCAGAATCTGCGGGTAAAAATTCCCGCCACAATATTGGTATTTATACGGATTTAGAAGCCTATTTAAGTGATGACTGGTTACTCGGTTTAGCGCTGCGTTACGAAGACTTCTCTACCTTCGGCGATACGTTAAATTACAAGCTGACGGTGCAGTATTCTGCAACCGACGAATTGTCATTCCGCGCTTCACACAGTACGGGCTTTAGAGCGCCAACCGTGGGTCAAGAAAACGTCGTCAACACACAGACATCGATTATTGATGGTCAGTTGATCCAGACCTTTATTGCACCACCCACCGATCCACTTGCGGCATTTTATGGCGGGGAAGTGTTAAAGCCTGAAGAGTCAATAAGCTATGCGCTAGGTGCTGTCTATGAGTACGAAAACTTTTTCTTAACGGTCGATTATTACAACATTGGCGTTGAGGGCCGTATTGCGCAGTCGAGTAAGATTGATGTTAAAGCTAAAGACTATGATGCACTGCGTGCAGCGGGCGTTGAGTTCCCTGAGTTGATCCAAGGCGTGAGTTATTACACTAACGACTTTGATACTACCACTCAAGGTATCGATATCGTCGCCTCCTATGATGCGGAAATTCTGTCGGGTAATGCTAAATTTAGTCTTGCCTATGGTTGGACCGATACCAGCGTTGATAAATTCGATCCAGAAACCACTGATGAAGGTAAAGTTCGCCGTTTAGAAGATGGTATTCCAGCGCATCGTGCAACCTTAAGCTGGGCGCAGTCATGGGATCAATTAAGCATGTCACTGCGTGGTAACTACTTCGGTGAGTACTATGCGACTCATGCTGATGATACCTCTGATTGGGGTTCTGAAATGGCCGATGCTGCTGTCACCATAGATTTGGAAGTGAGCTATGAGTTATTTGATGGCTTAACGCTGGCGGTAGGGGCAAATAACCTATTCGACCAAAAAGCGCAAAAGCTGAAAGTGGGCGATGATTACGCTTATTCTCAACTTGGTGGCGTTTACTATGAAAGTGGGCCGTTCGATTACAACGGTGGCTTCTACTATGGCCGTGTAAATTACCGTTTTTAATGAGTAAGCCAATTTATAGAAGCGATTTCTAACCCACCTTTCAAGAAATTTGGCTTTTATAGATTTGAAGTGAAGTGAGCAAAAAGGCTGCAGTGCAGCCTTTTTTATTGGTTGATTTTTCGTTAGCTGCGATTCGTTTGTGCGGCAGCAAGGCCATTCAACACATCACTCATACTGAGTTTTGACGGCAAAAGAATGCCATTGGGTGCGCTTGGACCGTAGATTTTATTGTATGGCGTACCAGGTACACCTTCATGGCGCATATAGCTTTCAATCGTTTTGTTGGCCTCACTCCAGTTGCCTTGCATCAGGATAATGTTGTCTGCCATTAAGGCATTCACAATTTGTTCCCTGTGGGTAACTTCGGCTTTATTGGTTTGGCAAATGGTGCACCAATCTGAAGTAATATCGACAAATACGGTATAGCCTTGGGCAACCAGAGGCGCAATTTGCTCGGGTGCTAAGGTGTGCCATTGCAGTTTTTGATAGGCTTGATAATCCTCGCCTTTATGCACAAACCCAATAATCGCGCCAAGTCCTAAGGCGAAAAATCCCAGTACAAATATCACCGCCAGCGGTATGGTTTTTCCTTTTTGTCTTTGCCAAAGCAGCAGCAAGATAGCGCCGATTAATAGACAAAGAATGATAATACTGATCAGAGTAATAGTGCTCATAAAACTTCCTGCTGGAGAATGGCGTGCCTTTATTAAACATTGAGGCTTAGGAATACAGACTTAGATTCGTGCTTATCTTAGCGGTTAACGGCTTAAAGCAGCATGAATTTATGGGATTTCATTTGAGCTGCCCTTTGACGCATTCAGTTGCAATTGTGTTTTGCGCCTGCTGTGGAGTCTTTGTAAGCTGGGCAAGATGATAGTTACCGCTATAACAAAAATAAAAGGAAATAAGATGACACCTTTACCATCGTGTCGACGCTCGTCGGCTAGGCCGCTTTGGTCATTATTCGTGTTGCCGTTGATCGTATTCTGCTCGAGCCTGAGCTATGCCGAACCCGCCAAAAAGGCCGAAGATAAAGCCGACAAGCTTGTCCCTGAGGTGGTTAAAACCGAGCATAAGATGACGATTCAAGGGCAAAAAGTCAGTTATCAAGCGATCAGTGGCGAGACTATTTTAAAGGATGATAAAGACGAACCGCTGGCGAGTATTTTCTCTATTAGCTATTTACGTAACGATATTAAAGATAGCAGTACACGCCCAGTCACTTTTATCTTTAACGGCGGTCCGGGTTCGGCCTCGCTCTGGTTGCACATGGGCTTATTCGGTCCTAAACGTGTGGTGGTGCCGGATGCAAAGGACGATGGCGCAGCACCTTATCGCATTGAATCAAACGATTACTCTATGCTCGATGAGTCCGATCTCGTGTTCATCGATCCCGTAGGTACTGGCTTTAGCCGCGCTTTGGGCGATAAAAAAGGTGCGGATTTTTGGGGCGTGAAAGAAGATGCCCAGTCGATTGCCGAGTTCATTCGCCGCTGGTTGATTGAGCATAAACGTTGGAACTCCCCTAAATATTTGGCCGGCGAGAGTTACGGTACTACTCGCGCGGCAGCACTTGTGAATGAATTGCAGGGCGGTTGGACTGACATTTCGGTCAATGGAATTATGCTGATTTCATCCATTCTCGATTTTAGTCATGCCCGCTACCAGCCGGGTAACAACCTGCCATACATTGGTTTTTTACCGACCATGGCGGCAACGGCTTTTTACCATAATAAAGTCAGCGCTGCGGATAAAGCTTTAGGGCTGGAGGCTTTTATTGAGGAAGCGCGCCAGTTTGCGATCAAAGATTATGCCCTCGCGTTGTTGCAAGGCAGCCGCTTAACCCCCGATGCCTATCAAGCGGTACGTCAAAGTTTGGCGCGTTTTACGGGGTTAAGTGAGCACTATTTAGATCGTGTTAATTTGCGCGTGAGCGCCAGTCGATACACTAAGGAGCTGATCAGAGATCAAGCTTTGACGATAGGGCGGTTAGACAGCCGCTACACAGGTAAAGACTACGACAGTGGCGGCGATTCAACCGACGATGACCCATCAGGTTATGGGATTGATGGCGCTTATACGGCTGCCATGCATCAATATCTGTATGACGATTTGGGCGTGACCTTATCCCGTCCTTTCAATGTACTTTCCGTTGATGTGAACCGGAGTTGGAATTGGAATATCAGTGGTAAGCAGATGCACTATGTCAACGTTGCGCCTTATCTTGGTCAAGCGCAGCGTGAGAACAAAGATCTGCGGATTTTTGTCGGCAATGGTTACTTTGACTTTGCGACGCCATTTTTTGCCACCGAAAATACCTTTGCCGATAACGGCATAGATAATAGTCGTGTGAGTATGCATTACTATAAAGCGGGACACATGATGTACGTTGAGCCCGAATCCTTAACTCAGTTAGTGAAGGATATCCGTGCTTTTTATCAGCCTAAATAGCCGTTAATTTATCGACAAACGGATGGATTAGCGTTAACGCCTTAATGGCGCAATGCTAGAATAGCAAGCAAGTTTAAGGCCCCAGAGTTTAACTACATCAAAGGGGCCTTTTTATTCGGCGTAAGGTGTGTTCAATGAGTTTTAGTACTTGGTTAGGTTTATTGGCGATTTGTTGTTTGGGGGCTATGTCGCCGGGCCCAAGTTTAGCTATGGTGGTGCGCCATACCTTAGGCGGTGGACGGGGCAAGGGCATAGTGTGTGCGTGGGCACATTCGATAGGCATTGGGATTTATGCGTTGGTGACGTTACTCGGCTTAGCGGTTGTACTTAAAAAGGCGCCCTTAGTCTTTAATGGCATTGCGATTCTCGGTGCTTTGTATCTGGCTTGGATGGGAGTTCAGGCGCTGCGTTCCAAGGGCGGTATGCAAGCTAAATTGGCCGCAGGGGAGGCGACAGATACCTTGACCGCCGCCCGTGATGGTATCGCCATTTCCTTATTTAATCCTAAAATCATGCTGTTTTTCCTCGCGTTATTCAGCCAATTCGTGATGGTGGCCGACAGCATGACGGCTAAAGCTTTAATCGTTTTTACCCCTTTAGTGGTCGATGGACTTTGGTATACGCTTATCGCTTTATTGTTATCCCACTCAAGCGTGTTGCCTAAACTACGGGAAAAGGCAGGGTTAATTGATAAGTTGTCCGGCGTGGTGTTGATACTGCTGGCATTCCGCGTGGTATACACGCTTTAGTTATTGATTGCAGGTCATCTGTTTCAACAAACAAAAACGCCATCAATCGATGGCATTTTTTATGTTTTCGCTATGCATGAAAGGCGTGCTTAGCCTTTAAACATTTGCACTGAATTGTCGGTCTCTTCTGCCACCGCTTCTTGGAGAATTGGCGGATTCGCGATGTGATCGTCTAAGTTGTCACTCAGCATTTCTTTGAATTCACTGCTAAACCATTCTAATGCACTTTCTTTCTCGGCGCCGAGATCCGCTGATTTAATTGCGGCTTCGAAGGCGTTAAAACGTGCCGCGGCAAAACGGAGTGCTGTGCCCACTTTACCTACATCTGCTTCTTGTTGACTTAGCTGATTGGCTAAGGCAATAAACTGATCGGCAAGTTCGTAAATGGTGGTGTTGCTCGTGTCGGTCATGGCGTTCACTCTAAAAGTAACAGATTAAAGTTCGATTCTAACTTAATTGACGTAAGAAGGAATCGTCAGGCATTAACTATTGGGATCTGTGTCGGTAATGACGACTCCGGTTTGGGAGTCATAACTGATCGAGAGTTTGTCGTTTGTTCGATAGAAATAAGTGCACTGGCCAGGATTGGTATAACTGGCTTTGTAGTCGGTTTCTGTCGCATCAACATTTAAGCGCGAGACACTCGGTTGGGTATTTTGGAATAATACTTCCCATACCGAGATACAGTCTTCGACATTATCAAGCGACGGTGAGGCTTCATTACCAAAGATATAGTGCTGTGCAGGCCAGCCGAAGGCGTTAAAATCCACTTGTTCAGATTGCGCAGTGCCAAATACGGGTAAGTCTTCTTTTGGACCTGAGCCCACTTTTACCGCCCAAACGGAGCGGGCCAGATTAATGGCTGACTTAAAGCCACCGCCTGCAGCTTTGACTGTGGCGATTTGCGCATCTTGCTGCACATTGATAAATTTTGGCAGGGCCACTACCGCTAAAATACCGAGCACTATGATGACCACCACAAGCTCAATTAAGGTGAAACCCGTTTGATGTCGTTGCATCAATTTATCAGAATGTTGGATCATCATGGCGTAATTAGACTGTGCGAGAATGGGCGCACTATAGCATTTAAATTCGAATGTTTTAAATTGAAAGTCTTAAAGCGAAACACAGCAAGCATAGTCTTATCAATTATCGACAAGCATAACCTTCAAACTTGCCATTCCACAGTAGGACTTTTAAGCTAACCCGATAATAGAATTGAGGAAGTAAAATCGTGACTCAGGCGACATGGCAAACATTTATCGATGAGCAAAGGGCTTTGCCTTATTTTCAGCAACTAAGTGCGTTTGTAGACAATGAACGTAGGGCTGGAAAAGTGGTTTATCCTCCCGAAGCCGATGTTTTTAATGCTTTTACTATGACTCAGCTTGAAAAGGTCAAAGTGGTATTGATTGGTCAAGATCCCTATCACGGCCCAGATCAAGCCCATGGTTTATGCTTTTCGGTCAAGCGCGGTATTAAACCGCCGCCTTCCTTAGCCAATATGTACAAGGAATTAGCGACGGATATTGATGGCTTTACCATTCCATCCCACGGGGATTTATCCGCATGGGCGGAGCAGGGGATCTTAATGCTCAATACGGTATTAACCGTTGAGCAAGGTAAGGCGCACTCCCATGCCAAAGCGGGCTGGGAAGTGTTTACGACTGCCGCGCTGGAATTATTAAATCGCCAGACTCAGCCGATTATTTTCGTGCTTTGGGGCAGTCATGCCATCAAAAAAGGTCAAGTGATTAACGCACCGCAACATCAAGTGCTCACTGGGCCGCATCCTTCACCTTTATCGGCCTATCGGGGTTTCTTTGGCTGTGGGCATTTTTCTCAAGTGAATCAATTATTACTTGAGCGGGGCGAAGCGCCGATCCGCTGGCAGGTTTAATCTTAGGATTGCGGATTTGAGACAATAAAAAAGGTCTTACTGAGTAAGACCTTTTCTTTGGGCTAAACACGAACTAGCGAGCGATCAATGATTACGGTCGACCGAAATCTTAGCTAGCGCAACTAAGGCTTGCTTGTAGTCGCTGTCGGGTAGAATCGATAATGCCTCGATGGCTTTCTCTGATTCTTCAATCGCTTTTTGCTGGGTGTAGTTTAACGCGCCGCAATGGTGCAGTGCTGCCACTATTTTATCTATGGCCTGTGTACCATCGCCTTGCTCAATTGCTTGACGTATGAGGTGTTTCTCTTCGTCTGTGCCATGGGCAATGGCATAGATGAGTGGCAGAGTTGGTTTACCTTCAGCAAGGTCATCACCTATGTTTTTGCCTAGCTCATCACTGTCGGCGGTATAGTCGAGTAAATCGTCGGTAAGCTGGAAGGCGGTACCAAGATACTTACCATAGTTACCTAAGGCGGTTTCTTGCTCTGGCGTCGCACCCGCTAACACACCCGCAAGCAGAGTAGCCGCTTCAAACAACTTAGCTGTTTTACAATAAATGACCCGCATATAGCTTTCTTCTGTGGTATCAGGATCGTTGCAATTCATCAGTTGTAAGACTTCGCCCTCGGCCAATACGTTCGTGGTATCCGCTAACACTCTGAGCACTTTCATGCTGTCGAGTTCAGTCATCATCTGGAATGAACGGGTATAAAGGAAATCCCCGACCAGCACGCTGGCGCTATTGCCGAACAGTGCGTTGGCGGTTTCTCGTCCGCGGCGCAATGTCGATTCATCAACTACATCATCGTGGAGCAATGAGGCCGTATGGATAAACTCAATAATCGCCGCTAGCTTTAGATGCGCTTCGCCTTCGTAGCTCACCGCACGTGCGGCTAATACCGACAGCAGAGGACGAAGACGTTTACCACCACCATTAATAATGTAAAAACCTAATTGATTAATTAGGGCGACATCTGATTCAAGCTGTTTATATATCAGCTGATTGACTGCTTGCATATCAGTGTCAGCCAGTTGACGAATAGCGTTTAAATCCATAGTAGACTCTGGTTGTGGGGTCATTACGTACCGGCCCCTGTTTAGGCTCACGTGTTATAATGAAATGAATTTTACCTAAAATTCTGACATATGACAGCACTAGCTCAACTAATGTGAGAGTTAATCCGGTCTTTTTTTATTCTTTCCTAATTAGGGCTTGCCAGAGTTAGATTCTTCGCGTAAACTCCGCGCCCATTGTCAATAAAGTTTTTATAGCACCCTGCCTCATCCAAGAATGAGCCCGCGTGTTAGGAATTGGAGTAAAATAGCTATGTACGCTGTTTTTCAAAGTGGTGGTAAACAACACCGTGTAGCCGAAGGCCACACTGTTCGTTTAGAAAAGTTAGAAGTTGCAACTGGCGAAACTATCGAATTCGATCAAGTTCTTTTGATCGCTGATGGCGAAACAGTGCATGTTGGTGCTCCTTTAGTAGCTGGCGGTAAAGTCGTTGCTGAAGTTGTAAGTCACGGTCGTGGCGATAAAGTAACTATCGTTAAGTTCCGTCGTCGTAAGCATCACGACAAGAAAATGGGCCACCGTCAGTGGTTCACTGAAGTTAAAATTACTGCTATCAACGCATAATAGGAGTCTAACTCATGGCACATAAAAAAGCTGGCGGTTCTACTCGTAACGGCCGCGATTCAGAAAGTAAACGTCTAGGTGTTAAGCGCTTTGGCGGTGAATCAGTTCTAGCTGGTAACATTATCGTTCGTCAACGTGGTACTAAATTCCACGCTGGTGTAAACGTAGGTATTGGTCGTGACCATACTCTGTTTGCTCTGACTGACGGTAAAGTGAAATTCGAAGTTAAAGGCGCTAATAACCGTAAGTTTATTAGCATCGAAGCTTAATTTTCGAACCTAGCTTGTACTGTTAAAGCCCCGCCATTGGTGGGGCTTTCTGTTTTTTGTGCTTCTATTTACGCCGTGTAGATGCTTGAGTTGGTAAATGATTACCAAAAATGAGCATTGACAGGTAAGATTGGGAGCAAAGTATCTCGAGTTTTTTGGCGACCAATGAAGTTAGACGGTATAATTGCTTCATTCAGTGGTGCCAGGAGTAAGTATGAAGTTTGTCGATGAGGCAGTAATTAGGGTCGAAGCAGGCGACGGCGGTAGCGGTTGTGTTAGCTTTAGGCGCGAAAAGTATGTACCAGATGGTGGTCCTGATGGTGGTGATGGTGGCGACGGCGGCAGTGTTTTCCTGCAAGCTGACGAAAACTTCAACACCTTGATCGAGTTCCGTTTTGAACGTTTTCACATGGCTGAACGTGGCGAAAATGGTCGTGGCCGTGATTGTACCGGTCACAGCGGTAAAGATCTGATCTTAAAAGTTCCTGTTGGTACTCGCGCGGTCGATCATGATACTGAAGAAGTCCTTGGGGATTTAACGACCCACGGTCAAAAGCTATTGGTTGCCAAAGGTGGTTTCCATGGTTTAGGTAACACCCGTTTTAAGAGCAGTACTAACCGTGCCCCACGTCAAAAGACGTTAGGAACACCGGGTGAAGTTCGTAGCCTTAAATTAGAGTTGTTACTGTTGGCTGACGTTGGTTTGCTTGGCATGCCTAACGCGGGTAAGTCGACATTCATTCGTGCTGTTTCCCGTGCAACGCCTAAAGTGGCTGATTATCCGTTTACAACACTAGTGCCGAACTTAGGTGTGGTTAATCCACGTCCTGGTCAAAGCTTTGTGATCGCGGATATTCCAGGTCTTATCGAAGGCGCAGCCGATGGTGCGGGTTTAGGTATTCGCTTCTTAAAGCATCTTGAGCGTTGTCGTATTCTACTGCACATCATCGACATTGAGCCGATTGACGGAACCGATCCGGTTGAGTCTGCGCGCGCTATCGTTGGTGAGCTTGAGAAATACTCTCCAAAACTGGCAAGCAAGCCACGTTGGTTAGTCTTTAACAAAACCGATTTGCTGCTTGAAGAAGAGCTGCAACAAAAGGTTGATCGCATCGTTAAAGAAATGGGTTGGGAAGGCGACGTTTACACTATTTCTGCCTACAACCGCGACGGCACTAATGAGTTGGCATTAAAGCTCCTCGATTATATTGCGAGCCTGCCACCAGAAGACAATGAAATCGACCCTGACAGTGAAGTCGAGTTCAAGTGGGATAATTATCATCAAGCTAACTTAGATTCAGTGAATGAAGACTATGTTGATGAAGATGATGACGACGACTTTGATGATGACGACTACGACGTAGAAGTTATTTACCAGAGATAATCTTACCGTCTTAATTTTGAGAGTTCCGTGTACGCAGATACTCAAAATGATATTACTCGGCAAGTTGTGCGTGCTGCACAACTGCTACTGGCCTACGGCGCAGAATCTGATTTAGTTGAAGAAATCAGCCAGCGTCTAGGTCAGGCTTTAGGCCTTGCCAGCGTAGAGCTCTCTATTTCCTCCAATTCCCTCGTGTTAACCAGTTTAGTTCATGGTCGCTGTATCACTACGACTCGTCGTATTCGTGAGCATGGCATTAATATGACCATAGTTTGTGAATTACAACGCATCTGTTTATTAGCTGAAAAAGGTCTGTATGGCCCCAACGAAGTCCGTAAACGTTTGGCGCGGATTGAGCCTAAAACCTATCCACCGAGTTTAGTTGTCTTCATGATTGGCCTGTCTTGTGCCAGTTTTTGTCACCTGTTTAAGGGTGATCTTATCTCGTGTGTGATTACCTTTTTTGCCGCAGCTGTGGGCATGTCGGTACGTTTAGCGATTGCTAAGCGGCATTTTAATTTATTGGTTAACTTTGCCGTCACGGCTTTTGTCACCAGTATGTTGGCTCAAACTGGCTATGTGTTTGCATTGAGTGAAACGCCTAAGGCTGCTATGGCCGCGAGTGTGCTAATGCTGGTGCCGGGTTTTCCGATGATCAATGCGATTTCCGACATGGTGAAAGGGCATATGAATGTTGGCATCTCCCGTTGGGGCCATGCGACTTTGCTGACCGTTTCTTCTGTGATAGGCATTACGATTGCGATGCAGATCGGCGGGATTTTCCTATGATGGAATTACTGATAACGCTGCTGCACGATGCTTTTTTCTCAGCAATTCCCGCCGTGGGATTTGCTATGGTATTTAATGTTCCTAAACGATTTCTTCCCTATTGCGCCTTAGCGGGAGCCATTGGTCATAGCTCGCGTACCTTAATGCTACAGTTTAGTTTACCGATTGAGTGGGCCACCTTTGCCGCGGCTGCAATCGTCGGGATTATTACGATAGGGTTTGGAAAGCGCCACTTAGCGCCACCTTTAATGTATGCTGTCGCCGCTATTATTCCTATGATCCCTGGCACTTATGCCTTTAATACCGTCATTGCCTTAGTGCAACTGACTGCTCAGTCTCAGGTGAGTCCTGAACTGACGGCACAAGTGATTAGTAATGGCCTCAAAACCGTCTTTATTCTCGGGGCGTTAGCTGTGGGGCTGGCTATGCCGAGCTTGCTGTATTTCAGAACCCGCCCCGTCATTCAATAATTCTATTTCAATAAAACAGGAGTGAGCATGCGCATTGCTATGATAGCCGCGATGGCAAACAACCGAGTCATCGGAAAAGAGAATAAAATGCCATGGCATCTTCCAGAAGATCTACGTCACTTTAAAGCCATGACCCTAGGTAAGCCTGTGGTGATGGGGCGTAAGACCTTTGAGTCCATTGGTAGACCTCTTCCTGGCCGACATAACATAGTGATTTCACGTCAAACGGATCTCGTCATTGAAGGCGTGACCTGTGTAACCTCCTTTGATGCAGCCAAACAAGCCGCCGGCGAGTGTGAAGAGTTAGTAGTGATTGGTGGCGGTCAGCTTTATGCCGAGTTATTACCTTACGCAGATATCTTATATTTGACGCAAATCAAGCTAGAGGTTGAGGGCGATACATTTTTCCCCTATTGGGATGACGGAACTTGGAAGGAAACGGAATCTTTGTCTAGTATAAATGCGGATGGTTTGGAATATCGCTTTATCAATTTGGTAAAAAAATGTTAAATTGCAGCCTCTGTTGTGTACCCTGTGTGTATGGGGCGTCAGTTTATCTAACGTATTGCATCATATCGGACATTTAGTTTTCACGGAAAGAAGAGATAGCCTATTTCGTTATCCTAGATTTCGAACGAGAGCTAAAGCCAAGAGGTCAATACCCTTGAGAGACGAGATGCAGCCCATACAAAATTGATAATAAAACTATAAGAAAGTATTAAGGAGTATCGGATGCGTCTTATGCCTGTGGCCTTGGCTGCGTTAATTGGATTGAGCTATATCACTGTACCAACCCCTGCTGTTGCGGGCGTTGATCCACTCGTAGCGAGTATTTGCGATTACGTAAAAGCTAACGATAAAAACCGCCTACGTAAAAAGTTAAAAGAAAGCCGCGTTAAGCTACGTCAGATTTACACTGGCATCAGTTGCGATGGCGCAAGTCTATTGCGTACCGCTTACGGCGCGAGTGCGAACGATGCCGGTGAGTTTGTGGCTAAACGTTTGTCGGTGACGGAACTGAGTGTTGCTGAGGCCGATGGTATGACTATCCAAGCTTGGGCAGAAGCAAACGGTCATGCAGATAGCCCTATCACTGCTGCAGTGAAAGAGCGTCTTGGCGCTGCTGCGGGCGGCGAAGAAGAGTAATCGCTGAGCTGGACTCGTTACTCCGAACTAGCGGCACTTTAGCTCTATTTGCAGCTTAGTTATATTAGGCGACGAGTATTAAGCAACGGGTTTAAGCCATTAGCGTTAAGAGCCTAGCATTAAGCGCTTTGCATTAAACGTCTTGCCTTGAATCAGATCAAATGCCGAACTTAAGTTCGGCATTTTTTATGGCCTTAATTTGTGTAAAGCCGGTCAAGCCGAGTATTCGGTGAGATAGGGGAAAGTGAATGCGGTCCAAAAGAAAGGGCCGCTAAGCGACCCTTGGTTTAGAAGATTTTAGCAATTAACATTTAGACTCTAAATTCGCCGACTGAGGCTTGAAGCTCTTCAGCTAGTTTGGCGACTTGATGGCTAGACTGAGCCGTTTGATCTGCGCCGATAGCCGTTTCTTCCGAAATGGCAGCAATATGCTCCAGTTTCTCAGACACTTGCTGACTCACTAAATTCTGCTCTTGAGCAGCATGGGCGATATGAGTGCCTGAGTCATAGGCCTTATGCACAGACTGGCTAATGGTTTCGAGGGCAATGTTGGCTTGCTCAGTTTTTTCAACACAGGCATTTGCCTGAGCACGTCCCATATCCATGGCGGCAACGGCTTGTTCTGCACCTTGCTGCAACACTTCAATCATCTGTTGGATCTCTCGGGTCGATACCTGAGTGCGTGAGGCTAAGCTACGGACTTCATCGGCAACTACTGCAAAACCACGACCTTGTTCACCGGCTCTAGCAGCTTCAATGGCGGCGTTAAGGGCGAGTAGGTTAGTCTGCTCTGCAATGCCGCGGATCACATCCAAAATTGAGCCAATTGAGGCGCTATCAGACTGCACTTTATTGATCACAACGCCGGCTTTAGCCACTTCATCGGCTAAAGCTAAAATCGTCAGTTTGTTCTCTTCGGCAATGGCTCGCATATGCTGAGTTTCTTGGTCGGCTTGCTTGATTTGCTCAAGGGCTTGGTCGGCACTTAACGACACTTGTTGCGCGCTAGAGCTCAGTTCTGTAGTAGCCGTAGCCACTTGGTCAACTTGGCTTTTTTGTTCTTGAATGCCGGAGGTAGTTTGTGCTGTGATGGCCGACGTTTGTTCAGCTGCCGCGGCCAGTTGGTTCGATCTATCCAAGATACCGATAATCAAACTGCGTAAGCTATCGACGAGACGGTTGCAGTTTTTCGCTAGCTCTGCAAATTCATCGTGTCCAGAGTCATCCAGCTTATGGGTGAGGTTGCCTGAGGCTAAGACGTTTAGGGCATTGTTCACTTGGCTGAGAGAGCGTTTGAGCGGATTCACTACAGCAAAACTCACAATGACAGCGACAACAATGGCAATTAACACCACAATCATGGTTTGTATACTAGCTGAGTCAATCTTAGCTATGGTGTCGTTGCTCATGTTGGCGGCAACAAGTTCGATGTTATTACTCACATCATCCATGTTGGAATTAATGACTTTCACGTCTTTTTCGATAATACCGAGTTTGACCACAGCTTCTTTAGCATGGGAAAGCTGGCTCGATTTCAGCTGCAACATAGATTGCGGGCCGGTAACGAGCGCTAAAACTTTTTCAATATCTTTAGTGACTGAACTTAAGGTATCCGCATCGACGATACCTTGACCGTGACGATTCACATATTCAAGTTTGTTCTTGGTTTCGCTGATAATGTAGTCAAGTTCTTTAGAGATCAGTTCATGCTTACTGTCTTCTTCATTGGTGACTAAATCTGCGATAGTGGTGATGATATTCCCGAGGCTAGTATCAATCGCGCTGGCTGACGCGGCCAGACTCTGCTCATCGGGATTTTGACTGCTTTCTAAATCAACAATATCGAGCAGTTCCGATGAGGCATCATCGGCGGCATTTTCGAGTTTTTTCTTTAGATTAACTAACTGTTCTTGCTTGCTTAATGAAGCTTCACGTTCGGCGATCATAGCAAGGCTGTCTCGTTCAAAGCTTGAGAAACTACCGCTTAATTGGCTGATTAATGAGGTGAGCTCTGGCTGGCTTTTCACTAATTGGGTGATGTTAGCTATTTCGTTTTTGAACTGAGTGCCATGATCATCGAACACTTTGCGAATACTGGGAATATTGGCCGATTTAGGCGTGTGATAGGCAATCAGGATTTGTCTTTGTTGCTCGCTCAAGGTTTCACTGAGGTGATTGGTCGACTTAAGCGCTGGCAAGCTTAATTCTTGCATCATCGCCGAGCTTGCTTTTAGGCTGTTGTTGGTGAGGTAAGATGTAAATCCTAGCACCACGAGCAAAAGCGTGACAATACCAAAACCGCCAATCACTCTGGTGGCTACGTTAAATTTCATAGGATACTCCGATTTTTATTATATTTTTCCAAATGAAAACAGGGCGATTTCAGGGTTAGGCGGCTCAGTCTGTTATCGACTTTAAGCTGTTTTAGTTTAACTCTTTTTTAACTTTTTTTGCGTAATTTTTTGGTCTTTTTCAAGATGCCATAGGGTTAAGTGTTCACCCCAGCAACAACCTGTATCTAAAGCCTTTAATTTAGTATCGCCGATATTGCCCATCAGTGCTGCCCAATGGCCGAAAACCAAGGTGTGACTCTGGCGCAGGGGCGAAGCAAACTCAAACCAAGGTTTGAGTTGTGGATTAGTACAGTTTTCAGGAGGTTGTTTACAATCAAAATCGAGTCGGCCATCGACATAGAGGTAGCGCATGCGTGTTAATGCGTTAATGCAGTAACGTAGGCGCTCTATGCCAATTGCACTTGGGTCCCATTGTTCGGCGCTATCCGAATACATTTGGGCTATCAGTGCCTCAAGATAATCATCTTGTTTTAGTGCGCAACTGACGAGTGCGGCTTCTTCTCTTAATACTTCAAGCGACCACTGCGGTGGCACACCCGCATGACTCATGATGAGTTGGTGTTCGGGTAATTCACGCATTAGGGGTTGCTGTCTCAGCCAGTCAATTGAGGCTGAAATATCGGGCGATTCAAGAATTTCAGTTAAATTATCGCTGGGCTTAGCGCGTTTGAGCTTGCCGTGTAACGCCATTAAGTGGAGATCGTGATTGCCTAAAACCGTTTTAGCGGAATCACCTAAAGAACGAAAAAAGCGCAGCGTAGCTAAGGAGTCTGGTCCACGTGCAACAAGATCACCTACAGCCCAGAGTTCATCACGGGAGGGATTAAAATCGACCTTAGCGAGTAATTTTTGTAATTCAGCGAAACAGCCTTGAATATCACCAACAAAATAATGCGCCACAGTACCCCTTTCCTAACGATATTAATGTAGTAAGCCTGGGGTCGCTAAACGGAAGGGACGGATCGTCGCTTGGAAATGCTCACCCGATTCGCTGACCATACCATAAGTGCCATGCATTATGCCAAGGGGTGTATCGAGCACTGTGCCACTGGTGTATTGATAGGCGGTATTTGGCGCTATGGTTGGTGTTTCACCGACAACTCCGGCGCCTTGGACTTCACTGGTATTGCCATTGGCATCTGTGATTATCCAGTGACGGGTTTCGAGTTTAGCTGCCTGCTCACCTAAATTGATGATAGTGATGGTATAGCTGAAGAGGTATTTTTCATCCTCGGGCGAGGACTGCTGCTCTATATATTCAGTTTTAACTTCAACCCGAATTGAGGTGTCCAATGCGCTCATTCTTGTTCCTAGGCTCTGGTTAAAGGGCACCTAAGTGCCCAGACATATTTATGCTTTCTTATCGCAAACCATGTTAGCCATAGCAACATACTGTTGCACGCTAATCTGCTCTGGGCGTTGACTTGAGTCAATCCCTAATTGCTCGAACTCATCGTCAGATAACATGTGCTTTAAGTTATTACGCAGAGTCTTACGACGCATGTTGAACGCCGTAGTACAAAGGTGACGTAGTACGGTCACATCTTTGCAAGGGAACGGTTTTACAGCGTATGGCAATAAGCGTACGACTGCTGAGTCGACCTTAGGCGCGGGCGTAAAGCTGTGGGGCGGCACTTCAAGAACCGGAACCACTTGGCAGAAGTATTGCGCCATTACCGTTAAACGGCCATAGGCTTTACAGCCTGGGCTTGCCGATAAACGCAGTACCACTTCTTTTTGCAGCATAAAGTGCATGGTTTCAATCTGTTCGGCAAATTCGAACAGGTGGAACATCAACGGCGTTGAAATGTTGTAAGGTAAGTTACCAAACACTTTCATCTTTTTGCCAGGCACACTCAGTTGACCAAAATCAAACTGCAGTGCATCACCTTGGTGAATGGTCAGTTTATCTTTAAGGACTGGGTGATGATGTAAGCGTTCAACTAGATCGCGGTCAAGTTCGACGACGGTCAGGTTATCTACAGCTTCGGCTACGGGTTCGGTTAAGGCACCAAGGCCTGGGCCGATCTCGACCATCACATGGTGATTATCGGGGGCAATTGCGCCCACAATGCGGTCAATCACATTGCCGTCGGTAAGGAAGTTTTGTCCGAAACGCTTTCTGGCCGTGTGGCCTAAATGTACTTTGTTGCTCATTAATAATGTAATCGTTTAGTTCTTTGAGGATAACTCAATGGCTTTATTCAGAGCACACACAAAGCTGCCAATATCGGCTTTGCCTGTACCCGCGAGATCGAGCGCCGTACCATGGTCAACCGAGGTACGAATATAGGGTAAACCTAAGGTGATGTTTACCGATTTGCCAAATCCTTGTGACTTGAGAACGGGAAGTCCTTGGTCATGGTACATGGCCAAGACGACATCGGCGTCCTGTAAATATTTAGGTTGGAACAGGGTATCGGCGGGTAATGGGCCGACAATATTCATCTGGAACTCTTCTCGCAACTCGTTGAGAGCAGGAATAATCACGTCGATTTCTTCACGCCCTAAATGGCCGTCTTCACCTGCGTGTGGATTAAGGCCGCAAACATAAATCTTCGGTGAAACTATGCCAAATTTGCTGATGAGATCGGCATGTAAAATCTTGATAATATGCTGTAGGCGTTGACGCGTTATCGCTTTTGCAACATAGGCCAGTGGAATATGTGTGGTCACGAGTGCCACTTGTAATCCCGGCGTTGCCAGCATCATCACCACATCTGGGCAATTTGCTTGATGGGCAAAAAACTCAGTATGGCCACTAAAGGAAATACCCGCTTGATTGATAATGCCTTTGTGTACCGGACCTGTCACGACAGCATCAAACTCGCCGCTCATGTTTTTCTCGCCCGCATAACGCAAGGTTTCAACTACATAAGTGCTGTTTTGCTCATCGAGCTGACCGCAAATCGATTCGGTCACTAGCTTGAAGGGGGCAATGGTTAATGTGCCCGCTTCTTGCGGTTTAGGCGCTTGATTTGGCAGGTAAGGGCGGAAAGTCACTTGCAAACCGAGTCGTTTAGCACGGCTGGTTAATAATTCTGGATCCGCACAAACGACTAACTCAGCAGGCCAAGCCTGCTGAGCGAGTTGTACGACTAAATCGGGGCCAATACCTGCGGGTTCACCTGGGGTAACGGCAATACGTTTAGTGCTCAATTAACATTAACCTCGATTGGTCTCTGGCTGGAAGATTTCAATGTATGCGTCTGAACGCATTTCGTCTAGCCAGTTTTGCAGTTCTTCGTTAAATTTGCGACGGAAGATCAACTGGTGCGCACGGTTACTGTTGAACTGATCCGTGGCATCGGTTTTTCTGCGTTCTTCTAACTGGGTAATGTGCCAACCGTGAGTGGTACGGAATGGCTCGCTGATCTGGTCGGTTTTTAAACTGTTAAGGGTTTGAGCGAACTCTGGCACGTAAATGCTTGGCTCTGCCCAACCTAATTCGCCGCCTTTAGTGGCTGAACCTGGATCTTCAGAATATTGACGCGCTAGGTCTTCAAACTTAGCTTCACCTGAGCGAATTTGCTTCAGGAATTGCTCAAGCATGGCTTTAGCACGATCTTCCGACAAAATTGGCGATGGTTTGAGCAAAATGTGGCGCGCTCTGACTTCTTCAATTTCTTTGGTTTGTAGGCCGCGAGCATCCATGATCTTAATGATATGGAAACCTGCACCACTCTTAATCGGGCCGATAATGTCACCCGTTTTCGCACCGTTGATCACTTCGGCGAACAGGGTTGGCATTTCGTTGATGTTCATGTAGTCCCAAATACCGCCTTCGAGTGCTTTAGGGCCCGAAGAAGATGCGATAGCAGTACGACGGAAATCTTCACCACTCTTTAAACGCTCCAAAACGATATTGGCACGTTTGCTCGAGGATTCCAGTTGTTCACTGGTAGGATTATTTGGCACGTCAATCAGGATGTGGCCAATTTGGTATTCCACATCTTTCATCCCTTGTTCTTGGATGAGTTTGACTAGGCTAGTAATTTCCTGTGGTGACACTTGGATACGGCGTTGTACTTGAATACGTTGAATTTCACCTAAGGTGATTTCTTCGCGTAATTGCTCGCGGTATTGGCTAAAGCTTAACCCTTCGCTTTCAATTTTTTGTTGCATCTGGGCTACAGACATTTTTTGTTCGCGCGCGATGTTTTCAATCGCTTGGTCTAATTGTAAGTCACCGATATGCAGGCCGATACGATCTGCCATTTGCAGTTGTAAACGGGTCAAGATCAAACGTTCGATCACCTGTGTGCGCAAGGCACTGTCGGAAGGCAACGATTGGTTTGCCGTTTTGGCATTGGCTTTAACAGTGTCAATCATGTTAGCGATTTCACTTTCGAGCACTATGCCGTCGTTAATTTGGACCGCAACGCGGTCGAGTGGCTGAGGTGCGGCCAATGTAGGTTGGCTGATAGCGAGTGCAAATAAAGCAAAAATCAGATGTTTACTGGGTTTCATCCACAAAATCCTTGGCACGTTCTAAGGTCAGGTTCGACGGCTTAATTGAAATAACTTTACCATTTATATCGAAATTACAGCGAGTTGCCCTAATGTAATTTTTTGGCGATGCATTTGAGTACATGGTAAACCCTTTAGGTCCGCTTTTATTAGCGTTAGCAAAAGGCAAACGGTAAGGCACTCATTAACCTGTTTGGACTCTCAGTCCTTGTTGAGGTTCAGCAATCTATCACAATTCTTTGCTAATTCCTCAGATAAAGCGGTTTTCTGTAGTTAAACAGGCCGTCATTGAGCATATCTGATACGCCTAATGGGCCAGAACCACCGAGTCCTTTAATGACTAAGTTCAGGTAGAAGCCGCTTTCAAATTGCTCACGGGAGTCGATAGCAGCAGAGCCTATGTTGTCGTCATAATTGGTTTTAATGCGGTAGTGATAACTAAATCGCACCGCATAACAGCATGATTCGTATTGAATACCTGTGTAGGTTTCAATGCTGCGGCTTTCGTTTAAGTCATAATACCAATTACCCACGAAGTAGAGATCGTCACTGATGGGCCAAGCGCCACGAACACCCGCTTGGGAGATGTTCACAGTATCATTGGTATTGGAGTTCAATAAATCGGGGACGTAGCGATAGCTAAATTGCAGCAATTTGTTCGCTTCGGGTCTGAAATCTAAGGTGACTTCCGTTTTTTTATTTTCACTGGTGTTGGTGTCGTATTGAATCGCCGCACCCATGTACCAATCATTCGTCAAACGGGTATCTAACTCGGCAGCGAGTACAGATGTCGATTGATTTGATTCAAAAATATTGTCTTCGTAGCCGACTTTACTGTCTTGCAGGTAAAAAATTTGCCCTAGGCTGAATTTAGTCGCCTCTTGGTTATGACTGTCAAAGATACGCGTGGTAACACCTAGTGTGACTTGGTTCGCATCGGAAATACGATCTAGCCCCGAGAAGCGGCGATCACGGAATAGACCAAAATAGTCATCCTGTAATTGGGCCGTATCGTAAATTCCTATGCCGCGTTGGTCTTCGTAGCCAACATAAAGATATTGGAATTGCGGTTCCAGTGTTTGGCGATAGTTTTCATCGAAAAGCTCAGTAAAACGCTCGAAGTTAATCTGACCATTAATCCGTACCTGCGGAATGGTACGGCTTACCGTGTCGTCTAGTTCTTCATTAGGATTGTTATTCTGTTGCCAATAATTAGTTTGCATCAGCTTCACTTGGCTGGTGAGTGAGCCCGAAGGTCCGTGAATTGGTAGGGTCACGCTCGGCGCCATATGTAAACGCGTCGCCGTGTTCACATTATTGTCTTGATGGGCAAAATTCGTCAGCTCTGAATTAAAGCCAAAATCTAAATTGTTCCAGAAATCGGCGGCGCGATAGTTAAAGTTGACTTGAGGCATCACCTGATACGGTTTTTCGTCTTCACCGAGTACTTTAATATCTTGAACCCGGGTGCTGATATCCCAGTTACTTTCGAAGTAGCTGATTTCACCTATGCGCGACAGCTGGTTGTCGGTAGCACGGTTAACATCTGACTTTAAGTCATTGAAATAGTTGTTGTCTGACACGTCGGTAAAATTAGCTAATACCCGCCAATTATTGTCGATTGACCCTTGGTGTTGCCAGTTGTACAGGTAGCGATTAGGGCTGCCACTGATCAATTGATCGTTGCCTAGATATTCAAAATTGACTCGGCCTTTTTGAGCCTCGCCTGCTAAATAACCAAACTCAGTCTTAGTGAATAAACCACGGTTAGACATATAGTTAGGCGTAAAGGTTAAATCATACTCAGGGGCAATGTTCCAGTAATAGGGCGCAGAAAATTCGACGCCATTGGTGGTACTGGTGCTAAAGCTGGGGTAGAGGAAACCCGACTTACGTTTATCAGAAACCGGCACTGTCATGTAGGGAATGTAGAATACAGGCACGCCGCCGACTCTTAACTTGGCATTCCAAATTTCGCCCCATTCTTCTTCACTGTTAATCTTAATTTTTTCGGCTTCGAGCAGCCAAGAGACATTGTCGGGTGGACAAGTGGTAAAGTTAGTATTGGTTAAAATTAAATTGTTATTGATGGTAATTTGCAGTTTCTCGGCATCGCCATGGACCTGTTGTCCATGCAGCCAATATTGTGCCCCTTTAAGGGTGGCACGATTGGAGCGCATTTGAGCTTGTAATGACTCGGCGGTAACAGTGAAGTTACTGTCTTGGAAGACTAAATTACCATTAGCATCAAACTGTTCGGTCGCTTGATCTAGAATCGCCTCATCGGCTGCTATGTGTCTATCGCCTTGGCTAAAAACCACATCCCCGCGGAAAATGGCTTGTTTGCCCATTTCTGCATCAGAGTTATCAGAGACTATACGAATTTTGTTGAGTTCGGCCGCACTCATCCCTTGGGTTTGAGATACGATACGGGGTACTGGCGGTTCGATTAAGCATTGAGATGCCGAAGCGGTTGGAGAGTCGTCTGCCAGGACTAATTGCGGTAACAGGCTCAGGGCCAGAAGGTATCGGATCTGCATCTTTAGGTCAGTAATTATGATTTCTTATTCTGGACAAGTATGGATGGGGAAAGTTGCAATTTACAAACGCAACACCGCTTAATAAATCTCTCAATTTCTTAGCTGTTTCCAAATTATATGCCAGCTATAATAAAGCAATTTTTCTTTAAGAGCCATGAAATGACTTTATCCGATCCGAGATTTCTTTCCCTAAATCAGTGGCTGAATGCATATTTTTCCGATGAGGTGACACCGATATTGATTTCCGGTGACGCAAGTTTTAGACGTTACTTTCGGATCACGACGCCCGATGCCACCTTTATCGCCGCCGATTCACCGCCACAATTGGTGCCCATCGCACCCTTTATCGCCTTATCTAATGCCTATGCCGCCGCGGGACTGACAGTTCCAAAAGTGATCCATGCCGACGCCGCCCAAGGTTTTATGCTGATGAGTGACTTAGGTGATACTCAGCTGTTATCTGTGCTTAACGTGCAAAACGTGGCTGACTATTATCGTCAGGCACTCGATTTACTGCCGCAAGTGGCCTCTGTGGTTGCAAGTCAGCATTTTGATAGTGGCCTAGTTGAGCCCTTACCGCTGTACGACGAAGCCTTTGTTCGCCGTGAATTGCACATCTTTACTGAGTGGCTACTCGGCACTCATCTTAATTTGTCATTGGACGAGTCAGAGCTGCAAATGCTAAGCGATAGCTTCGATCTGCTCGTTGATAATGCCCTTTCGCAACCTAGCGTGGGGATGCACAGAGATTTCCATAGCCGCAATCTTATGCTGCAAGCAGGTAAATTGTGCGTAATTGATTTTCAGGATGCTGTCGTCGGCCCTGTGACCTACGACGCGGTATCGCTATTGCGTGATTGTTATATTCGCTGGCCGCAGCCGTTAGTCGCAGACTTGATGCAATACCATTATCAGCAAGCACTCGCGCTAGGCTTCATTCCCGCACTGACTACTTTGGAACAATACCAAACTTGGTTTGATCTCATGGGCTTGCAGCGTCACATCAAGGCGGTGGGGATTTTTGCACGGTTAAATTATCGTGACAGTAAACCTGCGTATATGGCGGATATTCCACTGACATTAACGTATATTGTCGACATTGCCATGCAGTATCCCGAACTCGTGCCATTTGCACGCTGGTTGACTCTTCGCGTGTTGCCTGCGTTTACAGCTAGCCACTCTTTATCTGAGGTGAAGCAATGAAAGCCATGATCTTGGCCGCCGGACGAGGTGAGAGGTTAAGGCCGTTAACGGACAATTTGCCTAAACCTATGGTGCCAGTATTAGGTAAACCGTTGATTGTTTACCATATTGAAAAACTTGCCGCGTTAGGCATAGTCGATATCGTCATCAACCATGCTTGGCTAGGGCATAAATTAGTTGAGGCGCTGGGCGATGGTAGTGCTTTTGGGGTGCAAATTCGCTATAGCGCCGAAGAGAGTGCGCTCGAAACCGGCGGCGGCATTAAACGGGCTTTGCCTTTGTTGTGTGAGAGTGAAAAGGGTGAAAGTGATGAGCCCTTTTTGGTTATTAATGGTGATGTGTTTATTGATACCTTACCGCCAATCACGCAGCTTGCTGCCGATACGCTCGCTCATTTGTGGCTAGTGCCTAATCCTGAGCAGCATCCAAATGGCGATTTTGCCTTGAGTAGTAATCGAGTGCAGGAGCTTGGTGAGACTAAGTTCACTTTCTCTGGCATAGGTATTTATCGGTCTTCGTTGTTTAATCAGACGCCGCAGGGGGCGTTTGCACTCGGTCCGTTGCTTAGAAAGCAAATGGCCCAAGGCCGAGTCAGCGGCGCGCTGTTTCACGGGCTTTGGTGCGATGTTGGCACGATTGCACGCCTGCAAGGGCTCGAACTGAGATTACAAAGCAATACCTAAATATCTGTGCTTGCTTATCCATAGGATAGTGCTGGCACATCAAATACATTATAGAAATCAGGATATAAGATGCGTTTTTGGGGTAAGTTTTTTGGGTTTATCATTGGCTTTATGTTCGGCCGCATCTTTGGTGCTTTGCTCGGCTTGTGGCTCGGACACCTCTACGATAAGCGCGCGGCTTCTGGCGTGGGGTTTCGCGAGGTTCTAGGGCAGGCTAAGAATCGCCAAGCGATCTTCTTTAACACTACCTTTGCGGTGATGGGGCATGTGGCGAAAGCGTCGGGACAGGTGACTGAAACCGATATTCGCATCGCGACCTTGTTAATGGATCAAATGCGCTTAACCGGTGAAGCCCGTAAAGAAGCGCAGCAGGCGTTTCGCGAAGGGAAATCGGCGGATTTTGATCTGCGTAGCAGCCTACAAGCTTTCCGTGTGATTACCATGGGCCGCAAAGAGTTAGTGCAGATGTTCATCGAAATTCAGATCCAAACGGCATTGTCCGACGGTGAACTGGATCCCGCTGAACACGCTATCTTGATGACGATTGCCCAAGAGTTAGGTTATGGTCGAGCACAGTTAGATGAATTACTGAAGCGCTGGCAGGCGGAGTTTCGCTTTCATCAGACCTCAGGTGGCAACAAAACATCGATTACCGATGCTTACAGTTTGCTGGGGATTACTAACGAAGCCAGCGACCAAGAAGTTAAGCGAGCTTACCGTAAGTTGATGAACGAACATCATCCCGATAAGTTAGTCGCTAAGGGATTGCCGCCGGAAATGATGGAGCTGGCAAATCGTAAGGCACAGGATATTCAAGCGGCCTATGACAGAGTCAAGTCTGAGCGCGGTATGCGTTAGTCTTGATTGCTTTGGATTTTATAAAAGATAAGGAATTCATTATGAAAAACACGCATAGCCTGTTGCTGTTGGCGAGTTTGCTCCCTGTGACTATGTCCGCGCAGGCCGAGGTGTTTGTCGCACCTTTTGGCGGTTATAGTCTGGGTGGCGGTCAATTTGATGTTAATCAAATTGACATCAACGCAGATCAAACGGGCGACAAGAAAAATGTGAAGGTCGAGGAGTCGAGTCATTACGGCCTGATGCTGGGTATTGGCACGAATGATCCCGGTAATATTTATCTTTTATACAGCCACCAAGCCTCTGAACTCAAAAGTGGTGGTTTGTTTACGCCCGATCGCCTTACCTCATTAGACTTAGATTACATCCACTTAGGCGGCACTTTATATTTTCCCCGTGGCGATATTCGACCCTACGTCACCGCAAGTGCAGGGATCACCCGCATGCTGCCTGACGCTTGGTCGAGTGAAACGCGTTTCTCTATGGGGATTGGCGGTGGGGTAGAGTATCAAGTCACTCAACACTTTGGTTTGTTTGCAGATATCCGCGGTTACGCGACGTTTATCAACAGCGACAGTTCGTTGTTTTGCAATGAAGATGAATGCCTATGGCACATTACGTCGGATGTGATGTGGCAGGCGCAGGCTAACCTTGGGCTCAAAGTCAGCTTTTAGCACTAACACATCGTTTTAAAAGGAGATTTAGCGACATGAAGATAGTAGTACTCGATGGCGAAACTTTAAATCCTGGCGATCTCAGTTGGCAATCCTTGACTGAACTAGGCGAGTTTACGTGTTTCTCCCGCACTGCGGGCGCCGAAGTTGTCGTACGTGCTCAAGGTGCTGAGATCATTCTCACCAATAAAACGCCGCTTAATGCTAAGACTCTGGCGCAACTTCCAGCACTTAAATATATAGGTGTACTGGCAACGGGCACTAATGTTGTCGATATCGCGGCAGCTAAAGCGCAAGGCATAGTGGTGACAAATGTGCCCGCCTATGCGCCCGATGCCGTAGCGCAGATGGTGTTTGCCCATATACTGCATCACACCCAAGCCGTGGCAGCCCATCATCAAGCTGTGGTCGATGGTCAGTGGGTGAACTGCCAAGATTTTTGTTTCACCTTAATGCCGCTGCAATCCTTAAAAGGCAAGACTTTAGGTTTAATAGGTTATGGTGATATCGGCCAGCAGGTTGGGACGCTCGCCCTTGCATTCGGGATGAAAGTGCTCGTCAATACCCGCTCTGTTATCAAAGACTTGCCCCAAGGTGCCACTTGGGTACCGCGTGATACTGTGCTGAGCGAATCAGATATTATTTCGCTGCATTGCCCGCTTACCCCTGAGACTGAGCAATTTATCAATCAGCAAGCACTCGCCTTGATGAAGCCTAATGCGCTGCTTATTAATACGGCACGCGGTGGATTAATTGATGAGGCCGCGCTTGCTGCTGCGCTTTCACAAAACCGCTTATTTGCCGGTGTCGATGTGTTATCGACCGAGCCGCCCAGCGCGGATAATCCCTTATTGCATGCACCAAATATCAGTATTAGTCCCCATAATGCGTGGGCGACTAAGGAAGCGAGACAAAGTCTACTCAATATTGCCGTGGCGAATGTGCACGGTTATTTACAGGGTGAAGTGATTAACTGCGTGAACAAGTAAAGCGGTATGCGTCTTTCTCTCTTTTCATCATATCGACGTTGAGAGAGAAAGACCTGAATGGTTAGTTATTTTTAGTCTTTCTTCTACGCATCCACCACACACCAATCAATCCAGTGATGGCTAATACGCCAAATACGACGGGCTTTTTCAGCTTGTGGTACAGGGCGTTCCATTCTGCAATTTCATTGGCCTGTGCTCGTTTTTTTGCCCCGTCAAAATCGGGCGTTTCACACTGCATACCAAAGTTTTCGGCCCAAGGCACAAAGGGGCCGTTGGCGACGTATTTTTTGTAGTAGCGTAGGGCAAGTTCTTGATCTCGATACAATATCCATCCAGTCGCTTGGCAGAGTAGCGCGGCATAGGCTTGGCTGTTGTGGGGCACATGATCCGATGCCTTGTTGGCCAGTTCCGCCGCCGTGTAACGATAATGAAAGCGTTTATCGGGAACGGCTTGGCTGGCGCTTAACCGCAACTGTTCTTTTTCGGCCAATTTGCTCGGTTCATTCCAATCGCTTAGATCGAATACCCCTTGGTATATAGAGTAATCCGGGGCTAATTCAAACCCTAAGATTTCCATACCTCGATGGCGGGCAAGTTCGGCCGCCGCCCAATAGGCCTTAGCGCTATCTATGCCTGTTGCACTTTTCGCCGCGTTCAGCTCAGTGCCGTAGGCGAGGGCGCTGGCATTAAGATTCGGATTAGGGAAATAAGCAGGCGCTTCGGCGATTGCGCCTTCACGTAATAATCTGCGGCCCAGTAAGTAGCGTAAGCGATTGTTAATCGGCTCTATATTATCGTACCAGTCGCTATCTTTAGGGTATTCGAAGGCGATAAGCGGCACATGCTCGTCGATAAATAACTTAAGTTCAGCCGTGGTGAGCACGCGCTCCGCCACATAGGCGATGTCTTGCCAGTACTCGTCGCCGCTGGCGACTAAGTGATTGAGCGCATCGACATATTCGCCGCGCTCTAGTGATAACACCCCTTGCTCGGCGCGAATACGGCAGTAAGTGGCTATATCTTCATCGGCATTAATGGCTTGCTGTTGGGTCTCTTTGGCATCAACTGTGGCTAATGTTTCATTCGACTGTTTGGGGAAGTGACGCGCTGCCTGAGCATAGGCCTTGGCCGCTTCTGCTTGATCGCCCTTTTGTAGCAGTAATTTTGCGTTGAGCCACCAAGTGAGGCCGCTGGGTTTCGCGAGCGTCAATAGGCGCTCAGCACTGGCATAATCCCCAAGCTGGTAATAAATCGCGGCTAACTTATCGCCATGGTTGAGTTGTAAGCCATCGGTTGGAAACACTTTGAGGATGTCAGCTACCTTTGAGCCCATTTCCGAAAGCTGGCCATCGTAGGCAAATTCATTGGTGCTGCTTTGCCAATAGGCAATCAATAACTGCTGCACGCTCGTCTGTTGCAGTAACGGTTTCAGCTCAGCAATGTCTTTCCCCATCAAGGTGCGGCTTAACATCAATAAAGAATCATAACCGCCGCTATCGCCTTGCACCGATTGGGTGGCGTAGAGCTCAATCGCCTTATTCAGTGCATCAAGGGTAAGCGTCATTTGCAGTTCTGACTCGGTTTCACCTGCACCTTGATTAGTCACTTGCGGGAGCGGCTGGCCTTGGTGCAGCAGAATATAGGCTTGCTCACCCAGGCTCGCTAAGCTCAAACGCAGGGGATCGGCGGCGCCCAGGGCGACTTCGGTTTGCAATTGAGTCAGGTAAGCGTTGGCACGATTAAAGTGCTCAGGATCCGCCGAGGTTTTACTTAAGATAAGCTCAATACGCGACAGCGAATAGAGGGCCCACAGGCTGCGAGATGCGCGTTCGCTTTCTGGTAATTTAATGATTTTGCTGAAATAGTTACTTGCTCTATCATAATCTTGTGCCTCAAACGCCACGGCGCCTAAGGTGTACCAGGTCAGCGCTTGGGGCAGATCTTTATCTAACTTGGCGGCCATTTGTTCGGCCTCGATTGGGCCTGTCGCATCCCTTAGTGTGTTCACTAAGATCAAATGGGCTTCACTTAATTCGCTGTTTTCAAAAGCACGAGTTTGTGACAGATAACGGCTATGCACTTCATCCCACAGATATTCCTGCGCAGCTGGCGCATCTTGATACTGCCAAGGCAAAGGTTTTGCGAGGGCGGTAAGCTGCTGGCTGAAAGAGGTTTGCGGTAAATAACTGAGATTACTCTGTCTGTCTTGAGTCAATTGCAAAGGGAAGTCGGGGCCGCAGGCCAATAGCATTGGCGAAAATAGGCTTAAACAGATAAGCGTGGTCTTTTTAAGCATAAAAGCCCGATTGGATTTTGCCATTGTGGACGATGATGTTGGCTTATGGCGCATAAATTCCCTGTAAATATAATGACTCACAACGTGCCCAGCCTATCACTTTCTGGCCGCCAGGGTTGAGCATGTGTTTTTGAGTTTGTTTGTGTGCTTGCGGCATTGGCATGTTCGTCGCGCTTGGAGCAGTGTCAGTCGGCGCCAATGCGGCGATATTTTCAGCTCGCCACTGCCAGATTAACAGCCCATTTTTTTGTTTCACGCGATAGCCATTTTGCGCATCATACCCGCTGCAAGCTTGTCCCGCTAGGGACAAACTCGCAGGAATGTCGCCAGCAATATTACCGCGATTAATTAAGCTCAATTGGAAGAGCTGTGGCTTGAGGATTTGTTGGTTTTTAGTCTTATTTTCAGTGGCTAATGTCATTTGGGTATCGTTATCGCTTGAGATCACTAATTCAATCTTGGAGGCAAGTTTACCTTGCTGCGCAACGGCGATTAAGGTGTTGAGTGGCCAAACTCTTTTATCCCCTTCCAGCGGCAGCCGAAACCAGATAATGCCTCTGAGTTTGGCATCTTTTTGAGTGTGTAGTTTTTGCACAAAGGCTTGTAATACTAGAGGTTCGGCCATCAGTTCCTGTACTACATTGACTGATTTGAGTTGATCGCGCAGCGGTGTTTCACTTTCAACTTTATAACCTGAAGCTGTACTGATGACCGCCGAACCATAGGCGGGGAGTGCAATAAGGTAAGGCACAGTGCTGATATTTGAAAGTTGCTGCACCCACTGCCAACCTTGAGTCGCATCGAATAGCCCGAGGCGTGGATCGCTTACGCTGTGAATTTGCAGCACGAGTTCATCGATATTGGTGAGTAATGCGGGGAAATCGGCGCTATTGAGCCAAGCGGGCAGGGCGGTAATGCTGAGTTTGAGCTCTGCTGGTAACTGCGCTTTAAGCTTTTTAAGAAAATCCCGATAGGCGGGTAGTTTGCTGCTGGCGCTGTCGTGATCGATTTCAACTCCGGCGATGTGCGTGCCTTTTGCCTGCCAATCTGCCAGTACTTGGCTGATTTTATGGATCACTGCTTCATCATTTAAATGCGCGAATTGGCCATCTAAGCGGATCACGGCGACTTTAGGTCTAGGATCTGCCTGAAGCCAAGCATGATTGACCGCGACTTCAAACCAAATATCTGCACCATTGGGTTTTGGGTGTGCTTGCAGCGCTAAAATGCGTAATCCTTGGAATGCTCCTTGGCTTTGCACTAATGCCGTTTGATTGGCGGGGCGCCATTGGCGCTGCCAAATATAGACTTCCTGCGAAAGTGGAGCACGAATAGCTGCGGATTCTGAAACGGCTTTTGTTGGGTAATTGGCATCTGGGTTTGCCTTGAGTTCACTCGGTTCCGATGCGGGCTGACAGGCGCTCATAAATACGGCGGCACTCAACAAAGCGAATAACAGCCATTGATTTCGGCTTATGTTTTTAACCAGATTGCCTATGCCCATACTACTGCTATCGATTCCGTTTTGAGTGAGGCATTACTATGCCCGAAAAAGCTCGCTTTTACATCGCGGTCAAACTTCTGATAATGCCCCTAAGCTTGGTTCTTCCTTGGGTGCCTTGTTAATCAATATCAGAACTCAGGTCTCAAAAATCAGGATCGACCTGAAAGCGCATCAGTTCACGGGTAACGGGATGCTGAAGCATCAATAAATCCGCATGCAGATGCAGGCGATTGGCGCGGGTGCCGTAGAGGTCGTCACCGACAATCGGGGTATTTAGCCCCTCTGAGTGGGCGCAGTGAACCCTGAGTTGATGGGTTCTGCCTGTTTTTGGATACAGATACACGCGGGCTGTACGTGCCATTTCATCAAGTTGGCTCAATTCCCAATGGGTTTCGGCTGCTTTACCAAACTCGTGGCAAACGAGTTGTCTCGGTCTATCGTCTAAATCGCCACGCAAGGGTAAAGAGATGTGACCCGTCGCCTGCTTATTCGCCATTACCGCAGGAATTCCCGCTAAAAGTGCTACATAACGTTTAGTCACAGTGCGCTGGATAAATTGTTTTTGCAGCTGTTTATGGGCATCTTTTGTCAGCGCGATCACCATTAATCCCGAGGTCGACATATCGAGCCTGTGGACGATTAGCGGCCCTGTGGCATGGGGAAAGGCTTGGCGGATGCGCGAATACACTGAGTCTTCAATTTCTTTGCCGGGCACGGATAAAAACTCGGCGGGTTTATTCACAATCGCCATCGCATCGTCTTGGTAGAGGATGGCTAAGGTTTTGCCTTCGGCAGGGTTGGTCAGCAGAGGGTTTTCATCGACCACGAGTCCTTCGAGCATATGTCCTAGAATAGGTTGGCATTTTCGCAGGCAGGCGGGATAAAACTGCTTATGCTGGCGGATTTCTGATTTTGGCGGCGTGCCCCACCAAAACTCGGCAATTGCTAATGGCTTAAGGTCATGTTTAAAGGCGTAATGTAACAACTTGGGCGCGGCACATTCACCTGAACCTGCGGGCGGCGTTAACTCAACCGTGCCGTTAAAAATGCCGTTAAGGCTCTTTTCTGCGCCTTTAATATTCAAAAACCGATACTGCTCAAACAGCTTTTGCTGCAGCGCCGCCGAGAGCCGTTTGCGCTGTTGTCGTAACGTCTCGCGCTCATCTGTCAGTTGGCTTAGCGCTTGGCTGATGGTATGGATACGTTCATCCCAATAGCGTTTAATATCTCTTAACTGATTCTTTTCATTGATGCTTTCTTGGCTGAGCTTGGCTTCAGTTATTGCGTTTTCACGCAAGGTCTCATCCGTCGGATTGGTAGCCAATTGGGCTGCGAGTTGATTGCGCTGCGTTTTACGGGACTTACGGCCATCGATCATCACTTGTCTGTGGGCGGCAAGTTTGGCTTGCGCTTGAGCCTGCTCAGTTTCTAGCTCGGTTGATAACCTCGGAATGTCGGGATGGTTTTCTACTGCAAGTAGCTGCTCGTTAATTTGGTTGATTTGCAGGTTTTCGGCGTGGAAAAAATTGTCCTTAGCCAGCATATCAAACACAGGTGGAACGAAGCGCGGCCAATGGTTTTGCTCTGCTAACTTGCCCGAAAATGCCGACAAATAGCCCACTTCACCTTGCGGATTTTGCACCAGTAATACCCCGAACATCTTGCCAATGGCGCCAGTTAACTCACCCGTGAGGCCAAAGTTATGTTGCCAGTCGTGCTGAGTCTCAAGGTGTTGTTGTAATTCGTTGGCTGCGATCACGCACAGCGGATGTGGTTCGTAATAGAAAGGAAAGGTAAAATGTTGCGGCAGGGCATAGGCATCAATGGCTTGTGTGAAAGAGGTAAAGCAAGAAGGCTGAAGCTGCATATGGATTTCTACTACTATTGGTTTCTATTACTAATGATTTGTTATTGTTGGGTTTTACTTATTTCACGTTTGAATTAAGTCACAGCTCGAAATCAATCGTCTTAATAAGCGCTCGCAATAAAAAGCTCTGAACAACTCGCCCGAAAATACGCTCAGACCACAAGGTTTGTTTTGCTTGGCGTGCAATCTTAGGCCACAAGACAAGGGGGCTAGTTTACTCTGTCGGTTTGGGTGGGTCACTTTTTATTGGTAAAGGTTCTTGATGCTGTACTGTGTTGAAAAAAGGGAAATGGCGTTGGAGCGCATTTCCCTTAGATTTGTAGCTTGTGCTTGAAGCCAATTTTAAGCAGCTAAACCCGCTTAAAAGATGACCTTCACTTTACTGGCGCTATCGAGTGCTTTGCTGACTGCGCTGTCGATATCGATATCACGGGCAAGCGCGACACCTAAGCGGCGGCGGCCATCAATATCGGGTTTGGCGAATAATCTCAGCTGAGTGTTGACCGCCTCTAATGCAGCGGCAATACCTTGGTAGCGGATATTGCTTGAGGTGCCTTCGGCCAAAATCACTGCAGAGGCGCTTGGCCCATGCTGATGGATATTGGGGATCGGCAAACCCAGAATCGCTCTAACATGCAGGGCAAATTCCGATAAGTCTTGGCTGATGAGTGTCACGAGCCCTGTGTCATGTGGTCTTGGTGAGACCTCGGAGAAATACACTTCATGGCCTTTAACAAACAGCTCTACGCCAAATAATCCATAACCGCCAAGGGCTTCGACGACTTTGCTCGCAATCGCTTGGGATTTTGCTAGCACTTCATCGGACATGGCTTGTGGCTGCCATGACTCACGGTAATCGCCATCTTCTTGTCTGTGGCCAATGGGCGCACAAAAGTGAATGCCATTGACTGCGCTGATGGTTAACAGGGTGATTTCATAATCAAAGGGAATAAAACCTTCCACTATCACGCGCCCGCCGCCAGCGCGGCCACCTTCTTGGGCATATTGCCACGCTTTATGGCTGAGGGCGATATCGCGAATAACGCTCTGACCTTTGCCCGATGAGCTCATGACTGGCTTAACCACACAGGGCACACCGATTTCGCTAATTGCTTGATTAAATTCGGTTTCAGTATCGCAGAAAAAATACGGAGAAGTCGGTAAACCTAAGGCCTCAGCGGCGAGGCGACGAATCCCTTCTCTGTCCATAGTGAGCTTAGTTGCCCGGGCTGTCGGGATGATATTTACCCCTTCGGCTTCCATGTCCACTAAGGTTTGGGTGGCGATGGCTTCAATCTCGGGGATGACTAAGTGCGGTTTTTCTAACTCGATAACTGCACGCAGGGCGTTGGCATCGAGCATATTGATCACATGGGAGCGATGCGCGACTTGCATGGCGGGGGCGTTGGCGTAACGGTCAACGCCAATCACTTCAACGCCTAAGCGTTGCAGTTCAATGGCCACTTCTTTGCCAAGTTCACCGCAGCCGAGCAACATGGCGCGTCGTGCGCCCTCAGTGTAGGGAGTGCCTATCATGTGTGATTCCTTTATTCGCAGTTGTAGGGATTGCGTCATGGCGCGCAATTTAGCCATGAGTTTAACGCGAACGGCACATTAGAGCATGATGTAAATAAACAAGTGTGCTTTAGATCACTGGGTTTGGTGTTAACACGATTCAATTTGACTTGGCTGGAAGTGATTGTTTTTTGTTGTTCTATAATGTTGTTTAGTTGTTAATTTTAGCCTTGAGATATTCAACTGTGTTTGTTTGATTAGTGATCATGATGATTGAGGGGATTCAAATGTTTTTAGATTACTTTGCGTTAGGGATTTTATTTTTTGTGGTTGTCGTTATTTTTTATGGTGTGATTGCTATCCATGATATTCCATACGAAATTGCCAAAAAGCGTAATCACCCACAGCAAGATGCGCTGCATATTGCTGGGTGGGTGAGTTTATTTACGTTACATGCTATTTGGCCATTTTTATGGATCTGGGCCACCTTATATCGAGAAGATCGTGGCTGGGGATTTGGTACTGTGATGAAACGAGAACAGGCGTTAGAGGAGGATGTGGGCACTTTACGTCAGACGGTAATAGCGTTACAAGCGAGACTTGAGCAATTAGAACAAGCAAGCGCCGCTGTTGAAGAGCCGAATACTACCAATAAAGTCGAGGTCTAAAATGGATCTATTGCTGATACTGACCTATGCCGCCATCTGTATTGTTATTTTTAAAGTGTTTAAAATCCCGCTGACTAAATGGACTGTGCCTACTGCCGTTTTGGGGGGCGTGGTGCTCATTGGTGCCTTAATACTGCTAATGAACTATAACCATCCTTATTCACGTTTTGCTCGGGAATATTTTGTCACCATTCCTATTACCCCTGCGGTAAAAGGGTTAGTGACTCGTGTTGAAGTGCAGCCAAATACTCCTGTTAAACAAGGAGATGTACTTTTCCGAATTGATCCCACCCCCTTTGAGGCCGTAGTAAAGCGTAAGCGTGCCGCGTTAGTCGCTGCCGAGTTAGAAGTGCCACAGCTCGCCGCCGCATTGGAATCGGCTAAAGCTAATGTTGAGCGAGTCAATGCTGATAAAGATCGCAATAAATCCGCCTATGAACGCTATGAAAGCGGTCATCGAAAAGGAGGCGCTAACTCTCCCTTTACCGCATTAGAATTGGATAATAAACGCCAACTGTATCTTGCCTCTGAAGCGCAGTTAACTGCCGCTAGATCAGAAGAGTTACGGATGAGGCTCGCCTATGAGTCTAATATTGATGGCGTTAATACTAAAGTGGCTGGCTTGCAGGGAGATTTAGCGAGCGCACTCTATGATTTAGAACAGACCATAGTACGGGCACCCGCTGATGGTATCGTCACCCAAATGGCGCTCCGTTCAGGGGCTATGGCTGTGCCTTTACCATTACGTCCCGTGATGAGCTTTATCCCTGACGAGCAACGTTATTTTGCCGGAGCCTTTTGGCAGAATTCCCTACTGCGCCTGAAAGAAGGCGATGAGGCCGAGATTATTCTCGATGCCGCGCCAGGGAAAGTGTTTAAAGGCAAAGTGGCGAAAGTGCTACCCGCAATGGCTGAAGGTGAGATCCAAATGGGTGGCGTATTAGCGTCCTCCAGTCGCCTGTTTCAAAATGGTCGAGTGGTTGTTCTTATCGATATAGATGACGATGCTATTCGTAAAGAGTTCCCTGCTGGAGTGTCAGGTCAAGTTGCTATTTACACTGAGCACTTTCATCATGTGGCTGTAATGCGTAAGGTATTACTCAGGATGCAAGGGTGGTTGAATTACTTATTTTTTGATGGACATTAGTACCTAAACCGTTAAATCTTGTTTGTTGAGTGCTTTGCTCAGTTCAGTGTAAAGGTTGGTGTAAAGTCCAGTTCGCTGGACTTTTTTGTGGCAATTTTTAGGTTAATTAAAAGGAATGTGAAAGACATGCAAGATATTCGCGATTTAACCTCAGTGCTGCGCTCCAATACGCCAATCGTAGTGATTGAAACCTATGAAGAATATCGCGTGGTCGAGCTACTTAAGCGGGTCGCCAGTGTGCTTTATCAACCTGTGTTTACTTGGAGCATTACCCAAGGTTTAGCACGGGTCGATAAACCTATGGCGGCGCAAAAGTTTAATAGTGAACCCACAGATTTGCTTGGGCAAATTAAATCAACCTCGCAGCAGGGGATTTATGTGCTGTGCGACTTTCATCCCTTTGTGATTGATGCGCCAAAGAATGTCCGTTTACTCAAAGAAATCGCCCTCGAATACGAGACACTGCAACACACATTAGTGCTAGTGAGCCATGCCTTTGATATCCCGCCCGAAATCAAACGTTATTGCGCCTATTTTCAATTAACCTTGCCAAGCACAGTGCAATTGCAAAACCTGATTTACCTTGAGGTCGATAAAATTCGTCACCAAGGCACGCCGTTATTGGTCGATGATACCGCTGTAGTCAAATTGGCAGAGAATCTGCGGGGCGTGACCTTAGACGATGCCCGCCGTCTGGTGCGCAAAGCCATAGTTGATGATGGTGCTATTACCTTGTCTGATATCGATGCCATCAATAAAGCCAAGTTTCAGTTACTCGACTTAAATGGCGTGCTGCAATTTGAATACGACACCAGTGATTTCTCGCAGGTCGCTGGGCTGCATAATCTTAAAAAATGGCTCAAGCAGCGCGCGCCCATATCGGCTGTCAGCACCCTTGACCAAGCCGATAAGCCGACTTCTGTTCAGCACGCTAAAGCGCTCGATGCGCCCAAGGGGATTTTACTGCTCGGTGTTCAGGGCAGTGGTAAGAGCCTCGCGGCTAAGGCCGTTGCGGGCGTTTGGCAACGACCTTTGCTCAGGCTCGATATGGCTGCCTTATATAACAAATACATAGGTGAAACCGAGAAGAACCTGCGTAATGCACTGGAGCTCGCCGACATGATGTCGCCCTGCGTGCTTTGGATTGATGAAATTGAAAAAGGCTTAAGCGGCAGTAGCAGCGATGAGGGGACTTCGACGCGTATTCTCGGCACCTTACTTACTTGGATGGCGGAGCGTAAATCTGAAGTGTTTGTGGTGGCGACCGCCAATGAAATTCAAGCCTTGCCGCCAGAATTGATGCGAAAGGGCAGGATGGATGAAATCTTCTTTGTCGATTTACCCGACGAAGCCATACGTAAAGCCATCTTCTTAATCCACTGTCAGCGCCGTGGAATCGATGTGGCGAGCTTAGATCTCGCCCAATTATCGGCCCGCAGCCAAGGATTTTCTGGTGCCGAAATCGAACAAGCCGTTATCGCTGCCATGTATACCGCAAGAAGCGTCGAGCGCAGTGTCGATCAGCTGTTACTACTCGAAGAACTGAGCAAAACTCGGCCTTTATCTGTGGTCATGAGCGATAAAATCAATGCGCTACGACAATGGGCCGCAGGCCGAACCGTGAATGCCCATGAGTAAGATTTCTGCTTAGTACCATAAGTGCTAACTAGCATTTTTAAACGCTATATTGGCTTAGTTATTTTCGACATTCCCAAGGGTTATGAATGATGAGTCGTTTTAATGGATATTAGTGATACAAGGATAAGAGATTGAAAAGTGTATATGAACTGATTGATATCGAAGACTCTGGCATAAAAGTAGTCAATGAAATGGTTGCTGGTGCAGAGCATTGTGTAGAAATACTGCCGCCTTCAAAGGATCGGGTTGAAGTACTTGAATCCCTTCAGATATCGACTCGTTCGGTATTAGGGGCTATTGCCTACGAAACCGGTGGGATTTTGATCGATAATGGATGGATTCGATTTTTCGGCTCTGGACATGAAAGATTGTCTAGAAACCTTACTGATTGGGATAGAAGTGCACATTATCTGTTAGTGGCGAATGACGTAGTTGGTGGATTTTTTGCTATCAACGGCGGCGGGTTAGGCGCAGATGTTGGAAATATATACTATTGGTCGCCAGATTCAATTCATTGGGAAGGGTTAGAAATCGGGTTCACAGATTTTTTTCAATGGTCAGTTACAAAGAGAATCAATGAGTTTTATGCGAGTTTAGGTAAAGAGCGCTTTCAAAAAAACTATTCACAGATAGCTACAGATAAATGCCTGAGCTTTTATCCATTTTTATGGGCGAAAGAAGGTTCTATTGAAATAAGCAGCGTGAAAGTGGTGTCAGTTGATGAAATGTATAGGCTGAAATTGGAATTATTAACCTCGGTTAGTTAATTCGTTTACCCGCTGATTTTATGAGTACTTCTGCAACAATTATTTGTTATAAACATCTAATGTGTTGATTACTAGATATAAATCTGCTTATCAGCTCTATTGATTCAACATGGATGGGCTGTATATGCCATCCATAATTAACTTCGGAGGGGACAGCGCCAAGATCTAGCTGACGGTTTTGGCTGTATCTTGGGTTTTCTCGTTACCGCTTGCATCAAAAATCAAAGCAGTCGCTATCACACCAAATGAATGCTTTGCTTTTTGTGTCGACAATATCTCTCTGAATGGTTTGAATTTTGGCGGTATCACTGCCCAGTGGTACCGCTAATATTGCTGATTTCAACCTTGATGATTAGATATCAAAGGCGAGACTGCCCGGTGGCAGGAATGGCCAGCTTAGACGCGTTGGTGAGCTTTCACCCTGTGTCCCAAAGAAGTAACCGGTTCTTGGAGTGGCGTAAACCATACTGCCTTTTTGTAACCCGAGTTCATGCAGATTATGGTGGGTGAACTTGGCTTCCCACAGCTCTTCGCTATGCCAGCCGTGTGGGGCTAATTCCACTCTGACTTCGGCGCCAATGGGGGTCATGGCGACAATATCGAACGGCAAATTTGCCTGACTATTAGGCTTGTTTGACAGCGCTAATTCGTGACTGCGTACATAGAGCACGCCATCTTGCTGTAATGTTTGTTGTTCAGGAGGCGTCAAAAATGCTTGGCCATTTTCCCAACGCTGTTGTTGCCAACTGGCTTCAAAGACATTGACGTTACCGAGAAAATCAAACACAAAGCGACTATTGGGATGCGAGTATAACTCAGCAGGCGTATTGATCTGCTCGATATGACCATTGCTCATCACCACCACTCTATCGGAGAGTTCAAGCGCCTCATCCTGATCGTGGGTCACAAACACGCTGGTGAATTTCAATTCTTCATGCAGGCTGCGTAGCCAGCGGCGTAGTTCTTTACGCACTTTGGCATCCAAGGCACCAAAGGGTTCGTCGAGTAGCAAGACTTCGGGTTGGGTTGCGAGTGCACGGGCCAAGGCAATGCGCTGTTTTTGTCCACCTGAGAGCTGTTCGGGGTAGCGCTGCGCGAGATGGCCTAGTTGCACTATCTCCAGCAGTTGTGTCACTCGCTTATGAATTTCTGCCGCCGAAGGCCTTTGTTTTTTCGGCATCACTTCGAGTCCAAAGGCGACGTTATCGGCGACCGTCATGTGGCGAAACAGCGCATAGTTTTGAAACACAAAGCCCACGCGTCTTTCACGCACATGCACTTGGGTGACATCTCGGTCACCGAAATAAATGTTGCCGCTATCAGCTCCCTCTAGTCCAGCAATAATCCGCAGTAACGTGGTTTTACCCGAACCTGAAGGTCCCAACAGACCAATCATTTCCCCTTCTTGAATATCAAGATCCAGCGGGGAAAGCGCCTGAAACTTGCCAAATTTCTTGGAAATATTAGTAAGACGAATACTCATAATTGGCTCTGCTCTTTATTGTCATTGGCGGATAAACTGCGTTGTTGTCGCCATTCAACGACGGCTTTTAGCATTAGGGTCACTAGTGCAATCAGTGCGAGTAATGACGCGCTCGCGAAGGCAGCTTCGGCCTGATAATCTTCATACAATAATTGCACATGTAAAGGTAAGGTATTGGTTTCGCCGCGAATGTTGCCAGACACTACAGCAACGGCACCAAATTCGCCCACGGCTCTGGCATTGGTGAGGATCACACCGTAAATCAGTGCCCATTTGATATTAGGGAGCGTTACTCTGCGGAAGAGTTGCCACCATGAGGCGCCAAGGATCACTGCGGCTTCTTCTTCCGATGCGCCCTGTTGTTGCATTAATGGAATGAGTTCTCTGGCAACAAAGGGGCAAGTGACAAAAATGGTGACTAACAGTATTCCCGGCCAAGCAAACATGATCTGCAGATCGTGCTCATATAGCCATTCACCCAGCCAACCACTGTTGCCATAGAGCAATAAATAGAGCAAACCTGCGACGACAGGGGAGACCGCAAACGGAATATCAATTAGCGTAATTAATAACTTGCGACCCGGGTATTCAAACCGAGTAACACTCCACGCCAGCATGATCCCGAACACTAAATTAATGGGGACAGTGAGCGCCGCAACCATCAGCGTCAAACCAATTGCATGCAGCGAATCTGGCTGACTTAAGTGGCCGATATAACGCTCCCAACCACCAACAAACGCTTGTTGAAAAATACTTACCAGCGGCAATAGCAACAATAGCAAACCTAAGAACACGGCGAGTGTAATCAGGCTCCATTTGATAAGAGGGGCTTCACCGACTCTTAAGGGCTTAAATGAGTTCATGTTTGCTCCTTATCGTCCATGAATGCGGCGTAAATAACGCGCCTGCCACAGGTTTATTAGCAGTAATAGCAGTAGCGAGGTCATCAGCACCACTGAGGCAATGGCACTGGCGCCGGCAAAATCAAACTCTTGTAGGCGGACAAAGATCATTAACGATGTGATTTCACTGATATAGGGCATGTTGCCCGCGATAAATATAACGGCACCAAACTCACCTAGGCTACGGGTAAAAGACAGTGCCGTCCCGACCATCAAGGCTGGCCACAATGACGGCAAAATGATCCGCCAGAATACCGCGCGATCCGAGGCGCCAAGGGTCATGCCCGCTTCTTCTTCATCGTGGGATAACTCTTCAAGAACCGGTTGCACGGTACGCACCACAAAGGGAATACTGGTGAAAATCATCGCGACCACTATGCCTAGCGGGGTGTAGGCGACTTTTATACCCAGTTCTGCCAATACACTACCGATTTGGCCGTTTTCCGCATACAGGGTCGCTAAGGTGATGCCTGCAACGGCTGTCGGCAACGCAAAGGGCAAATCTACCAATGCATCTAAGATGCGTTTGCCGGGGAATTCATAACGTACTAGCACCCATGCGAGTAACAATCCGAAAAGGCAGTTAAATAGCGATGCCGCGAGCGCCGATAATATGGTGACTCGGTAACTCGCCAGCACCCGAGGATCTGTGATGACGCCCCAGTATTCGGACAAGCTCATTGAACTGGTCTGCATAATCAGCCCAGTGGTTGGCAATAATAGGATCAGGCTGACAAACAGTAGGGACACACCTAAGCTGATGGTAAAACCTGGAAGAACCCGCTTATGGCGTAAACGCCCGTTATTAAAAATCACAGAATAATCACCCGGTCAGGTTAATTGAGTTAATCCAATACGCTGTATTTGCCGTCAGCGATCGGCTGTCTGAGTTAAAGACTATTGAATTCGTCTTCGCTGCTTGAAAATCATCACTCGTCAATGCGCTAAAATTGCTTAACCCGGGACTGGGCCCGGGTTGCAATATTAACCTGTTATAGCATCAAGCTGAAATTAGCGCTTGAGTAACTCATCGAGTTTTGCACCGTTAGCAAACTGTGTTTTCATGGCATTATCCCAACCACCAATGATTTGCTCAACAGTCAGCAGGTCAACCGTAGGAAACTGTTTAGCAAACTCAGCCTGAACCTTTTCGTTGTGTACACGATAGTTGAAGCCGGCCAATAGTCGTTGTGATTCTTCGCTGTATAGATAATTCAAATACTCAGTCGCTAGCTCCTGTGTGCCGTTGCGTTTAGCGTTTTTCTCTACCACAGCGACGGGAAACTCAGCCAGAATCGATGTTTTTGGCACAATAACTTGGTAATCGTCCGCACCATATTGCTGACGAATATTGTTCACTTCCGATTCAAACGTAATCAGCACATCACCGATACCACGTTCTACAAATGAGGTCGTTGCACCACGACCGCCAGTATCAAACACTGCTACGTTGCCGAGGAATTTTTTCAGGAATTGATCCAGTGAAGCCTGATTATCCTTACCATAGCTTTTTTGGGCATAACCTAGTGCGGCTAAATAGGTGTAGCGCGCATTACCAGAGGTTTTAGGGTTAGGGAAGACCAGTTTAACGTCATCTCTTGCTAAATCGCCCCAGTCGCTGATCTGTTTTGGGTTACCTTTACGGACCAAAAATGCGATGGTGGAATAGTAAGGTGAACTGGCGTTAGGCAGTAATTGTTGCCAATTTTCTGGGATCAATTTACCGCGGTCATGGAGTACCTGTACGTCTGTCACTTGGTTAAACGTCACCAAATCTGCTGGCAATCCTTGCAGAATTGAGCGTGCCTGTGCCGATGATCCGGCATGGGATTGTTTTATCTCGACGGTTTTACCTGTTTTCTCTTGCCAATGTTTGGCGAAAACGGGGTTGTAGGCACTGAATAATTCCCGCGCGATATCGTAAGAAGAATTCAGCAGGGTTTGATCTGCGGCAGCCACATTGAGTGACGTACCCAGAAAGAGCGTTCCCAGTAGGGCCTTTATCACTTTTATTTGCATTTGCTACTCCTTGAACTGGCAACTTTGTCAGCGTTATGACATATAGAGTAGTGGAAGTAATTATTTATAAGAAGTCAGTTAAATAGAACTTTTTTGAATAAGTATGAGCGATTTATTGTATGCCATAGATCATTTTCACTGTGTTTGTGCATGCTAACCCACTTAGAATAGGCTAACGCTTAGTTGTTTTTATCAAGTAAAGGATAATCATAGTGTCTGACTTTCCGACAATTGAAGCCTGTATTGGGCAAACTCCGCTGGTTCGCTTACAGCGGCTTAACTGTGGTACTTCCACTGTACTGTTAAAGTTGGAAGGGAATAACCCAGCAGGTTCAGTAAAGGATCGTGCAGCACTCAATATGATCATTCAGGCTGAACTTCGCCAAGAGATCCGCCCAGGTGACACACTTATCGAGGCAACGAGTGGCAATACTGGGATTGCACTGGCGATGGCGGCGGCAATCAAAGGATACAAGATGATCCTGATTATGCCGAATAATTCGACTCAGGAGCGTAAGGATGCGATGCAAGCCTATGGCGCAGAACTCATGCTAGTGGATAACATGGAGACTGCGCGGGATTTGGCGCTGCAGTTACAAAGCGAAGGCAAAGGTAAGGTGCTGGATCAGTTTAATAATCAAGATAATGCGAATGCGCACTTCCTCACCACAGGTCCGGAAATCTGGCAACAGAGTCAAGGAAAAATCACTCACTTTGTCTCTAGTATGGGGACAACTGGCACCATAATGGGCGTGTCTAAATACCTTAAAAGCTGTAATCCTGACATCACGATTGTTGGCCTTCAGCCCGCCGATGGCAGTAGCATTCCGGGGATCCGCCGTTGGCCGCAGGCATATTTGCCTGGGATTTTTGATGCTTCTTGGGTTGATTTAGTTATGGATATTGAAGAGCAAGATGCAAAAGCCATGGCGAGAACCTTAGCGCGAGAGGAAGGGATTTGTGCAGGAGTCAGTTCGGGCGGTGCCGTGTTTGCTGCGCTGGAGATTGCTAAACAATATCCGGGTTCTGTGGTCGTGGCGATTGTTTGTGATAGGGGTGATCGTTATCTTTCGTCAGGGCTTTTCTCCTGAGTCCAAGATATTTCGCCTAAGATATTTGACGACAAGCATTCTTCATGAGTAAAAATGGGCGAAATTCGCCCATTTTTACTCACTCAGCCTTGATCATTTTGTCGGTGGGAACTGCGCCAAAATTCGGCTAACGGCTTTGGCGGTATCTTGGGCTTTCTCATTGCCGCCTGCATCGAAATCATAACTGTCGCTACCACGCCAAATGAGTGCTTTGGTTTTTGGGTCGACAATATCTATCTGAATAGTTTGAATTTTAGCGGTATCACTGCCCAGTGGTACCCCAACGCTAGTGCCAATTCCTATGCCCCCTGAACGGCCGAATGTGCCTGTGCCTAATCCAATCGATAACCCTGAATCCTTAGGTTTATCTTGGGTCAGTAGGGCGTAGGCGACGTTAAAGTCGGGGGCTTGGGTATTTTCGACAAAGCCTTTTTGAGTCAACTGGTTGTTGATTTCTACTTGAATGCGCTGGGCGCTGAGTGGGTCGTCCGTTGGCTGTGGCGTTAGCTGGGTAAAGCTGTGCAGTGTGCTGAAGTCGTAATTGAGATCGTAATCATTTTTCGGTTTACTGCTGCAGGCGCTTAATAAGGCAACAGCGACGAGCAGACTGGCAAAGTGACGGTATCCCATGATAGTGCTCCAAGTTGTACAAACTCTGTTCAATGTGCCTTGATTAAGGTTGTTTCTGCAAGTACTTTAGATAAGTGTGTTGTATTTGAATCGCTTTGAATGCAATTCCACACGCTTTGTTTTTAGCAAGGGTCGTTTTGAGTATGGTTCATTTTTAGATAGGAATAGCGGCGGGTTATGGAACAGTTAGCCTTTTTTGATATCCCGAGTCCTTGTATCGGTGTGTGTGTTACCGATGCGCGCGGTTACTGTAATGGTTGCCTGCGAAGCCGTGACGAAAGATTCAATTGGTTAACGTTTTCAGATGCGCAAAAGTACGATGTCATTCGGCTGTGCACTCAACGTAAACGCCGTCGCCAGTTGGCGATGATGAAAGCACGGCAAGCGCAAATAGAGCAAGAAAGAGCAGCGTTAAACCCACAGTTGAATTTTGAGCCTGAGCCCGAAGCCGATCTGGATTTTGGTGGCTTCGAGCTAGACTAATAAGTTGAATTGGCTTGTGGAACTCGCTTTTTGTATTCGCGAGTGGGATTCATGACTGACTTATAATAGCCTTATCTCGCTTCCTATTACAGCTTACGCTTCTTCGACCAGATTAAACTAAATCGAGTATGTTGTGCATCACTGGTAACACTCACATTCCCTTGATGTCGTTGCATAATCCGTTTGATGATCGCAAGGCCTAAACCGTGTCCCTTATTGCCATTCTGTACCGATTGGCTGCGATAAAATGGCTCGAACACTTTCGGTAAATCCACCGCAGGGATAGGTTCGCCGTCGTTACTCACACTTAAATTGACCCTGTGCTGGGTCTGCTTAACCTCAATGATGATTTCAGTGCGGGCAAAGCGTTGTGCATTGGTCAGTAAATTCTGCAGCGCACGTTCAATTAATGCGGGTTCCCCAAACAAGGGCAGTTTTTCGACTTCTGTTTTAAGGGTAATAGGTGTTGGGCTCAAGCTTTCTAGACGCTTAATGCTTTGATTGATGAGATTAATTAAATCGTACTCATCTAACTGGATACCTTCTCGCTGGGACTCTAAGCTGGCGTAGGTTAGCAGTTCTTGGAGTAAGTCTTCCATTTCTTTGATATCGAGCTGCATTTCATCGAGAAAGTCTTGGCGCTTTTGTTCGTCCGAATCAGGCTGACAATACATAGGCATAAGTGCAAGAGCGAATTTGAGCCTCGCCAGTGGCGTGCGGATCTCATGGGATACCGCATTAGATAGGTGTTTCTGGTTCTCAATCAAGGCGCTGATATGTCGCGCCATTTCGTTAAACGTATTGGCTAAGGGCTTAACTTGGGAGCGATTTGACAGGGTAATCCGCGTGTCCCATTTGGCTTCGCCAAATTCTTTGGTGGCCTTACGCAGTATGCTCAAATCCCGTGAAAGCGGGCCGACCCAAATTAGCGCAACAAGGGCGAGTGATAAATAAAAGAACAGGGTGAACAGGCTGCGAAGGTTGGCTCTGGGAGCTATGTCCAGCGGCCCCGCCATTAAGACTTGATCGTCTACTCGAATAAATTGCAGCAAGCTATCATCATTGGTCGTGGTAGTGAACACCTTGCTTGTGCTTAGCGCTTGATTGTCTGCCAGCGCGACTTGATCGGCACTGAGCAATTGCAACGGCATAACAGGATTGGCTGGGATCGCCTCCAGATACCTTTGGCGGATATCGGGAGGCAGTTCCGCTAACAATTGCGCCAAGGCCACTAATGGCGCATCGAGGGCGTTATTGTCATCCACATTTTTCTGCCACAGGCTGTCGAGTGTCCAGCCAATCCCAAGCACGCTGAGACTGAGTAGCAGATATAAACTGATAAAGAGACGTTTCACTGTATCTGTGCTTAGTTATTCCAAGCTTCAGGGGCAAAGAGGTAACCTTGTCCCCAAACGGTTTTAATTCTGAAAGGTGTCTCGATATTATCGTTGAGTTTTTTACGTAATCTAGAGATACGCACATCAATTTTTCGATCTTTACCATCGAAATCAATATTGAGTAACAGCTGATAAATATACTGACGGCTGAGCACTTGGCCAGCTTGTGAGGCCAGTAACCACAGCAACTCGAATTCGTGGCTGGTGAGATCGATTTCAGTTTCATTGAGGCGAATCGCGTGGGTATGCGGGTCGATACTCAGTTTACCAAAGGTCAAGCAGTGGGATTCTGCCTGAGGTGGCTGATTTTGACGACGAAGTAAGTTGTTAATCCGCGCCACTAACAGAGCAGGATCAACGGGCTTAACCACATAGTCATCGGCACCGAGTTCTAAGCCTTTGATTTGATCTTCGCTTGAGCCAAGCGCGCTCATTAGCAGGATTGGGCCGGCAAAATAGTCGGGCAGTTTCTCACACAGGGTGAGGCCATCCATGCCCGGCAGCATAATGTCTAACAGTATGATATCTGGCTTGTAATTGATTAATCGAGTTAATACTGTGTCGCCACGGCGTTCAACTTCAACATGCATACCATGGGATTTTAGGTAATCTACAATCAAGTTTGCTAGGCGAACGTCGTCTTCAACCAATAATACTCTGTGGTTCGATTGTGGGCTTGTCATTAAAATAAACTCCAAGGGTTGCGGTAACGTCTGCGAACCTGAGGTTGTGATGCAGAAGTGATTTTAAGTTTGGCACCAGCCAAAGTTTGGTTACTGTCTTTACTCACCATGACAAATTGAATATCCGTCATAGTGTGGATTTTCATGCTTAACGTATGGGTTGAAACTGAATCACTGCACCATTTTGGATAGGCGGCATTGTCGGACAAAATACAGATAAGCTCATCTTTGGCGAGCTCCCACTGCAGTTCAATATAGACGTCGCAGGCCTGAGTTTCTGAACTGGTAATACAAATTTCGGGTGTGAGTTTAAGTGACGAGTCGCGAGTTTTAGCTTGTGCAGAACTTGGGCCCATCAAGCCGAGGCTTAGACCAAAAAAGCAAAGCAAGCTTAACTGAGGCAGCGTCACTAACGTTAGAACCTATAGGCTGCGCCGATAAAGTAGGTGCTGCTATAGTCTTGGTCTAACAAGGGACTGGCGGCAATCTCATCGGCAATTAGAGTGTAACGAACTGCCAACAGTAGATCCCAATTGTCAGTTAATATATAACGGGCCGTCATTTCCGCACCTTTATCCCAACCTGATTTTGCTTGATATTGTTCACTCCAATAGGCGTTTTCACTCGGTCTAACGCCATAATAATAATCGACCACTGCTTGGCTCTTCCAATCAAACACCAGTGCGAATTCAAAAATGAAACGATCGTAATCCCAGCCATAGGTCCATTTTATTTGTGCTTCTGAACCTTGATGAACATTAAACATATCATGGGTGTACGCCAATCGAATAATGCCGAGTCGGGTATAGATGAATGCTTCGGCACCACCAAGTAGGGTGAAGTTCCGCGTCTCTAAAGAATTAAATTCACGTTCGGGTTCTGTCGACAAAGACATGTTATTTATGGCTTTGGCTTCGACTTGTGTACCGCGGTTCAAAAAGATATTCGATGGGTCCCATCGATAGAAATAGGCTCTATCTAAGCTATAACTGGTTACTAGATTGAACGTGAAGCTTTCTTGCTCGGCTAAGGTGTAGCCTAAATTACCATTATCGAAGAACCAGTGTTCGCCGTAGTAGGCCACTGTGGGGATAAAGAACAGTGGAATATCGTCAAAATCCTTGAGTGGATTGCTTTTTTGTCCCCAGCCAATGGCGACGCCGAGATCCCAGTTGTTCATCTCAATGCATTGATTTTCTGATGCGCAGGTTTCTTTCGCCATTCCGACAGAAGGCAAAATACTTAAACTTGTAATGAGGACAAAAAGAATGCGATACATGATTTAACGATTAAGGGCTGAGGTTAATAATACAGGAAAATAGATTAGCATTTTATGCCCAATTCAACAGTGGTTTCATTCGCAGGGATGCAAAATGATACAGCTATCAATTAAATAGTAAATTTGTAGATCGCACAATACCTTGATAGTCATGCTAAAAGCCTATTTTGGTGGCTTTCATACGGTTAATTGTGGATGTTAAATTTTGTATTCGATACGTTTCGTCTGTAACTGAAATGATATTAATTGTGAGCTGAATAGCTGTGTTACTTGAAAATAATAATGCCATTCGCAGAAGTGAATGGCATTGAATGAAGCTGAAGAACGCGCTTTTGTGGTATTAACGTTGGGATTAGAATGAAGATTAATTAACCTCAGTAACCGACTTGTAGCCCATTTCTGTCAGCTGATCGTTTACACAATCAAGCACATATTGTTTTAGCTCTGCATTCTCGACTTGATCTTCAGAGGCCATCTGCTGGCACACTTCTTTCAGCTGAGCGATATCGGCTGCTGGCGCAGGCGGTAAAGATGAGTCGTCAGCAAGGGTCGTGAAGCTCACTAATGCCAACAGGGTGAAAACAGCTGATAACTTATTCATTTTATTTCCTTTAGTTATGTATTGTTAACTACAGATTAAGAAGCATTCTCTTAATACCACTGCGCCAACATCTGCAATTTATCACTGCTATTCTGTTTTAGATATAAATAATTTTTACCTTTTGGAGTTAAGGTTTTTAGCTTGTTTTCCCTTGATTCGCTTTAAGCAAATCTGATGCTTAAGTGCTGTTCAATAGACTTAGCTTTAGTCATTATCCCAACAGATAAACCTGTTGAGTTTGGCTTTAGCGCAAAGGGCTTTGTGCAAAGGTTATATGCAGAGTGAGTCGTGCTTAACTCCTGCATTAGCTTCGTAGGCTAAAATAGGCTAAATCTGGCATCACAGAGTTGGTTTTTTCTAAAAGTGCCACTTACATCACCTTAACCACTTATTTGCGATTAAGTGCAGTATTATTGCTATTTTAGCCCTAATTTTGATTAAGGTTTTAAGGACGCTTAATACTAAACTATGCGGCAGTTATAAAAAGTCGCATAAAATGCGATATGAAGCAGGTTGTAGTCGGCTTTCTTCCTAGAATATTGAATTGAAAAGAATTAATTTTTAATCAAAATTAGGACTTGGTTTATTTTCAGTATGTTTAATTTTAAGTGTATGTTTTTATTTTGTATTTATTGCTACTTATTCATTTTTAATGATTTCGTTGCCAAGGTTGTAGCTATCCTCTAGAATGCGCGGCTCTCGCAGGTGCGAGAACATAAGGTTTACGGTTAATGCCGTTGATTTTTATTGAATTATTGATTTTTCTCTAGGGGAACTCTGTGTCTACAAAACTGGCTAATCCAGCGCCATTAGGTTTAATGGGCTTTGGTATGACAACGATTTTGTTAAACATCCATAACGCGGGATATTTCCCTATTGATTCTATGATCTTAGCCATGGGGATTTTTTACGGCGGCATTGGTCAAGTGATTGTGGGTATTATGTGTTTTATGCGCGGCGATACTTTCGGTACGACGGCATTTACCTCTTACGGGTTGTTTTGGTTAACATTAGTGGGATTAATCTTAATGCCTAATGCGGGCATTGCGGCGAGTCCAACGTATTTTATGGGCTGGTATTTAACACTTTGGGGCATATTCACCGCATTTATGTTTGTGGGTTCTTTGCGTTATCCACGAGCTAAGCAGTTTGTATTTGCTTCTTTGACGCTCTTATTTTTCCTGCTGGCTGCGCGTGATTTCACGGGCAGCGCCTTGATTGGCACTATTGCTGGCTTTGAAGGGATCATCTGTGGTGCGAGTGCGATTTATTTTGCGATGGCGCAGGTGCTCAATAATGAGTATGGCCGCACGATTTTACCGGTTGGTGAATTGAAAAAGTAACGATTCAGCAATGAAGAGTTATGAAAAAGGCTGATGCAGATCAGCCTTTTTTATGGGTGTTTTTTAGCGGGACTAGATTTTAGTTCTAATATAGGCCGCAGCTGCCTCATCTAAGCTACGCAAGGATACATAACTCGTGCCTGCCTTGTGGGTGATCAAGAAACCTTTTTCAGTTTCTTTAATCCGGTAAATGTCGGTCCATAAAATTTGGCTGGTCACTGACATGGATTGAGTGTGGATCCCTTGCTCATCAATGGTGAGCGTGACCTCATTGCTGGCCGCTTTACTCATCATTTGACGCATCAACCACCATGCCTTGTGATACTTCACATTGAGCGCCTCGATAACGCCGAGTCCAACGAAGAAGTAAGCTAAATAGAGGCTAATGTCGGTGAAGATCAGCGCGATACCTATCAGGCCCAACCCTATGGCTTTGTAGTAAGGTTTGAGCGTGGGATCAGGCACGACAGATTGGGTATAGCACTCATCGAAATGGGCTTTATCTAAAATATAGGTCGTTGAGTAAGAATAGGGTGTCGGCATAATGTCATCTACTTTAGGTGCAGCTTAATGCGGGCTAGTGTAGCGATTACAGTGATGAAAGTAACTAAAGTAACGAATGCATAAAGTTGCTAGTGTATTAAGTCGCTACGTATAAAGTAGCTAATATCTAAAGTGCTATGGTCGTTCGCGTGAGTATGGGTAAGTGCGGCGTCGCGTCCTATGCCAATGTTGGAAGGATAACCTCGATGAAGCTAACACTGGGAGTTGGACAGAAATGCTGCAACGGCTATATTAGTCTTGTCGTCAGCGTTATTCGATCCCCATGAGTTCCTCAAGGAGTGCGAAAGCATAATGGCCTTAGTCCCTAAAGATTTTGTTAATTACAAATCAACGCCGGTTTTCAGCCGTGACAACGTCCCTAACATGTTGTTGCACATGCACAATACTAAGGCTGGCGTGTATGGGCAGATCCAAGTGCTAACGGGTAGTTTAAAGTTCTATGGCTTTACGGGCAGCAGAGGCGAGTTAGATAAAGAGATCATCATTCGCGCCGGTGAAACGGCCATTTCTCATCCCGAGTATTGGCACAAAGTGGAGCTACTGACTGAAGATACCCAGTTCAGACTCCACTTTTATGCCCATAAAGATTCCGCCATAGCGGCACAGCAGCAATCAGAGCGAAGTGAATAGTGCTTAGCACCTAACATCTAGCACCTAACATCTAGCAACTAATACTCAGTCCAATTCGCACGGTTCGCGGCTGCAGTTGGCCACTTTTTTAATAACGACTTACGCTAATAGCGATTTCGCTCTGCTGGAATATCAGTTAAATATTCGACAAATTCCACTTCAAAACCATGGGCGTCAAAGAAGTAAATATTACGTCGATAGGGATCTTCCATGCCATCTTTGGCAATCGGGAAGCCTGCTTGGGTCAATCTTGCTATCACAGCATCTAAGTTGTCGGTCACAAAGGCAAAATGCGCCAGTCCAATTTGATGGCCAGTTAAATCTCGGTTTTCTCCCTCACCATTATCACTAAAAGCAATATATTGATAATCATCGCCAAAATGAATCCAATTACGAGGTTTGCCGTACCAAGTGCCCTTATCGCCACCGCGTACACGCCAGTGGGGAAAAGCCGCTTGATAAAAGCGCAGTGCTGCGGGGATGTCGTCTACGACTAAGTTGATATGCTCTAAATGAATCATAATGCGTTCCTTGTAATGATTTTAGTCTGTTGCTGGTGGTTAAAATCTCAAGCCGCTTACATACCGTAACAGTATTCCTGCTGCTTTGGGTACGCTTGTCCGGCATGTTGTTGACGAATGGGCGCTAATGCTTGGGCGTATTGATGCAGCATATACAAGCTGTACTGCACTCTTTCCCTGAGTGCGATATCTCGAGCACCTTCGGGAACGGCATTGAGTACATTGCTAACATTGCGGATGATCAAGTGATCGGGAATGGGCACTAATTTATTGTTTTTGAGTGCATTCATCTTCACTTCAACGATGGGATAAGTACCGCCAATTCCGCTTGAAACAGAAATTAACAGTGCCGGTTTATGGGCGGTTTCTTCGCGAGTACACATCAATAAAAAGTTCTTCAGTAGTGGTGATGCCATGCCGCCCCATTCCGGGGTGATAAGCACTAGCGCATCGGCTTCATCCACGCTTTGTTCTATTTCTGGCCAGTGCTCCCCCTTGTTGTCTTCCTCTCCATCCCAAAATGGCAGGTTAAATTGGCATAACTCTAAGTGATGTATGCTGGTGTAACCCATAGCATGGGGAGATGAGAAACTGCTTTCGGCAATATAACGACCGACTTTAGCACTTTGGGAGTCGGGTCTTTGGCTGGTGCTGATGATGAGTAATTTCATTAAGTAAACCTATTTGTTTATAAATTATTTATAAGGTAATTACTTTATTTAACCTTGTAAAGGATAAAGTAAATAAAAAAGTTTATTTAATCTGTTAAAGCGGGACTGGATCGGAGATAATGCGCTGGCTACCATCGGAGAGTTCAGATGAAAACCACTGATAAGATTATTCAATTGCTCAAGTTACATGGCCCACTTACCGCTAAAACCTTAGCGGAGGAATTGGCGTTAACGACGATGGGCGTGCGTCAACATCTTCAAGCTTTAGAAGACGCAGGCGATGTGGACATCGAAGATAGAGTCGAAGGTCGTGGTCGCCCAACACGTTACTGGAGATTGACGGAACAAAGCCGCAGTCATTTTGCCGATCGCCATGAGGAATTGACGGTACAGCTAATTGATTCGGTGAAAATGATTTTTGGCGACCAAGGCTTAGATAAGCTTATCGACCACAGGGAGCAAAGTGCGTTAGTCCAATATCGTGCCGCTATGGTGGGGGCGACAGATATTCCGACACGTTTGGACATCCTTGCGAAATTACGCTCGAACGAAGGTTATATGGCGACGATGGAACACATAGATGGCGTGTATTTTTTACTCGAAAATCATTGTCCTATCTGCGCCGCAGCGACTAAGTGTTTAAACTTTTGCCGCTCAGAGTTACAACTTTTCCAGCAATTATTCGCCGATATCGCGGTGGTGAGTCGCGAAGAACATATCATCGAAGGTGCACGCCGCTGTGCATATAAGATTGAGGCTATTCCTCACTAGTGGGACTTAAACCGCTCATTTATGGCGCTTTATCTTTAGGATAAAACGCCAATGAGCGCCAACGCCATATATCAAGCGTTAGTGCGGAGCTTAGAACTTAGCAGCTTAGGTTTTTTCAGGTTCGTGATAGGCCAATAAGGTCTCGAAGCGAGTATGTCCTTTAAGTTGTGAGAAGTCCGCCTCATCTAAGGCCAGTTCCTTGAAGGATGCGCTGTTATGAATGGCGCGTTCTAAATCAGAAATCGCTCTATCTTCAACCCCTAAGCAAGCAAAGGCACAGGCTCTTTGATAAAAAGCATGAGCGTTAGTCGGGTCAACTTCCAGAACGCGATTACATAGGCTTTGTGCCCAGTTAAATTCGCGCATCTCCATTGCGGCGTCAGCCTTGTAGGTTAGTGCTTCTAAGTCCCCAGGTCGAATCGTGAGAATCTCATCATAGACTTCAATCTTCTGCTCTGGCGTTTGCGCACTTTGCGCCCGTAGCCAGAGGTTATGGATTTCATTGATGATCTCAATCTCGCGATTATTGTCCGTGATAGTACGGCTCTTACGCTTGAGTTCTTGCTCAAGTACTTTGAACTTTTCTTCGTATTGTTCGGCAATACTCTGCAGCTGGTTAGCAGCCAGTTTGGCGGTGTGCGTTTTGATTTCTCGCAGGGATTGCCAACCGATAAAGGCGACTAACGAGGCGACACCCGCAATGATGTAGAAGAAGTAAGTTACAGTGACATTGGCGTAATTCATCGATTTGTCAGCTACGGCGAGTTCGCGGTCGGTGATGTCGATGGTGAGACGACGCTCGAGATCCTGTTGATCGTGTCTGAGGGATTTAAGTTCATCGAGGACGTAACGCTCGACCAGCGGTTTATCATGGATAGCGGAGGGGCGAGCCGCTTCAGGAGGATTAACTGCATCGTTTGCTTGGGCGAAAAAAGAGCTCGCTAGCGTCACTAAAAACAAGGCTAAAAATAGCAGGTTCGAACGTATTAAAGCGGGACTTGCGGATAAGTTTTTGATGCGGTAACCACTCACAGTAAGATGAATTGAGCGCCTAGCTTAACAAATTTTACCTCGTTCGATCCAATTTAGCCCAGAATAGCCTTTGTGATAACCCTCAAGTTCGGCTTGCTATGAGCTGAACTTGCATCCTGCTAGAATGGCTATCCCATTCATATTTCGTCATTTGTGGTTTTATGCAATCTAAGCGCGGCCGACTCGATCGTTATCTTTGTACCCAGTTACACACGCACCGTAAAGCGGTGCGTGAACTGCTATTATCGGGCCGAGTGTGCGTCGATGGATTGATAGAGAAGGACATGGATAGGCAAGTGGATGAGTTTTCCCGCATACAACTCGATGAGCACATACTGCAGGCCAATGCGCCCGTCTATGTGATGCTTCACAAGCCGATTGGAGTGGTGAGTGCTACCAAAGATATTCAGCATAAAACAGTGATTGATTTGCTTGATTGCGAAGCCCGTGATGAGTTGCATATTGCTGGCAGACTAGATTTAAACTCTTCGGGTTTGTTATTATTGACCAATGATAGCCGCTGGTCTGATGCGCTGATGTCACCCACACACAAGGTCGACAAAGTGTATCGGGTTACCTTAGCTAATCCCATAACCGAAGAATACATCGCTGCATTTGCCGAAGGGATGTATTTTGGCTTTGAAGATATTACAACCCAACCCGCTAAACTGGTTATCCTCGCTGATAACGTAGCTGAAGTGACTTTACATGAAGGTAAGTATCATCAAATCAAGCGGATGTTTGGTCGGTTCCGCAATCCGGTTGTTGGCTTGCATCGATTATCGATAGGCGATATTGTGCTCGATGAAAAACTCGCTCCGGGTGAAAGTCGCGCACTTACTGCGGCTGAAGTTGCCTCTATCCGTTAAAAATGATGAACAGTAAAGTACATCAAGCATTCATCGTTCATGTCGTTATTGGTTGCCATGCTAACAATGAAAGCTAAGCATAAAAGCTAAGCATTCAAACGGACCTGAGCGTGAATTTCCTCAAGTCCGTGTCATGCCATTAAAGATCTGCGTGGGGGCCGAACACTTCATAGTGCATGTTTTCAGCCGCGACACCCAGAGCGAGAAGTTGTTGCTTGATGGCTGACATGAATCCAATGGGGCCGCAGAAATAATAACGTGCGTGGGGAAGCAACTGTTCGGCGACTTTACTTAACTCCATTTGCCCTTCGAAATCATAATCATCACCCAACTTATCGGTTGGGGCTGGCTCACGATACCAAACATGACTCGTCAGATTATGATGTTGCTGGCGCTTGGCGTAGATAGCCTGCTTGAACCCGTGTACGGCGCCTTGCTCACAGGCATGCAGCCAAGTGATAGTGCTGGGATGCTGCAGCTTGAGTAATTGATTGAGCATACTTTTCATCGGTGTTTGGCCTACACCAGCCGAAATGAGCACTACGGGCGTGTCCGCCGCGACTTCTAGGGTAAAGTCCCCCGCGGGTGGCATCACTGCGATTTTGTCGCCGACGTGTATCGCATCATGCAGCAGGTTCGACACTTGTCCGCCGAGTTCGCGTTTCACACTGATGCGGTAGCTGGTGCCATTTGGTGCATCGGATAAGGAATATTGGCGGATTTCTTCATATGCCAAATTCGGGTGTGTTAGCTTCAAACTTAAATACTGACCAGGGATAAAATCTTTAACTGGCTTGCCATCTTCGGGCGTCAATATGAAGGAGGTGATGACTGCGGACTCGGTATTTTTCGCGCTAATGACAAACTGACGCTCACCCAACCAGCCACCATCTTGCTCTGCATGCGCTTGATAAATCTGTGCTTCTCGCTGAATAAAGATGTTGGCTAAAAATCCATAAGCCTGTGCCCAAGCTTCTAACACTTCTTCTGTTACCGCATCGCCCCCTAATTCTTTAAGCGTTGCCAATAAATGGCTGCCGACGATCGCATACTGCTCAGGTTTGATCAGAAATCCCGTATGTTTTTGGGCAATGCGCTCAACCGTTGAACTCAGTACCGCTAAGTTTTCGATATTTTTTGCATAGGCTGCGACGGCATTGAACAGGGCGACAGGCTGACCACCAGAATGTTGGTGCGCCAAATTGAACACATCTTTCAATTCAGGATTATGTTTGAACATACGTTGATAAAAATGGGTCGTCAGCGCAGGACCTGCTGATTCGAGTAAGGGAATGGTGCTCTTGATAACTTGGATAGTACGGCTGTCCAACATAGAAAATCCTTAACATGTAAATATTATGAATGTTTAATAAGTTTAAAGATCTATTTGATTTGGATCAATAGAGATTATCGCTATCTGTGCTATCGATAACGAGGCTGAGATCATTTGAAGTGTTCAACAGAAGGAGAAATTAAATCGAGAAATGATGAAACGGATATTCTATTTCAATGGGTTACAGATGATGTAAATAGAGGGGAATTTGACTGCAACAGCAAAAATGGTTGCAGTCGTTTGGTGGTTGATTGAGTTAAATTAGAGCTTAAATGCGCTCACTTGATTGCGCATGCTGCTGGCGAGCTTAGTCAAATTAATCACAGATTCACTTAATTCCGCCGCCGAAGCTGTGGAATGCTCGGCGATATCGCTGATGGCAATAATGCTGCGATTAATACTCTCGGCAACGCTACTTTGCTCTTCAGCGGCGGTCGCAATGTGGGTATTTAGCTCGGTGATGCTGTCTACTGAGGTGACAATTTCTTTCAGCGCTTGACCCGCCTGATTGGCTTTATCATTGGCATCATCTACTTGATTGATACCTATTTCCATGGCGCTGACGGCTTCTTTAACCCCTTGTTGTAGGGTGGCAATCATGGCCTCAATTTCTTGAGTCGATTTTTGGGTGCGTTGCGCTAAGGTTCGCACTTCATCGGCAACGACTGCAAAGCCGCGACCTTGCTCTCCCGCCCGTGCGGCTTCAATGGCGGCATTGAGTGCCAGTAGATTGGTTTGTTCGGCAATGCTCTTAATCACATCGAGTACGCGGCCGATATTTTGGCTTTCATTAGATAAAAATCCAATGACCTGCGCCGTTTTTTGAATTTGATCAGAAAGCTGCGACATACTGCTAATCGATTGCATCACAATATTATTGCCGTTAGCGGCATAGGTATCGGCATCTTTGGCTGAATCCGCTGCGGCAGATGCGCTTTGGGCGACTTCGGCAACGGTGGCCGTCATCTCATTCATGGCCGTTGCAGTCTGCTCCGTTTCGGCTTGTTGCTGTTGCATTCGTTTATTGGTGGCTTGGGTGAAGCTACTTAACTCATTTGCCGAACTGTTGACCGTAGTTGCCGCCTCGGCAATGGAATGAAGAATGCCCCGTAAGTGTTCAATCACTTGGGTGAGGCTAGTGGATATTTGCCCTAGCTCATCGTGATTAAAAGTGGTGAATCTGACGGTGAGATCAGAGTCTTGATGGATCCTTTTCAGTTTACCAAGGATGTCATTAATGGGATTCATCACGCTTTGATTGACCCAGAGTCCAATCACAATACTGATGATCATGGCGGCACAGGCTAATGCCGCAAAAATAGTGATTGAAGATTGATAAATGGCATTTACACGATCTTTTTCTTCGCCCGCCACGCGGATTTGCAGTGCAATCAGTTCAGATATTTGGTTACTGATAGGATCAATTGCTTGGTACAGCGGCAGGATATTGGCTGAGAGTTGGCTTGAAACATCACCGTTTAATCCTCTTAAGCGCGAAATCAGGGTATCAATCTGTTGATTCGCGGGGGAGAACAGCACTTCGGCTTGTTTTACGAGTCGGGATTCTTCTGAGGTAAGCTCGGTAGATAGGTATTTTTGCCAATGTTGAGTAATAGTCGATTTGGCACTGTCTAGCGCTTCAGCCGCTTGCGAGGCGGTGAAACCACCCGCGTTCGCCTTATTGACCGCATCGATAACATCGACCGCATACTTATCGGCAATCACTTTTAAATCATCCAGCGGCACCACTCTGTCGTTATAGATGCGTTCAACACCCGACTCAATATTGCCCATCATATTAATGGCGAGAAAACCAATCGTCAGTAACATTGCAAGGGGGACCAAAATGCCGATAAACATTTTTTGTTTTATTTGTAGACCGTTCATATGGGATAGCCTCAGTGAACTAAAGAGTCCTTTAGGCAGAGCTCGAGCTATCCCTACGATGAGTCTGTAACATTAGGTATAGCAAATCAGCGGAAAGAAGGGAGAGTAACAGAGGATTTATTTTGTTTCAGATACAAAAAAACCTCGCTAAGCGAGGTTTAAATGTTGGTACAGATGAGAGGACTTGAACCTCCACGCCCTTGCGAGCACCAGCACCTGAAGCTGGCGTGTCTACCAATTCCACCACATCTGCATGGCTATCCGAAATTTCATCGAATGAGTAATCTTAAAACCGAAGAAACAATCTTAATGCTTTGTTTCATTCGTTGAACTGCAATTTGGTACAGGTGAGAGGACTTGAACCTCCACGCCCTTGCGAGCACCAGCACCTGAAGCTGGCGTGTCTACCAATTCCACCACACCTGCACTGTACCTATTGCAGTTCTCTAACATTAGTCACTGAAGCAACCAATTTAAAGATGGTGCCCGAACCCGGAATCGAACCAGGGACACGAGGATTTTCAATCCTCTGCTCTACCGACTGAGCTATTCGGGCGACGGGCGCAATTTAAAGGCTTTTCGGGTTTTGAGTCAATAGATTTTTACTAAATAACGTAAAAAGTGACTCGGTTGGATAAGATTTACACGAAAGTGTCATTTACGCTGCAAGTGGCGAGCTAAAAATAGTCAAACCACTATCTACGCTGGGGACTTAGCAATATCCAGTGATGGGTTAACTTGGGTAACAAAGCAAAAAAATGCCCCTATTAAAGGGGCATTCTCGGCTAGTTTGATAAGATTTCATTGTTTGGATAGTTAGCTTGCATTACCATGAGCACGTTTTGCTTCAGCTTGCTCTGACCTAATTCGCCATAAGCTTCTATCATTATCTCTAATGCCCGTTCATTTGAAGGGGTGCCAGGATATGTTTCCATTACAGATTGTGCTCGGATTGCTGCGGCGCTCCATGCATTCATCTTGAGATAATATTCGGCAACTTGGATTGAATATCTTGCTAAGCGATTCTTCAACGCTAACATGCGTTTTTGCGCATCGGCGGCATATTTGCTGTTAGGGTAAGTTTTGATAAGACGATCAAAATCTTTGAAAGCATCTTGAGCATTTTTAGGGTCACGATCGGTTCGGTCGATATTAAGCATATCGTGGAACAAATAGTTGTCGGCTTGCATGTTCACTAAACCGCGCATATAAAACACATAGTCAATATCAGGGTGGGTAGGATTAAGACGGATAAATCTGTCTATGTTCGCAATCCCCGAAGCGACATCGTCCATTTTGTAGTAAGCATAAATCAGGTCTAACTGGACTTGAGTTTTGTGAGGTCCGAAGGGGAAGCGTGAGTCTAACGCCTCCAAAGAACGGACAGCTTTAGAGTAATTGCCAAGTTCCATAGAGGTTCTTGCCTGAGTGTAAAGCACATCAGGTGACGTTTTGGCGGCAATGTCGTTATCATCAGGGCTGCTGCTACAGGCTGATAACGCTAGTGAAAATAGGACTAAGGTAACGCCTTTGGAAAATTTATACATACTTGAATTCAATTCTTTTTAAGTTGTAGTTAAGAATTTTTCCATTTCACTATAAAATAGAAAACATCCGATTGTAACAGATAGCACACATTTTTTGACCCCTAAACGGGGATACGGTTCCTATGACACAAGAGATTAATCTAAAAAGCGAGATTTCGGCAACACAAACTGGACTGAGATTAGATCAGGCCCTAGCAGAGTTGTTCCCAGATTACTCGCGCACGCGCATCAAGGAATGGATCCTATCTGATGCAGTTCATGTTGACGGCGTTGTCGTTAATAAGCCCCGCGAGAAAGTTTATGAGCTGCAACAGATACTCATAGACGCCACTCTCGAAGAAGAAGTCCATGCCGCGGCGCAGGCCATTGATCTGGATATCGTCTATGAAGATGACGACATTATCGTGATCAACAAGCAAGCTGGATTGGTGGTTCACCCAGGTGCTGGCAATGCCGATGGCACTTTGATGAATGCACTATTGCACCATTGTCCTGATATTGAGCATGTGCCACGTGCGGGTATTGTGCATCGTCTGGACAAAGATACAACAGGTTTGATGGTCGTTGCCAAAACCGTTGAAGCGCAAACCCATTTAGTTGCCGCTTTGCAGGCCCGTGAAATCACTCGTGAATACGAAGCGATTGTTATGGGGACTATGACTGGTGGCGGTACTGTGGATGAGCCGATTGGTCGCCATCTTACTAAACGTACTCACATGGCCGTGCTGCACTCAGGTAAACCTGCGGTGACGCATTACCGTGTCGCGGAAAAATTCCGTAACCACACACGTCTGAGATTACGTCTAGAATCTGGCCGTACTCACCAGATCCGTGTGCACATGGAATACATAGGCCACGTGTTAGTGGGCGATCCTGTGTATGGTGGTCGTCCAAAACCGCCTAAAGCCGCGAGCCCAGAGTTTTTCGATATCCTGAAAAACTTTAAGCGCCAAGCGCTGCACGCAGTCCGTCTAGAATTAGCTCACCCAGTGAGTTGTGAAATCATGAGCTGGCAAGCGCCAATTCCTGAAGACATGGTGATTTTGACTAAAGCACTGCGTCAAGACACGGTAGAGCATCCGATCGAGTATCTCTAAGTGTTTGATCACGATTGGCCTGTTCCTGCTAATGTTGGCATCGCTATGACAAATCGTCATGGCGGTGTGAGCGTGTATCCCTATGACAGTTTGAATCTTGGACTGCATGTCGGAGATGCTGAACAGCAGGTGATGGCTAATCGTGAATTACTCTGCAAACAATTAGCGTTAACTGCCGATCCTGTCTGGCTTGAGCAAGTCCATGGTACCCATGTGCTCAATTTAGATATGCTGAGCTTAGCTCAGGCTGCGGATACGCCGATTGCCGATGCCAGTTTTAGCCGAACAGCGAGCCAAGTTTGCGCTGTAATGACCGCCGATTGTTTACCTGTATTGCTGTGTAATCAAGCGGGAACTGAAGTGGCTGCGGCCCATGCCGGTTGGCGCGGTTTATGTGATGGCGTGATTGAGGCCACCGCGGCGCAGTTTAGTTCTCCTATGGATGAGTTGATTGCTTACCTAGGCCCGGCCATTGGTCCGCAAAAATTTGAAGTGGGCGTCGAAGTGAAGCACGCATTCTGTGGGTTACATCCACATGCGGCTGCATGTTTTATTCCCAGTGGTGACAAGTATCTGGCCGATATTATTGGCTTGGCTAAATTACGCTTGAGTTTACTCGGCATCAAGCATATTTATAGCGCCGATATCTGCACTGTCAGTGACACCGATTATTTCTCTTATCGTCGCGATAAGGTGACGGGGCGCATGGCATCGTTGATCTGGCTTAAGTCTTAAGTTAATTCCCCTACAATTTATATTTATTTCCTCGTTATCCGCTTGAATTTGGCTAAATAGCCCCCATCTTTTAACTAACGAAATGTAATACCAATCCTATTGAGATCTCTCCATTAGCGGTACTGATTTAACGCCACTAAATTGGCAAGATATCTTGTGGATTGGCATATCTCTACTTTGTGAGTTTTAGGAGGCTGTATGCGACTCGATCGTATGACCAATAAATTTCAGCTTGCCATCTCAGATGCCCAGTCTCTCGCACTCGGGCGTGATCATCAGTTTATTGAACCGCTGCATTTGATGATGGCATTGTTGAACCAAGATTCAGGTTCAATCCATCCCTTATTGACCCAAGCTGGCATTCGCGTGAGTGCGCTGCGCTCGCTTTTGAGTCAAGAGCTTGAGCGCTTACCTCAAGTCGAAGGTACCGGCGGCGATGTGCAATTATCCCAAGGTTTAATACGTTTATTAAATCTGTGCGATAAATTGGCGCAAAAGCGTAAAGACAAATATATCTCTAGCGAGTTATTTGTATTAGCTGCGTTAGAAGGAGGTGATGCCCTCGCGCAAGCGTTGAAAAAAGCCGGCGCGACCAAAGAGTTGATGGAGCAAACCATTGAACAAATGCGCGGCGGCCAAAAAGTGGATGATCCGAACGCTGAAGATCAACGCCAAGCGTTGAAGAAGTTTACTATCGATCTGACCGAGCGAGCCGAACAAGGCAAGTTAGATCCTGTGATCGGCCGTGACGATGAAATTCGCCGCACGATCCAAGTGTTACAACGTCGCAGTAAAAACAACCCCGTCCTTATCGGTGAACCGGGTGTGGGTAAAACGGCGATTGTTGAAGGACTTGCCCAGCGTATCGTTAATGGTGAAGTCCCTGAGGGGATTAAAAATAAGCGCGTCTTATCCCTCGATATGGGCTCATTGATTGCGGGCGCTAAATATCGCGGTGAGTTCGAAGAACGTTTAAAAGCGGTACTTAATGAGTTGGCGCAGGAAGAAGGTCAAGTGATCCTCTTCATCGACGAGCTGCATACTATGGTCGGCGCCGGTAAAGGTGAAGGCGCAATGGATGCGGGTAACATGCTCAAACCTGCGTTAGCGCGTGGTGATTTGCACTGTGTGGGCGCTACCACGCTTGATGAGTATCGTCAGTACATTGAAAAAGATGCGGCGCTTGAACGTCGTTTCCAAAAAGTGCTGGTGGATGAGCCAAGCGTTGAAGACACCATTGCCATTTTGCGTGGCCTGAAAGAACGTTACGAGCTGCATCACCATGTGGAAATTACCGATCCGGCGATTGTGGCGGCGGCGACTATGTCGCACCGTTATGTGTCGGACCGTAAGTTGCCCGATAAAGCGATCGATTTGATCGACGAAGCGGCATCGAGCATCCGCATGCAGATGGACTCAAAACCTGAGTCACTCGACCGGCTTGAACGACGTGCTATCCAGCTCAAACTGGAGGAGCAAGCGTTAGCCAAAGAAAATGATGAGGCGAGCCGTCGCAGGCTTGACCATCTGCAAGAGGAATTACGTGACGTTGAAGCTAAAGCTTCAGAGTTGAACGAAATCTGGCGTACTGAAAAAGCCGCACTAGCGGGAACTCAGCATATTAAAGCCGATCTCGAACAGGCTCGAATGGATTTAGAAGTGGCGCGTCGTGCGGGTGATTTAACTCGGATGTCTGAGTTGCAATACGGTCGTATTCCTGAGCTTGAAAAACAGCTCGATTTGGCATCGCAAGCCGAAATGCAGGACATGACGTTATTGCGTAACAAGGTCACTGAGTTCGAAATCGCCGAAGTCTTGTCGAAAGCGACGGGAATACCCGTATCGAAAATGCTTGAAGGCGAGCGCGAAAAATTACTGCAAATGGAAGTGGCGCTGCACGAGCGGGTGATAGGCCAAAACGAAGCCGTCGATGCGGTCGCGAATGCGATTCGTCGTAGCCGCGCGGGTCTGGCGGATCCAAATCGCCCGATAGGCTCGTTCCTGTTCTTAGGCCCAACCGGTGTGGGTAAAACTGAGCTGTGTAAATCACTGGCGAGGTTTTTATTCGATACCGAATCGGCCTTAGTGCGCATTGATATGTCTGAGTTTATGGAGAAACACTCAGTATCGCGTTTAGTGGGTGCGCCTCCTGGATACGTAGGTTATGAAGAGGGCGGTTACTTAACGGAAGCCGTTCGTCGTAAACCGTATTCGGTGATATTGCTCGACGAAGTCGAGAAAGCGCATCCCGATGTGTTTAACATCTTACTGCAAGTGCTTGATGATGGACGCTTAACCGATGGTCAAGGTCGTACTGTAGATTTTAGAAATACAGTGATCATCATGACCTCGAACTTAGGCTCCGACATTATCCAAGAAGGATTTGGTCAAGTGACCTATGCAGAGATGAAAGCGGCGGTAATGAATGTGGTTACTCACAGTTTCAGACCCGAGTTTTTAAACCGTATCGATGAATCTGTGGTGTTCCATCCATTGGATGCTGCCAATATCAAGCGTATTGCTTCGATACAGATTGCTTCCTTACGCCAACGTTTGGCGGAAAAGGACTATACATTGGAGATCACCGACGACGCATTATCATTGATTGCGGAAATTGGTTTCGATCCTGTGTATGGCGCAAGACCGTTGAAACGGGCATTGCAGCAAGAAGTCGAAAACCCGCTGGCGCAGAAATTACTGCGTGGCGACTTGTTACCGGGTAAACCGATCAAGGTCAGCTGTGCGGGTGGCGAGTTAGTGTTCGAGCAATAACCAGTCGCTAGTCACTTAGTGTGTTGTTTGAATGCGATACGTTAATCGCAAGCTTGAAGTTGGATAGGTTGAAATAGGCGAACTGAAATAAGCGTTCTTGAATGAACGAGCTTGAAATAAACTATCTTGCAATAAGAGATAGCGCTTTCTTAGTCAGTATCGCTCCCGCTTCAAGTACTAAAACGAAAGGAGCCGAGTTTTTAACTCGGCTCCTTTTTTATTGCATTAGCGTTAATCGTTGTTCGTTAATGGCTACTTCTTATCACAGAAGAGTTTGATTCTTTCCTGTTGCTGAGCAATCGAGGCTTGGCGGTCTTCCTCTGTCATAGCGACAGATTCACCCGAATCGGAAGTTTGACGGATAAGCTTAGTGTGCGTTGTGAGAATATCTAAATTGTGTTTAGCACTCTCACAAATGGATTGAGCCTGTTTAGCATCTTTCTCTTTAATCAGCGCCGCTGACTTTTCTAATTGATTGGCTTCAGAAGTGGCTTCCGCTTTCTTTACCGGTGCGATAAAACCCACTTTCGCCTGCTCTAAATCTTCACTGTAGAGTTTTTCTGCTTTGATGTTTTCTTGTTGCGGGGCTTGTTGGCTGTAATGCGTCACCCCATTTTCGTCGACCCAAGTATAGATAACGCCCGCAGAAACGGGGCCAATGAAAAGGCCGAGCCAAAACCATCGGCATAGCATAGTGCTGAACGTGTTCACTTTTAACATCGAAATCATCCCTAACTGGTCTCTCATCGACATGATAATAAAATATGTTATCTTGAAAGCTAACTTCTCTTCACCGAACTAGCGTAATAAGTGTATGCAAAATTCTTCAAATCAAACAGTAAAGAATAAAGGTATCTATTTATTACCGAACCTTTTTACCACAGCGGGTTTGTTTTCAGGTTTTTATGCCGTAATTGCTTCCATGAATGCTAACTTTGAAGCCGCAGCGATAGCCATTTTTATTGCCATGATTTGTGATGGGCTCGATGGACGAGTGGCAAGACTGACTAATACCCAAAGTGATTTTGGTGCTGAGTACGACAGTATGGCCGATATGGTGTCCTTCGGAATGGCGCCAGCACTACTCGCCTACAATTGGGCATTAGCGGACTTAGGTAAAATTGGTTGGCTGGCCGCATTTATCTATTGCGCAGGTGCAGCACTCAGGCTTGCTCGATTTAATACGCAAGTTGGCGTTGCCGATAAGCGTTATTTTCAAGGTCTCGCCAGCCCAGCTGCCGCCGCTGTTATTGCTGGCAGTATTTGGCTTGGTAACCAATACAGTCTCGATGGAAGAAATATCAGTTGGATTGCGGCCCTTGTTACGGCAGCAACCGGTTTACTGATGGTCAGCAATTTCCGCTATCACTCCTTCAAAGAAATTGATTGGCGCGGCAAGGTCAACTTTATCGTGATCTTACTGGTCGTCGGTGTGTTTGTGGTGGTGTCGGTGCAACCTGCATTGATTTTATGTGTCGGCTTCTACTTATATGCGATTTCAGGCCCGATCATTACGATTCGAACCGTGAGAAAGCTCAAAGTCGCTCACGTTGTAGGAGATGATATCGCGGCGAGTGTCGAGACGGTTCCCTCGGCCCAAGCCGCTGCACAAACTCAAGTCGTTACAGATCTCGAGAAAGAGAAACAAGAAGAGCATAAACCTTAGGGCTCGTGCATTTGATCATTGTTTATCATTAGCTAGGTACAAACAAGAGTAAGACATCACACTGGGCATAACGCTTTTAGAGGTTTGCTGATAGATATAGCGAAAAATAGCTATCAACTTCTGTTTATGCCCATTCAATCTATTAAAACCTCTGCAATAGGTGATTTATTCTGCCAGACTTATTAACCCAAACAGCGATATTGCTCAATATTGCAGTATATTTCTGCAGTTTGGTGGTTATTCATTCGCTTGGCGCAGATTGCTAAAAAAGCCCTTGCACAAAATCTCCTGCTCCCTATAATGCGCATCCACTGACACGGCAGACAGCGTTAAGCAACCTGATGTGACAGTTCATCAATGAGTTTACTAATTGATGAGTGTTGAGAAAGTTTGCAAAAACTCCTTGACGCGAAACGGGAAATGCGTAGAATACGCAGCCCTAGCCACTTGGAAGCGTTCGGCGCTCAGTGTGGTACTCAAGTCCTCTTACGGATATTGAGTTGCTCTTTAACAAGATAAAACAAGAAATCTGTGTGGACACTCACAGGTGTTGAGTTAATCGAAACTGCTTAACCTTCGGTTTGGCAGTCAAAGAATTAAATCAATGATGAAGAGTGTTCATAGCAATATGTACATAATTTTGGTTTTGCTTTTTTAAAAGCGGAAACAAATG